>JBBQHG010000164.1:0-6193 GCA_038323755.1 Sphingomonadales bacterium
GGCAAGCGACCCCAGCATCGCCACTGATCCGGTATGCCAGGCGGCATAGCCCTTCACCCCCATCAGCAGCGTCGCTGTCGCCACGCTCGCAATCGCCGCGCGCGTCGTCAGCGATCCGTGCGCATGATGGTGGAGCGCGCGGGCATGGTGGTGGTTATGGTCGCCATGGTCGCCGCTCATGGATACAGCATCCCTTCGGTCCAGCCCTCACTGGTCCGCGTGAACAGGCGGCGTTCGTGCAGCCGGTGTTCGCGGTCCTGCCAGAATTCGATCCGCAGCGGCGCCACGCGGTAGCCTGACCAATGCGGCGGGCGCGGCACCGGGCCGCCCTCGAATCGCGCCGCCATCGTCGCAAACCGGTCCTCAAAGGTCGCCCGGCTGTCGAGCGGGCGCGATTGGTCGGACGCCCAGGCTCCCAGCTGCGAATCGCGGCCGCGTGTGGCGAAATAGGCATCGGCCTCGGCATCGCTCACCGTCGATACCGGTCCCTCGATCCGAATTTGCCGGCGCAGCGATTTCCAGTGGAACAGTAGCGCCGCCTGCGGGTTCGCCGCCAGATCGGCAGCCTTTCGTCCTTCCTGATTGGTGTAGAAAACAAAACCGTCGGGCCCATGCCCTTTCAGCAGCACCATCCGCACGCCCAGCCGCCCGTCCGCATCGCTGGTGGCAAGCGCCATCGCGTTCGAATCGTTGATTTCACTGGTGCGCGCTTCGGCATACCAGGCGTCGAACAGGGAGAAGGGATCGGTGGCCATGCGGCTGCCTTACCGCCTGCAATCGGGCGCGTCACCTTCGAAGCGGCACCTGATCGGGGGCAAAGCGTTGCCTCGCCCACCGCTTGGCTGTTGCACAGCAGCATTGATTGTGGTGTCCATGGCGCCGGGCTTTCCAGGGGACGATAGTGGCGACAGCATCGGGCATTTGGTCGCACGCAAACAGGCAGTTGCCGCGCTGATGGCAACCGCATCCTCCGAATTGATCGATCCCGCCACCCACGCCGCGCGCTGGATCGCTGATTATTGCCGCGACAGCCGCACAGGCGACATGATGTGCACGGGCGATGATGCCTGGCAGACCATGCTGGAGGAAATGGCCGGCGCCGTCGGTGATGATCTCGCCCATGCCCGCGAACGCGTCCAGCGCCAGGCCGAGGATATCGGCACGGGTTTCCGCATCATTGGCGAAAGCGAGGAACGGCCCTGGCCGGTTTCGCCCGTCCCGCTGCTGATCGGCGAGGCGGAATGGGCGCATATCGCCGAGGGCGTCGGCCAGCGCGCGGTGCTGATGGAGATGATCCTTGCCGATCTCTACGGGGTCGGCCAGCTCACCGCAGGCGGCTCCATTCCCGCTGCGCTCGTCAATGGCAGCCCGTTCTTCCTGCGCCCATTGGTCGGCTTGCCGCCACCGGGCGGGCATCACCTGCATTTCGTGGCATTCGATCTGGGGCGTGGGCCCGATGGCGAATGGCGCGTGCTGGCCGATCATCTCCGCGCCCCCGCAGGTGCCGGCTATGCGCTGGAAAATCGGCTGGCGATTTCGCGCACGCTGGGGGGCCTGCAGGCACGGCTTAATATCCAGCGTCACGCGCCCTTCTTCGCCGCCTTCCGCGCTGGCCTCGCCGCCGCCTGCCGCCGCACCGATCCGCGCATCGGCCTGCTGACGCCGGGCCGCTACAACCCGAGTTATACCGAACAGGCGCATCTCGCGCGCTATCTCGGCCTGCTCCTGGTTGAGGGTGCCGATCTCGCGGTGCTTGAGGACAAGCTGTATATCCGTACCATCGCCGGGCTGAAGCGCGTCGATGCACTGTGGCGCCGGGTGGATCCCCGCCTGCTCGATCCGCTTGCCTTCGATTCGCATTCCACCATCGGCGTCGCCGGGCTGATCGATGCGATGGCAGCGGGCAATGTCGTCGTTGCCAATGCGCCGGGCTCGGCTGTGCTTGAGAGTCCGGCGTTCGAGGCGTTCATGCCGCGTCTGGCAGAGGAATTGCTGGGCGAACCGCTCAAGATTCCCAACATCGCCACCTGGTGGTGCGGGCAGGACGGGGCTCAGGCGCATGTCGCCGCGCATCTTGATACGCTGTTGGTCGCCCCCGCCTTTGTCGCCGCCCCGCTTGGCCTGCCGCAGGGCAAGCCGGTGATGGTCGCCGATCTCGATGCCGCCGCCCGTGCCGCGCTGCTGGAGGATATGGACCGCCGCCCGCAGGATTATGTCGGCGTTGAAAATGTCCGGCTGTCGACCATGCCAGTGGTGACCGAGGACCGTCTGGTGCCGCGCCCCTTCACCCTGCGCGTGTTCGCCGCGCGCGGCGCCGATGGCGGCTGGACGGTGATGCCCGGCGGCTTTGCCCGCATCGGCGAGCATCCCGATCCGCACGCATCGATGATCGGCGAGGGGAGCTGGTCCGCCGATGTCGCGATCCACGGCGGCACGCCCGTCGCGCCGGTGTCGCTGCTGCCAGACGCTACCGTCATCCAGATTCGCCGCAACCCCGGCACGCTGCCCAGCCGCGTGGCCGATAATTTCTTCTGGCTCGGTCGCTATCTTGAGCGGGGAGAGGCGTTGCTCGGCCTGATCCGGGTCATGCTCGGCAACTCGATCACCGCTGATGCCGGTGCCGCACTCGCGCCAGAAACGATTGCGCGGCTGGTCGGCATCATCGTCGAAGATGGCGGCGCACCGCGCCCGCCCAGCCTGCGCCGCGCCGATTTGATCGCCTTTGCCCGTACCGCGATGGAATCGGGGGAGGGCGGCTGGAACAGCGTGCGCGCAATCATGCGCAGCGCGCGGGCGATCGGCGCGGGGTCGCGCGACCGGCTGTCGGCGGATATGACCCGCCTGCTCGATGCGCCCGCCCCGAGTGGCGGCGCGCTGCTTGATCGCGCCGGGTCGCTGCAACGCCGCTTTGCCGCGCTCGCCGGGCTCTCCACCGAGCATATGGGCCGCACCGATGCGTGGCGTTTCCACGATCTTGGTCGCCGTATCGAGCGTGCCCAGGCAGTGGCGCGCGCTGTGCGGATCTTTGGCTGTGCCAGCGCGACAGCGGACGATCTGACGACGCTGCTCGACGTGGCGGATAGCCAGATCAGCTATCGCCAGCGCTATCTCACCGGGCTGGCGCACGGCCCGGTGGTCGATCTCGTCGCGCTTGATCCTGGCAACCCGCGCGCGATCGCGTTCCAGGCGGACCGGATCGTCGAGCATCTGCGCGCGTTGCCGGTGCTGTCGGATGACGGCATGGCCGAAGCCCAGCAGACAGAGGCAACCGCGCTCGCTGCCCTCGTCGCCACCGCAACCGCGGCAACGCTCGATGAGGCGCGCTTGCGGGAGATCGAGCGACGCTTGTGCCGCCTTTCCGAAGCCGTCGCCCGGCGCTATTTTCTGCAAGGGGGGGAACCGCTGCGCGCGGGCGGCCTTACGCTGGCATGATCTACAATATTCGCCACACCACGCGCTTCGATTATGGGGCCGAGGTGCGTTTTGCCCGCTGCAACCTGCGGCTGAAGCCCATCGTCTGGTCCGGCCAGACGCTCGACAATTATCAGCTGACGATCAGCCCTGCGGGCCGCACCGCCCCAGCACGTGCCGAGGCCGGCCTCGCCAATGTCGTCCGGCTGACGGTGGAGGACCCGGTCCGCTATCTGACCATCGAAAGCGTCTCGCGCGTCACGGTTGATCGGCTGATCCCCGTGCCAGCGCCTGACGATCCAACGCTGGCAGAGGTCGCGCACGCCGCGCGGCTCAGCCGCGATGGTTCACCGGCGGGCCCAAGCGCCTATCTCTTCCCGTCGCCGCTGATCCCGCTCGATGCCGATATCGCCGATTATTGCGCGCAGGATCTCAGCCCCGGTCGTCCGGTGCTTGAGGCAGCAATCGCGCTCGCCCACCGTATCCAGCAGGATTTTGATTTCGATCCGACCGCTACGCTCGTTGATACCCCCCCGCGCGAAGCGTTCATGAAGCGCGGCGGTGTCTGCCAGGATTTCGCGCAGATCATGATCACCGGTCTGCGCGCTGCCGGGCTGCCTGCCGCCTATGCCTCGGGTTATATCCGCACCATCCCGCCCGAGGGGCAGGAGTGGCTGGTGGGCGCAGACGCAACGCATGCCTGGGTGTTGCTCTGGTGCGGCGAGGTACTGGGCTGGGTCGGGGTCGATCCCACCAACGGCATCTGGATGGCGGGCGATCATATCATCATGGCGATCGGCCGCGACTATGCCGAAATCGCACCGATCGACGGCATCGTGCTCGGCTCGGGCGCGCAGAAGCTGCAAGTGAGCGTCGATGTGATGCCCTGCGAGTAGCGAAATCACGGTTGTTGGCCAAATCCAACAACCACAGCGTTTGCGCTTGGGGCCAGCATCCCCCAAATAGGTGTAAACCAAACTGTAAACCAGGAACCCGATGGCCGATCCGTATCAACTCCTGGGTGTCGCCCGCGGTGCCAGCGAAGCCGATATCAAAAAGGCCTATCGCAAGCTCGCCAAGGAGCTGCACCCCGATCGCAACAAGGACAATCCCAAGGCTTCGGAGAAATTCTCCCAGGTCACCAATGCCTATGATCTGCTGAGCGACAAGGACAAGCGCGCGCGCTTCGATCGCGGCGAAATCGACGGTGACGGCAACCCTGCCTCGCCCTTTGGCTTCAATCCCGGCGCTGGTGGCGGCGCTGGCGGCTTCCGCCCCGGGCCCGGCGGCGCCCCACCCAATTTCGATTTCGGCGGCGGCGATTCGGGCGATCTCGGCGATATCTTCGAAGGGCTGTTCGGCGGCAAGCGCGGTGCTGGCGGCGGTGGTTTTTCCAGCGGCTTTGGTCGCAGGCCAACCCCCAAGGGCGCCAACGTCACCTATCGCCTCGTCGTCCCCTTCGCCGATGCCGCCACGCTGGCACCCCAGCGCATCACGCTCGGCGACGGCAAGACGATCGACCTGAAACTGCCCCCCGGCGTCGAGACCGGCACGCAGATGCGGCTCGCTGGCAAGGGTCAGCCCGGCCCCGGCGGGGCCGGCGACGCCATCGTGACGATCGACGTCCAGCCGCACCGCTTCTTCGAACGCGCAGGGGATGACGTCCGGCTCGATCTGCCGATCAGCCTGGCCGAGGCTGTGCTGGGCGCATCTGTGCGTGTGCCAACGGTCGAAGGCGCGGTGATGCTGTCGGTGCCCAAGGGATCGAGTTCGGGCAAGGTGCTGCGGCTCAAAGGGCGCGGCTTCCACAAGAAAGCCGGTGGCCGGGGTGATCAATTGGTGACGCTGATGGTCGATCTGCCGGTCGATGACGATGCGCTGGTGGAATTCGTTCAGGGCTGGGCGACCAAAGACAAATGGAACCCGCGCGGCAAGCTGGACATTTAATCGCCAAGTGCAGGATTTTTCGCCCGAATCGCCCGAGGAGCGGCGCCGCCATCCCGAACGGCGACGGATCAGGCTCGATCGCCATTTCGCCTTCATTCGGCCCGGCAGCTCGGTGCGAGAGGTACTGCGCCGGATCGTGATCGGCGTGTTCAGCGACGGCTTCGTCCATGCCGGCAATCTGGCCTATCTGTCGCTACTGACGCTCTTCCCCTTCTTTATCGCCGCTGCGGCGGTGGCGCGGCTGTTCGGCAGGACGGGGGAGGGGCTGCGCACCGTCAACGCCTTCCTCAATACCGTGCCGCCCAGCGTCGCCAAGGTGTTGTCGACACCGATCGCCGATGTGCTCGTCGCAAGGTCAGGGTCGCTGCTCTGGTTCGGCGCGGTGGTCGGCCTTTGGACCACGGCCAGTTTCATCGAGACGATCCGCGACATCCTTCGCCGCGCTTATGGCGTCAAATCGGTGCGGCCCTTCTGGCATTATCGGCTGTGGTCGATCGCGCTGATTCTCGCCGCGCTGATCCTGACGCTCGTCGCCTTCAGCTTCCAGGTCGCACTCATCGCGGTCGAGCAGTTCATGGCTCAGGTGACTCCCTTTGCGACGGGCGCGATGACGATCGTCTCCTGGTCACGCATCGCGCCGGCCATCGCGCTCTATGTCGCCCTCTACATCGTGTTCTATTCACTAACCCCGCGGCAATATCGTGATCGGCGCTATCCGAAATGGCCGGGTGCCTTTTTCACTGCCAGCTGGTGGCTGTTGGTGACCGCTTTGCTGCCGCGCTTGCTGTCCACGCTCACCAATTATGATCTCACCTATGGCAGCCTGGCCGGGGTG
>JBBQHG010000165.1:0-6153 GCA_038323755.1 Sphingomonadales bacterium
TGTTAGTGGTTTCTTTAAACACCCCCCCCCGTCTGGGGGGGGGGGCCCCCCGTTTTGTGCCGGTGGTGGGGCCCGGCCCGCGCCACAAGCGACGCCCTCGCCAGCGGAGAACCCCCTCCACCATTTGCCGGAAGAGGCAAATGGTCCCCAGCGACAGGTTGACCATGCGCCGCATGGTCAAGGATCGTCCGGGGGACGATCCGACCTGTTGCTCCGTGCCGGGGAGGAATTAGCAAACCTCGCCGAACGCGCCGCGCGCCTCTGCAAGGCCGATCTCGTCACCGGTATGGTCGGCGAATTCCCCGAGCTGCAAGGCGTGATGGGCGGCTATTACGCCGCCGCCCAAGGCGAAGACCCCCGCGTCGCCGCCGCGATCCGCGATCACTACAAGCCGATCGGGCAGGGTGACGAGGTGCCGACCGACCCTGTGACGGTGGCGGTTAGTCTGGCGGATAAGCTTGACGGTATCGTTGGTTTTTTTGGTGCCGGGTTGAAGCCTACCGGTTCAAAAGACCCGTTCGCTTTGCGGCGGTCGGCAATCGGAGTAATTTATCTGGTTGTGCGTAACGAACTTCGCCTGTCAGTTGAGGCGACAGTTGCTCGCTCAATTCTCAGTTACGTTGAGCTCACAGTGAACGAGGCTAGGTCGCTTGTTTCAGAGGGAGAAGCGCGGCTCGAAATTATTCAACAGCTATCTGATCTCGCTGCCCAGGTTCCTGCCACTGCCTTAGGCCACGTAGCCTTCGACGAGTCGCTTTTCGAAGTCCTTGGCTCGCCGACAGCCTCGGCGTTCGTCGACGGACTTGGGCCAATGGGAGAAGTCGAAGAGATTACTGGTAGCGTCCTCGATTTCTTCGCCGACCGCCTCAAAGTCCAACAACGCGAAGCCGGCGTCCGCCACGACCTGATCGACGCGGTGTTCGCGCTCGGCGGCGAGGATGATCTCGTCCGCCTGCTCGCCCGCGTCCATGCGTTGCAGGCGTTCATCGGCACCGCAGACGGCGCGAACCTGCTCGCCGGCTACAAGCGCGCAGCGAATATCCTGAAGAAGGAGGGGTACGAAACCCTCACGCAAAGCACCCGTCACCCCGGACTTGATCCGGGGTCCCGCTCATCGACGCCCGAAGCAGAAGCGGGGCCGCGGCTCGGGGGCCGGGGCGACGATGTGGCTGACGGTGTTGCTCCAGCGGCAAAGAAAACACTTTCCTACACCCCCGATCCTGCGGAAGATGCACTCATCACCGCGCTCGATTCGGCCGGCCCGCTCGCCGCTGCCGCTGTCGATCGCGAGGATTTCGAAGGTGCAATGGCGGCGCTTGCCAGCCTCCGCGCGCCGATCGATGCGTTCTTTGAAAATGTGATCGTGAACGACCCGGACGCTGACAAGCGCACCGCGCGGCTCGCCCTGCTCGCGCGCGTCCGCGATGCCGTCCAAAGCGTCGCTGATTTCTCTCGGATCGAGGGATGAGCGAATATATGCGACTTCCCGCAACTTCGACAACTTCGGCAATCGGCGCCACCCCGCGCGCCAGCCTGCCCCCACAGGGACCGACCCAATGACCAAGTATGTCTATCGCTTCGGCGGCGGTGTTTCTGACGGCCACGGCCTCAGCAAGGAGCTGCTCGGCGGCAAGGGTGCGAACCTTGATGGCATGGCCTCGATCGGCCTGCCGGTGCCCCCCGGTTTCACGATCAGTACCGAGATGTGCACGCGCTATCTCGACGAAGGTCAGGCCTTTTCGGACGGTTTAAGGGCCGAAGTTGCCGCTGGTCTGGCGCATATCGAGGGCGTCACCGGCAAGGCGTTCGGCGATCCCGCCAATCCCCTGTTGGTCTCGGTCCGCTCGGGCGCGCGCGTGTCGATGCCGGGGATGATGGATACCGTGCTCAACCTCGGCCTCAACGACGCGACGGTCGCCGGGCTCGCCGAGATCAGCGGCGATGCGCGCTTTGCGTGGGACAGCTATCGCCGTTTCATCCAGATGTATTCCGATGTGGTGCTTGAGCTCGATCACGACGCGTTCGAGGATGCGCTGGAGATCGCCAAGGAAGACCAGGGTTATTTCCTCGACACCGACATGTCGGCACAGGACTGGCAGGCGCTGGTCGCCGAATATAAGACGATCGTCGAGCGGCTCTGGGGCAAGCCCTTTCCGCAGGATGTGCATGACCAGCTCTGGGGCGCGATCGGCGCAGTGTTCGGCTCGTGGCAGTCGGAGCGGGCCAAGGTCTATCGCCGGTTGAACTCGATCCCCCACGACTGGGGCACCGCAGTCAATGTCCAGGCGATGGTGTTCGGCAATATGGGCGAAACCTCGGCCACCGGCGTCGCCTTCACCCGCGATCCCGCCAAGGGCGACCGCGCCTATTATGGCGAATTCCTCATCAATGCCCAGGGCGAAGATGTCGTCGCCGGCATCCGCACCCCGCAGTATCTCACCCTCGCCGCACGCGAGGCAGCGGGCGCCAAGCCGCTCAGCATGGAAGAGGCGATGCCCGAAACCTATGCCGAGCTGGCCAAGGTGTTCGACCTGCTCGAGGTGCATTACCGCGACATGCAGGACATCGAATTTACGGTGGAGCGCGGCAAGCTCTGGATGCTGCAGACCCGCTCGGGCAAGCGCACCGCGTCGGCTGCGCTCAAGATCGCGGTCGATATGGCCAATGAAGGGCTGATCACGCAGGAAGAGGCAGTCGCCCGCGTCGACCCCGCCGCGCTCGATCAGCTGCTCCACCCGACGCTTGATCCCAAGGCGGTGCGCGACGTGTTGACGCGCGGGCTGCCCGCGTCGCCCGGTGCGGCATCGGGCGTTGCGGTGTTCGACAGCGAGACCGCGCAGAGCCGCGCGGAGCTTGGCGAATCGGTGATCCTGATCCGCACCGAAACCTCACCCGAAGACATTCACGGCATGCACGCCGCCAAGGGCATCCTCACCGCGCGCGGTGGCATGACCAGCCATGCAGCAGTGGTCGCGCGCGGCATGGGTCGACCCTGCGTCTCGGGCGCGGGCACCGTCTCGATCGACGCCAAGGCGCGGATGATGCGCGTCGCCGGGCGCGAGGTGAAGGAAGGCGACATCATCACCATCGACGGCGCATCGGGCGAAGTGATGTTCGGCGCGGTGCCGACCGTGCAGCCGGTGCTCGCGGGTGATTTCGGCGTGCTGATGGGCTGGGCCGACACGGTCCGGCGGATGAAGGTCCGCGCCAATGCCGAAACCCCGCTCGACTGCCGCACCGCGCGCGAATTCGGCGCGGAAGGGGTGGGGCTGTGCCGGACCGAGCATATGTTCTTCGACGCCAAGCGCATCACCGCGGTCCGCCAGATGATCCTGGCCGATAGCGAAGCGGGCAGGCGGGTAGCGCTCGCCAAGCTGCTGCCCGAACAGCGCGCCGATTTCACCGAGATTTTCGAGGTGATGGTCGGCCTGCCCGTGACGATCCGGCTGCTCGATCCGCCGCTGCACGAATTTCTGCCGCATGAGGAAAGCGAGTTCGCCGATGTGGCTGAGGCGACCGGCATCGGCATTGAGGCGCTGCGCCGTCGTGCCGCTGAGCTGCACGAGTTCAACCCCATGCTCGGCCATCGCGGCTGCCGGCTCGGCGTGACCTATCCCGAAATCTACGAGATGCAGGCGCGCGCCATTTTTGAGGCGGCGTGCGATGTCGCCGACAAATCAGGCGCGGCACCAATCCCCGAAGTGATGATCCCGCTTGTCGCCACCCGCCGCGAGCTTGAGCTAATGAAGGCGGTGGTTGATGCGCAGGCCAAGGCAGTGTTTGCAGAGCGCGGCCGCACGCTCGATTATCTCGTCGGCACAATGATCGAGCTGCCGCGCGCCGCGCTGCGGGCCGGGGCAATTGCCGAGGTCGGTGAGTTCTTCTCGTTCGGCACCAACGATCTGACGCAGACCGCGCTTGGCGTCAGCCGCGATGATGCGGGGCGTTTCCTCACGACCTATGTCGACAAGGGCATCTATGCGACCGATCCATTCGTGAGCCTGGACGTCGAAGGGGTGGGCGAACTGATCGAGATCGCAGCAGAGCGTGGTCGCGCGACCCGGCCCGATATAAAGCTGGGCATATGCGGCGAGCATGGCGGAGACCCGGCCAGCATCGCCTTTTGCGAAACCGTCGGCCTCGATTACGTCTCGGCCTCCCCCTACCGGGTTCCCATCGCGAGACTGGCGGCGGCACAGGCGGCATTGAAGAACGCGCGATAATCGCGCAGCTTGCCGCCAGAACAAGAAACGAGGGATGCGGATGGGAAGCTGGACACGCCTGTTGATCGGCGGCGTCCTGGGGATCGTGATCGGCGGATCGACCGCGGTCTGGAGCGTTCGCGCCGGATCGCTCGGCATGCAGAGCGCGATTGGCCCATGGGTAACCGGCCGCGATTTCGGGACGGCGGACGCGAGTGCCTATACCCGCGCCGTGGTCGCCTTGCGCGGGCTGCTCGCGCTGCCGGCGCAGGAGGCGCGCTATTATACCGCTGCGACCGATGATGCCGGTCGCCCGCTCGATGGCCATTGCAGATACCGCATTACGGGCGGAGCGCTCGCCTCCAAATGGTGGAGTCTCACGCTGTACGACCGGGCGGGTTATCTCGTCCCCAACCGCGCTGGCATCTATTCAATAGGCAGTGTTTCCCTGCCCGCCGCCGAACAGGCCCGCTGGACGGTTGCTGTCTCGCCCGATCAACAACCAGGACATTGGATACCAACAGGGGCCGCAGACCGGTTTGAGCTGACCTTGCGGGCCTATCTTCCCGCCGATGGCGGCAAGGGCGATTTCAGCCGGGCAGCCTTGCCGCGCATTACCCAGGCAGGTTGCGCATGAAGCGCTGGTTTGCCCCGATTGCGCTCGGGCTGTTTTGCGCCTTGCTCACCTGGCATGCAACGCTCGCGCTCATGCCGCGCGCGCTGATGGCCGTTGCCGTGCGCCGTGTTGCGAGCGTCGGCGGCATGAACCGGATGACGCACGCACCGATCGTGACCGCGAAATCGCGCGCGATCGTCAGGCCAAGTCCCGATCTGCTCTATTCCAGTTGTCCCTATGATGTGAGCATTGGCCCTGTGCTGATCGACGTGATGCCGGTGGCCGCGCCTTACTGGTCGCTGTCCGTGTTCGATAGCGTGACCAATGCCGCCTTTGTCCGCAATAATCGGGACACCGATGGGCAGGCAATGCATATTGCGCTGGTCAAGCCCGGTCAGCCTGCACCTGCCGGCTATGAGGCGGTGGAGCCTGAGGGGCGTCGCGGGGTGGCACTGATCCGCATCCTGATTGATCGCAATCGTCCTGTGACGATGATCGATCACGACCGCCGCCAATCCAGCTGCCGGGTATCGAACTAGAGCTAGACCGCTTCCGCCACTTCGTGATGAGCGACGGCTTCGCCATCTTCGCCCGATCCGAGCAATGCTGCCTGCAGGCGCCATTGCTCACTGGCGATATGCCCGGGAACCAGACCGAGCTGGATCTCGATCGCCTTTTCATCCTCGGCGCTGAGCCGCTCGATATCCTGGACACGGTGAATCCCCAGTATGTCCAGTCGGCCGGCCAGGTCTGCGTCGATACCGCGAATTTTCGATAACTCGTGATGTGACTCATCTGCCGCGGCAATGGCGATCGGTGCATGATGTTCATGCAGGGCTTCGACAGGCTCGGCCACAGTTTCAGCCTGAGGCTCGGTGGGTACATGATGGACAGGCTCGACCAATGGCTCTGGCGCATGTTCGACCACAGCTTCTGGTACATGCTCGACCACGGCCTCTGGGATGTGCTCCGCTGCGGCTTCCGGGATGTGCTCGACGGCATCCTCAGCAGCATGCTCAACCATTGGCGCCGGCGCATGCTCCATCGCGGGCGCAACCAACGCTGCAGCCTGAATAGCTTCGCCCCCGACTGTCTCGACTTGGGGCAGAATATCAGGGTGGGTAACGATTTCTGTCGCAGCCGGTATGGATTCCAGCGTTTCAGGTTGTTCGTGGATGGCGTGCGGCTCCCCGGAATCGACGCTCGCCGACTCGACGGATTCGTGCTCGATAAGGGGCGCCTCCACCATTGCATCGTCGATCGCCGCCGGTGCCGTCTGCGTCTCGACGGGATCCTCGATTTCGGCTTTCGCTGCTGGTGCTTCAGCCGCCATTG
>JBBQHG010000166.1:0-6096 GCA_038323755.1 Sphingomonadales bacterium
GCCTGCTTGTCGGTGTCATGGATATAGATGTTGGTGAAGCGAAGCTTGTGATCGCCAAATTCCAGGCCCAGGCCCAGCAGCGCATTCACGACAACGCGATTGTCGGTAATGACCGTGCGGAAATCGTTGCGAACGTTACCGGTCTGCTCGACAGCGTCCTGTTGCGAAATGTCGCGGGTCCGGAAATTATTGCCCCAGCTCGCAGACCCGACGATGCCGAGCCGTGTCGTCCCAACGTCGAGCGCATGGCCGAAGCTGACATCACCCGAATAATTGACCGGAATATCGGTATTGCTCTGCAGCAGGGAGGTTTGCGCGCCGGAGAGCTGCGCGACTTGCGCCGATGGGATCAGGCCGGTGCCGCCAACCGCCGCCTGGCGGATAAAGGTCGGGACCGTGCGCGTTCCGTCATCATAGCCAAAAACATCGCGGCTGCCGCCGTCATAGACATAGCCGAACTGGGCAGTCGTCACCGAATCATAGCCAACGCTGCCGCCGACCTGGAGAAAGCTCTCCTTGGGGACTGCCTTGGTGGTCAGATTGATTACGCCGCCGCCGAATTCGCCCGAATAATTGGCCGAATAGCTTTTCTGGATAAGCGCGGACCCGACGATCGATGTCGGGAAAATGTCGAGCGGGACGGAGCGGCGCAGCGGCTCGGGCGACGGCAGCGGCGACCCGTTCAGCAGCGCTGATGAATAACGATCGCCCAGGCCGCGGACGTAAACAAAGCCGTTACCGACCACACTGAGGCCAGCGACGTGCGACAGGGCGCCAGCGATGTCGCCTTCGCCAGTGCGGGCGATATCGGCCTCGGACAGAACCGAAAGGACCTGCGGAGTGGCGCGAACGGTGTTGGGGATATTGCGGCCGACAACGACGATGTCGTCAGCACTCGACTGATCGAACCCAGGCGAAGAGACCTCGACCTGATCTTCGGCTGCAGGCTCCTCGGCGGCAGGCAGCGGCGCCGGTGGCGTCTGCGGCGCAGTGGATTGCGCGAGGGCAGCAGGCGCAACCAGCTGCGAAGTTAACAGAAGAAGCGTACCAAGGGCGAAGCGCTCTCTCATGGCCGAATATCCCAATCAAGTGTCGGTAGGGCAAATGCTGGGACGGCAATCGAGCCGTCCCAGCATGTCACGCGAACAAGTTCGCCGGTAAAAATCGGTTACCGGCCCTGGCAGGCGAAATAGACCGAGTGGAACACGGGCGGGCCCTGATCCTGCAGCGTCGTGCTCGCCGCACGAACCGTGCTGCGATCGGTCGCCGAGGTTTCAGTGGCGACCATGGTCATGCAGGCAACGCCCGCTGGGGCACGAACGATGCCGTTGACCATCGTCACGTCGGTACCGCCGCGAATGCGCATTGCGGCGACCGGGTTCTGGCTGGCCGCGTTCTGGATGAAGGTGAAGTTCGAATAGCGTGCCCAGGTGCGTGGCAGCAGATCTTCGGCACCGTTCGAGTCGATCTCGGTCGAGAACGAGTCGGCGGTTGCGCCACCCGATTTTTCTGCCGCGATCAGGAACTGCGCCAGGCCGCGATAGCCATTGTCGATGTCGAAGCCGTCATCGTCCCAGCCGGTCATCGCCAGATAGGCAACGTTGGTGGTGCCGCCGAAGATTTCGATGCCGTCATCGGCCGAGTTGTGGCTCTGGACGTGATCAATCACGGTCCCGCGACCGGTTGCGCCCAGCGTCAGGCCCTGCAGTTCGTTACCATCGCTGATGGCAATGCCGGTGTAGCGGATCTGCACATACTGGAAGTTGCCGCTGCTATCGTTGGGGAATTCACCGCCATAGTTGCGGCCGGTCACGCCTTCGATCGGATTTTCGCAGCTGGTGCTCGATCCGTTGGCATCGTTCGGGCCGGTGCCGGTGCGGCACACGCCGGTCGGCGCACGGCCGAGCAGGATCACGCCGCCCCACTGGCCCTGAGTCGCATCGGACACGCCGTTGTTGGCGAGGTTCTGCTGCGAGGTGAAGATGATCGGGTTGGCAGCGGTACCAACAGCCTGGATGCGTGAACCGCGGTTCACCAGCAGCAGGTCGTTCGATGGCTCGGTCGAGTCAGCGGCGAGCACGACGCCTGCTTCGATCGTCAGCGTTGCGGTTGCGGCACCCACTGCCGGCGTTGCGGTCGAGCCGACATCGACGCCGACTTCGGTCTGGCCGCGGAAGCGATAGACGACACCCTGGATCCGGGGCAGCGTCAGGTTCGTCGTGATCAGCGTCGGCAGGCGGCAAACGCGGAAAGTCTGGACCAGGCCGTCATCGGTCGTGCCCGTTGGGCAGGCCGCAGCTGAACCGCCGGTGCCGACAGCAGGCGGCGCAACGCACAGCGTGCTGCCGCCACCAAAGGTTGCGGCACCCGAGTTGCAGGTCCAGTTCTGGAACGACGTGTCGCCCGAACCATTCACCGCGCCGACATAGTTGGCGTTGACGAAGAATGCTGGCTGACCCGATGGGTTGAGCGTCGTCGCGTTGAACGCGGTTGCCGTTGCCGCCGCGCCCGTCGGGATCAGGCCGTTCAGCGCGCCAAAGCCGCTGACCACGTTGTTGGTGCCGGCGTTGACGATCGCGAGCTGCTCGTCAGGCGTAATTGCCAGCGCGCCGCTTGCTGCAACCGCGAACTGCGCTGCCGTAATCGCAGCCGGGGTTGGCGTCGCGGTCGGCGTCGGTGTTGGGGTCGGGGTAGGCGCGGCAATTACCAGCGAGCCGGCGCCGGGTGATGCGACGCTCGTTGCGCCGTCACAACCTGCAAGGGCCGCTGCCGAGCAGCTGGTCAAAAGAATGAGGCTAACGCGCTTGAAGCTGGCCATAAAAAAGTCTCCGATCCGGTCAATGTTCCGGGTTGCTGGATTGGGCTGATGCCCCGACCGACTCGGTGTTCCCCCTGCCGATCTCAAGCCGGGCGGTAAGCGGAGCACATGACGCGACGATGCGTTTTCCAAGACAATTCAGAGACTTTAGAATGACTAATTAATGTCGTGGCATTTTAGCCATATGGAAATTCAATGGGTTAGCGGTCCAATGACGACTTCGCCGCCCTTCATCACCAGCGTCGGCGCGCGAATGGCGTCAATCTTTTGTTCAGGATTCCCGATCACCGCGATCAGATCGGCCAGCATGCCTGGCGCAATCGATCCAACCCTGTCGCCAAGGCCAAGCAGGTGAGCATTGCCTGATGTCGCGGCCATCAGCACCGCAGCGCTGGGCATCCCCCAAGCGACCATCAGTTCGAGTTCACGCGCATTGGTGCCGTGGCTGAACACCCCGGTATCGCCGCCGACACACATCTTGACCCCGGCCTGCAGCGCCAGCGCAAAGCTTGTCCGCTTGGCAACGATTCCCATCGGTTCGGGAGACTGGCCATTCCAGCCGCGATAATGCTCGATCGCATCGGAGGCGGCGAGCGTCGGGCAAAAGGTCACGCCGCGCGCTTTCATCAGCGCAAAGATGGCGGCAGTGCCGTCATTGCCATGTTCGATTGAATCGACCCCCGCCAAAATTGCGCGGCGCATGCCCTCGGGCGTGCTGGCATGTGCCGCGACCGTTCGGCCAGCGGCATGCGCGGCCTCAACCACCGCCTGCATTTCTTCGATCGAAAACGTTGGTCGGCTGTCCTCGCCCGCGCCCCAGCGATAATCGGCATAGAGTTTGATGACGTCTGCGCCGCGCCCCATCTGTCGGCGCGCAGCCACCACCAATGCCGGCCCATCGGCTTCTTCGGCGCCCTGCGGCACATCGACGCCGGCATCGAAGCCCTTGGGCCCATAGCTCCCGGTGGCGACCAGAGCGCGCGTCGCGATCACCAGGCGTGGCCCGGGGATGATGCCTTGGGCAATCGCTGCCTTCAGGCCGACATCGGCATAGCCCGCCCCTTCGGTCCCCAGATCGCGCACGGTGGTGAATCCGGCGAGCAACGTCGCCCGCGCACTGACCCCGGCGCGTAGCGTCCGAAGCGCCAGCGGTTCCTTCAGCACCTGATCGTTCCATGCTGCCTCGTTATAAGGGTGCAGGAAAAGGTGGACATGCGCATCGATCAGCCCGGGCATCAGCGTCGTGCCAGGCAGCGTCATGGTCCGCGCTTCGGCAGGTGCCGCCACATCGGGGCCGACCGCGACGATCCGGTCGCCCCGCACCAACACGCGCCAGCCCTTGTGAACCAAGCCGTCGCGCCCGTCGAAAACCCCGTCCGGGATAATCAGTACAGCGGATGTCGGCGGCGGCACGCTCTGCGCATCTGCTACCGATCCACTCAGGATCATCGCCAGGGCGGCCGCCACCAAACTGCGCATCATATCAGGCCTCTTTCGCTTGCCGGCGCGCACCATAACAAAAGGCCCGCCGGAAACTGCATTCCCGCGGGCCTTTGAAAGATGGTGGGCGCGGCAGGGATTGAACCTGCGACCCCACCCGTGTGAAGGGTGTGCTCTACCACTGAGCTACGCGCCCGGAATTCGGGTCCAACGACAAGGGCGGCAGTTGCCCGCCGCCCCGTCTTCGGTGCCTTTAGCATGCGACCGAAGCTTGTCCAGCCCCGGCCCGCCTGCATTAGTTGACCGAGTCCTTCAGGCCCTTGCCCGCCTTGAACTTGGGCTGTGACGAGGCCTTGATCGTCATTGGTTCACCGGTGCGAGGGTTGCGACCGGTCGATGCCTTGCGCTTGCTGACCGAAAAGGTGCCGAAGCCGACCAGGCGCACTTCGTCGCCCTTGGTCAATGCGCCCGAAATAGCGTCGAACACTGCCTCGACAGCCTTGCTTGCATCGCCTTTGGTGAGCCCAGACGCGTCTGCGACCGAGCCGATCAATTCTTGCTTGTTCATCCCTGAGACCCCGTTTTTCGTTGTTATTGAAACCGCTGCAAATGAGTCGCGACCATTGGCCGGATAGCGCAGTAAGGCGGCTTGACCCGCGACTGTCAAAACAAATCCGTCACAATTGAGCCAATTCAGGCTAAATTATGTCGGATTTGCGCCATTCCTGCTAGTGGTGAACCTCACCCCCCACTGGCGGCACGCCCGTGGGCGGCAGTGCCGCCAGTTCGTCGGCATCGCTCCAGTCGATCGCCGTCAGCGGCTCGGTCAGCGCCAATCGCAACGCCTCGTCGACATGACGAATCGGGATGATCTTCAGTCCCTCGCGAATATTTGCGGGGATTTCGGCCAGGTCCTTCTCATTCTCCTCGGGAATCAGCACGGTCGTGATCCCGCCGCGCATTGCCGCGAGCAGCTTTTCTTTCAGCCCGCCGATCGGCAGCACGCGGCCACGCAGCGTCACTTCACCGGTCATCGCCACGTCGCGGCGCACCGGCACGCCGGTCAGCGTCGACACGATCGAGGTGACCAGCCCGATGCCGGCGCTTGGACCATCCTTTGGCACGGCACCTTCAGGCAGATGGACGTGGATGTCCTTGCGCGCAAAGATGCTCGGCTTGATGCCATAGGTCGGCGCGCGTGCCTTGACGAAGCTCATCGCGGCTTCAACCGATTCCTTCATCACATCGCCCAGCTTGCCGGTGGTGCGCACCAGCCCCTTGCCCTGCACGGTGACGCTTTCGATCGTCAGCAATTCGCCGCCGACCTCGGTCCAGGCCAGGCCCGTCACCGCGCCGATCTGATGCTCTTCCTCACCCATGCCGAAGCGATATTTCTGCACGCCGGCATAATCGGCGATGTTGTCGGCGGTGATCACCACGCTTTCCATCTTGCCTTCCAGAATACGGCGCAGCGCCTTGCGCGCCAGCCGGGCAATCTCGCGCTCCAGCGTACGCACGCCCGCTTCGCGCGTGTAATAGCGGATCAGCGCGCGCAGGCCCTCATTGGTCAGCTCGAACTCACCCGCCTTCAGCCCGTGTGCTTCGATCTGCTTGGCGATCAGATGCCGCTCGGCAATCTCGACCTTCTCGTCCTCGGTATAGCCCTCGAGCCGGATAATCTCCATCCGGTCGAGCAGCGGCTGCGGCAGGTTCAGCGTGTTGGCGGTCGTCACGAACATCACGTCGGACAGATCGATGTCGATCTCCAGATAATGGTCCTGGATCTTCGAATTCTGCTCCGGATCAAGAACCTCAAGAATCGCCGTTGCCGGATCGCC
>JBBQHG010000167.1:0-6091 GCA_038323755.1 Sphingomonadales bacterium
GCAATCACCGAGATGAAGCTGCGGTTCATCGCGCGGCACATGATGTAGCTCAGGATCGCGCCCGACGAGCCGACCAGTGCCCCTGTGATGATCATCGCAGTGTTGTGGAGCGTGAAGCCCATGGCAGCGGCCGCCCAGCCCGAATAGCTGTTGAGCATCGACACCACGACCGGCATGTCCGCCCCGCCGATCGGGATGATCAGCAGGAAGCCGATCGCGAAGCTGAGGGCGGTAATCGTGAAGAACACCCAGGGGCTCTGATCGGTGAGGAAATAGGCAACCAGCCCAAGGATCGCGGCCAGCGTGCCGAGGTTGATGATGTGGCGCGCGGGCAGGATGATCGGCTTGCCGCTCATATTGCCGTTCAATTTCAGGAACGCGATGACCGATCCCGAAAAGGTGATCGCGCCAATGGCGACGCCAAGGCCGAGTTCAACGCGGCTCTGCGTGAAGATTTCGCCCGCATCGGCAATGCCGAACGCATCGGGATTGAGATAGGCGGCTGCACCGACGAGCACGGCGGCGAGCCCGACCAGCGAGTGGAAGGCAGCAACCAGCTGCGGCATATCGGTCATCGCGATGCGACGCGCCGTCACAATGCCGATCGCGGCACCGATACCGATTGCGGCGAGAATTTCGATTATCGTGACGGCGTCTAGCCCTACGCCATCGATTTCCGGCACATGCGTCACCAGCGTCGTCACCACGGCGATCGCCATGCCGATGATGCCCATGCGATTGCCGCGCTGGCTGGTCGCCGGGCTAGACAGCCCGCGCAGGGCGAGGATGAAGCACACGCCCGCCACGAGATAGGCCAGCGATGCCCAGGGATTAACCGCGATATGTTCCATTCTCAAAACCCCCTGGCGTCACCCCGGACTTGATCCGGGGTCCACCGCGCCGCCCGCGCAGGTGGATAGGTGGATCCCGGCATGCGCCGGGATGACGATGTTATCAGTGCTTGGCCGCCGGCCGATCTTTTTTCTTGTACATCGCCAGCATCCGCGCAGTCACCGCAAAGCCGCCGAAGATGTTGACGCTGGCCAGCACCACCGCGAGCAGCCCCAGCCATTTCGACGTGGCCCCCGTGCCACCGAGCCCGACCGCCGCGCTGGCGATCAGCGCGCCGACCACGATCACCGACGAGATCGCGTTGGTCACCGCCATCAATGGTGTGTGCAGCGCGGGCGTGACCGACCAGACGACATAATAGCCGACAAAGCAGGCCATCACGAAGACCGAGAGTGTTGAGACGAAATCCATCGATAGCCCCCTGATATCAGCCCAACAGCCGCGCGTTGACGACCTTGCCACCCTGGGTCAGCCGAATGGCATCGCCAATCTCCTCGTCAAGCACTGGCTTGCCCGCTTCCTTGTCCCAGAACGCGGACAGAAAGTTGAACAGGTTGCGCGCGAACAGCGCGGACGCATCGGCAGGCAAGCGCCCGGCGACATTGCGGTGGCCCACGATCTTGACGCCGTGGACGATTACCACTTCCCCTGCGACGGCGCCTTCGACATTGCCGCCCGCTTCCACCGCTAGATCGACGATCACCGAGCCCGGCCGCATCGTGGCGATCTGCGCATCGGAAATCAGGCGCGGCGCTGGTCGCCCCGGGATCAGCGCGGTGGTGATGACGATGTCCTGCTTGGCGATATGAGCAGAGACCAGTTCGGCCTGCGCCGCCTGATATTCTGGGCTCATTTCGCCGGCATAACCGCCCGCGCCTTCGCCCTCGATGCCCTTCACGTTTTCCACGAAGATCGGCTTGGCGCCGAGCGACTGGATCTGCTCCTTGGTTGCCGAACGGACGTCGGTAGCCGAGACCTGCGCGCCGAGGCGGCGAGCGGTCGCAATCGCCTGAAGGCCGGCCACGCCCACGCCCATGACGAAGACACGCGCGGCGCTGATTGTGCCCGCCGCCGTCATCATCATCGGGAAAGCGCGGCCATATTCCGCCGCGCCATCGAGCACGGCCTTATACCCAGCCAGGTTTGACTGTGACGACAGGATATCCATCGACTGCGCGCGGGTGATGCGCGGCATGAATTCCATCGCCAGTGCTTCAAAGCCCGCGGCCGCATAGGCATCCACCCGCGCTCGCTCGACAAATGGATTCAGGCTTGCGGCAACCCAGGCACCGGGCGTGGCCCCGGAAAGGGTTGCAGGGTCGGGACCCTGCACTCCAAGGATGATGTCGGCCCCCGCCAGCGCCTCGGCACGCGTACCAACCGACGCGCCAGCATCCGCAAATTGATCGTCGCTGATCGATGCGGCGATTCCAGCGCCTGCTTCAACCGCTACTGTTGCGCCGAGTGCGGCAAACTTCTTGGCTGTTTCTGGCGTGCCGGCCACGCGGCTTTCGCCCGCAGCCTGCTCTTTCAATATCGCGATCTTCACCGCCGACTAACCGGCGATCAGCCAGACGACAAACGCCGCCAGTGCAAAGGAAGCGAGGGCACCCCATTTCATCAGCCCCATAACCTTCCCATAGGTCTGCCGCTGCGCATCGATATTGCCGTTGCCGGTCATATGCCCCGTTCCCGAAAATAGTTTCCCGCCACGACCCTTAACCGTGCTGCGCTGGCACCTCAAGCCCGCTCAGGGCAGATGTTCGCCGGCTTAAGGCCCCCTTTACCCACTGTCGTTAAGGTTACCGACTGGAACAGGGATGATTGGGGACGGCTATATGACGCGCAATGGCCAGCGCCTGCTGATGTTGATCGACGACGAACCCGCGCAGTGCCGCCAGGTGGCGGCACTTGCTGCCCGGGGTGGCTGGCGATCGGTATTCGCAACCGACAGTGAAATGGCGATCGCAACCCTGGGTACACAGGACGGCATGCAACTCGATGCCGTCCTGCTAGACCATTGGGCGCCCGATGCCGATGCGGCGGCGCTGATCACCGAATTGCGGCTGCGCCGCCCGTCGCTGCCGATCCTGATGCTGACAGCCAATGGCTCGGTGGCGCATGCCGTCTCGGCCATGCGTGCAGGAGCCACGGATTTCCTGGTCAAGCCGCTGGCGCCTGAAAGGCTGCTGAGTGCGCTTGAGGCCGCGGTCGCCAGCAATAGCGCCGGCGAACTGCGGCCGCTCACTGAAAAAATCCCCGCCTTGCTCGCCTTCGATGAAATCGTGGGCGCCGAGCCTATGTTTCGCGCCGCTCTCGCCATTGCCGCAAAGGCGGCACGGGCGCGCGTCGCTGTCCTGTTGGAAGGCGAAAGTGGCGTCGGCAAGGAAGTAGTGGCCGAGGCAATCCACGCCGCGTCGCCACGGGCGAAAAAGCCGATGGTTACGGTTAACTGCGGCGCCATCCCGGCCAACCTGGTCGAGAGCGAATTGTTCGGCCACGAAAAGGGGGCTTTTACAGGCGCCTTCGAGCGCAAGCTGGGCCGGTTCCTGGAGGCCGATGGCGGCACGATCCTGCTCGATGAAGTCGGAGAAATGCCGCTTGAGGCGCAGGTCAAGCTGCTGCGCGTCCTGCAATCGGGCGAAATTCACCCGATCGGTGCGCGCCACCTGCGCGAAGTCGATGTCCGCGTGATTGCCGCGACCAACAAGAAGCTGCTCGACGAAGTGGAAGCCGGGCGTTTCCGCGAGGACCTTTATTACCGGCTCAACGTCGTGCAGGTGACGATCCCGCCCTTGCGCGAGCGCACCGGCGATATCCCGGCGCTCGCCCGCCATCTGCTCGCGCGGATTGCCCAGCAACCCGGGCTACGGCCAATCGGTATCACCGATGACGCGCTCCAGCTGCTCGTCAATTACGACTGGCCTGGCAATGTCCGCCAGCTGCAGAACGCACTGTTCCGCGCCGCTGTACTTTGCGATGCCAATGCGCTGACGCGCGCCGATTTCCCACAGATCGCAGCACTAGGCGCGCGCCGGTCGGCGGGCACCGTCACCACCTCCGCCACACCGGCGAGCGGCGGCGTCACCCTTTTCCGCCCCGATGGCAATATGCGCCCGCTGGAAGAAATCGAGGCGGATGTCATCCGCCTCGCCATCGGCCATTACCGCGGACGCATGACCGAAGTGGCACGACGGCTCGGGATCGGTCGCTCGACGCTCTACCGCAAGCTGGGCGAGCTGGGAATCGACAACGCAGCTTGATCAGGTCGCGCAGGGTTGACCCACCTCATAGACCTGCAAAGCGCGATCTGTGATACCCAGATCGGGCCAGCTCGCACGCCATTCGGCGATATGCGGTGAGGTGAAATGCCGGTCTAACGCAGCCTGGTCACGCCACGATTCGCGGACATGGATTAGGCCGGGGTCGAACAGATCCTGCGCATACGCATAGTCGCTGCAGCCATCTTCGGCACGGCTTGCGGCGATCATTTTTGCCATGACCGGACGGGCCTGTGCCAGCTTTTCGACCGGGAGCCTGATCGTGCCGACGACGAGCAACACGCCGTTCAGCGCCCCACCAGCGCCTGATCCTTGCAGCCCCGCCACACACGAAGGGCCTGCACAGTTTCGGCAACATCATGGACGCGCAGCAACTGCGCGCCGGCGTCTGCCCCCTTGATGGCTAGCGCGATCGACCCGCCGAGGCGTTCGCTAACGGGCGCTTCGTTGGAGAGCGCGCCGATCATCCGCTTCCGACTCGCCCCCAGCATGATCGGGCAACCAAGGCCGTGGAGCATTGCCAGGCCATTCAAAAGTGACAGATTGTCCTGCAGCGACTTGCCAAAGCCGACCCCCGGATCGACGATGATCCTGCTGCGATCGACACCCGCCGCAACGGCGGCCGCGACCCGTGTCTCCAGCCAATCGAACACCTCGACAAGCACATCAGCATAGCCCGTCCCGCCATGCGGCCCCTTGGCGGGCTCTGGCGAATGCATCAGCACGACGGGGCAAGCTGCGCGGACAACGATCTGTAGCGCCCGATCATCCCATAGCAACGCGGACACGTCGTTGATGATATGGGCACCCACCGACAGCGCCGCCTCCATCACGGCCGCCTTGCGGGTATCGACCGAGACGATCGCGCCGCTCTTCACCAGCCGTTCGGCGACCGGGACGACGCGCTTAACCTCGTCGCCTTCCCAGACCGGCTTCGCGCCGGGCCGCGTCGATTCGCCGCCGAGATCGATCATGCTGGCGCCCTTGCTGACCATGTCAAACCCGGCATCGGCCGCCGCGACCGGATCGTCCTGCAGCGCGCCACCATCGGAAAAACTGTCCGGCGTAACGTTCAGGATACCGACGGCATGCGGCTGATCGAGCCGAAGAACGCGCGCGCCCAGCGGGAGCGACGCGCGCGGGGCGGTGATTCGCGCATGCAGCATCGCCGCGCGCTCGCTGCCGCCGAGCGCTGTATCAAATGCTGCAATAGGCACCGTCCGGCGCGCGCCGTCCTCAATCACTTCATAGGCGGCGAACCACAGCATCCCGCCCGCCAGCCGCGCAACTTCCCCATCACGCCCAATCGGCGTGTCGACAAATTGCGTCGGGCGGAGGTGTAGCGTCAGGGTTGCGTCGCCAGCAAATAGGTCTGGCGAAGCGCGTCAATGGGTTTGAGGCCATCGGGCGTGTCATAATGCCAGAAGGTCCAGCCATTGCACGCCGGTGCCTTTTGCAGGGTCGCGCCGAGTTTGTGGATCGATCCAGTCGCGCCGCAGATACTCTCCAAGCTGCCATCGGCCCGGACCAGCGCGCGGTGGCGGCGCTTGGCGTCGCTCAGCACGCGGCCCGGCGTCAGATATCCGTTTTCCACGAGCAGACCGAATGCCACCTTTGGCGCGGTGCGCGGACTTTGCATCGTGCCCAGCGCCGATTCGTCTAGCGGCAATGCGGCTTCGATCCGTTCGATCGCCGCGCTGCAATAGCCGGGCTCGCGCTCGATGCCGATCCAGCGCCGACCAAGCCGCTTGGCGACGGCGCCCGTCGTGCCGGTGCCGAAAAAGGGATCGAGCACGACATCACCCTTCTTGGTGCATGCCAGCAGAATGCGGTAGATCAGCGCCTCGGGCTTTTGCGTGGGATGCACCTTCACGCCGCCCTTCTTCAATCGCTCCTGTCCGCCGCACACCGGAAATTCCCAGTCTGAGCGCATCTGCAGCTCGTCGTTGAGCGTCTTC
>JBBQHG010000168.1:0-6045 GCA_038323755.1 Sphingomonadales bacterium
CGCCCATGCGCCACGTCGATATCGGATTCGTCGCGCCAGATGCGGATCAGCTGCTCGGTCGATGCACGCAACATCTGGGCATAGACGTCGCCCTTGCCGTCGGTCGGGTTGGTCAGGAACACGAAGCGCGGCTCCTGCAGCAGATTGTCATGCCGCTTCCAATACCGGCTGAGCGTGCGCGCCAGCGCTATGCTTCCCGCCATCTCGGCATCCATGAAGCGTTCGACATCCTCATCGGTCGCGTCGACGAGATCGCCGACCAGCTCGCCCGGCCCCAGCACCGGCATGAAGATCGCGCCCGTAATCGGCGCATTGTCCTTGGTATAGGCGTCGAGCGCCGCCTCCATCGCTGCGGGCTCGGTGCGGTTGAAGCGCACGATCGTCAGCCGGTCATCGGCCCCTTCCGCCTTGGCCCGCGCCTGCGCAATCGCCACGTCCGCCTGTCGCGTCAGGCCAAGCAACACATGCGCCCCACAGGCGATCTGGATATTGGCGATCTCGAGCGCTTCCTGCCAGCCATCCCCCGCCGCAATCAGCACCGCGAGCCCAGACCCGTCCATCGACCGCATCGTCGGCCGGGCGAGATAGGTCGAGCGCTCTTCCTTGCGCACGGTCATGCCGTGCGTCACTTCGAAATCATGGCCGTTATAGGCAGCGGACTCGTCGCTCCCCAGGAACACACAGGTCGTGGCGATGTCGGCGGGCGTCGGGAAGGTCTTGGCCTTGGCCTTGCCGCCGGTGGCACGCTCAAGCGACATCATGTCGAAAAACTGGTTCGCGGTCGTCCCCGCTTCATCGCCGCGCATCGTGTCCATCGTCGCGAACACGCTGCGGATGCGCTCGCTCTCGATCGGTCCCGGGAAGACGAGGTTCACGCGAATGCCGCGCGGCCCGAGCTCAAGCGACAATTCGCGCGAGAACGCGTTCATCGCCGCCTTGGGCACGACATAGGCAGTCCGCGCATAATAAGGCGTGCGCGAAAAGATCGTCGAGACGTTGATGATCGATCCGCCCTCGCCCATCGCGCTGGCGGCCGCGCGCGACACGTTCCAGGCGACACCGAAGATGTTGCGAATGGCATCGCCCACCGTCTCGCCATCGGTCGATCCGGCCTTTTGCAGCGCGGCCAGCTCCACGGCGTCGAGCGGCAATTGCTCCAGCGGCTGCTTTGGTCCCGCAGAGCCCGCATTGTTGACCAGAATGTCGATCCGCCCAAAGCGCTTGACGACATCGGCAATGCCCTTGCGCACCGATTCCGGATCGCCCCCGTCAAGCGCCACCGTCGCCAGCCGCGTCGCATCGACGCCGGTCTCGGCGCGGATCGCTTCTGCCGCTGCATCGGTCCGCGCGGGCGTCCGACCCGTCATCACCACCGTCGCGCCCTCGGCGAGGTAATGGCGGACGATATACCCGCCCAGATTGCCCGCCGCGCCAGTCACGACGGCGATCTTGCCGGCCAGCCTGCCGCTGGTGGTCAGCATTCCCGTTTTTGGAGTCGGTGTGGTCGTCGCCTTGGCCATTATTACGCTCCGGTTTGATCAATACACATTGTTTTGAGCTGAATCTTTCTCGGCATGCCGGGCTTGTTCCGGCATCCACCGGGGGCATGTCGCAACAAGCGTTACGACACCGGCCCGGTGGACCCCGGATCAAGTCCGGGGTGACAGAGGGGCGAGGATTTGGTTTGTCCCCACTGCTGCATCACGCCGCCGCCTCGCCTGCCGCCCACGCCTCAAGCAACGCGTCGCGGCTGCGCAGGCCCAGCTCGGGAAGTGCATGGTTCACCACATAGGTCGCGCCCGAATGGCGGTTGTCCCACATTGCCTGATGCGCTTCCGGCAACCCGTCCCACGGCACCACCTCCGGCTCGGTCACCTCGAGCAAGCCAGCCGCGATCATGTCGTTCATCCGTGCCACTTCGAAGGCATTGCACAGATGTGTGCCAAGGATCGACGCGGTCGGCATCAATATCCGCCGCTGCCGCGTCCACACCTGCGGCGCATAGAAAGTAAAGCGCTGCCCGGCCATGTCCTCGGCAAAGATCACGCGCCCGGTGAAGGGCTTCACCAGCGAGGTTGAGACGCCCAGCGTATCCTGCCCGGCCCGCTCGATGATCAAGTCGGGCGCGCCGCGTGGATTGTCGGGCGATCGCAAAATCTTGCCGATCGCCGAGCCAAACGGCTTCATCACCCGGTCCTGATAATCGCGCACCGCTGCCTTGAAGACCTCGATATCGACCTTGGCATCGGGCAGCTGCGGCATCGTATCGGGCCACAGGAAGTTCGCGCCCTCCTTCCGCCGGATCGATTCGAGGCTGACGATCCCCTCAATCGCATCCTCAAGGCCCAGCGATTGCAAAAACTCGCGCTGGCCGTCGGTGGTGGTGGCAACGACGCTGCGCGCATTGAAGCGCCGCGCCGCCTCGATCATCTCAAGCCCCGTCTCGTCGAGCAATTCCTTCGATCGCGGGCCGTAATAAATCAGCACCGCCTCGCCACCGCGAAGTGCTGCCTTGCGCAGCATTTCCTCAGGCGTCGCGGTGCCGGGCTTGCCCATAAAGCTGAAATGATAGCCCGAAGAGGCACCGTAAAAGGCCAGCGTGCCGCCTTCGGCGAGCAGCTGGAAGCTACGCGGGAACGCGGTTTCGCCGGCATGGCTGACGACATAATCGGCCAGCTTGCCGCCGTTCAGCGCCTCATATTCGGCCAGCAGCGGCGCACCCGCCGCCTCCCAGGCACGGGCCTCTTCAGCATCTTCCGGAACGATCGTGTAGAGCCCGGCAAAGCGCGAGTCCTTGCGGTCGATTGCGCCGACCGCGCCCTGCTGGTCCTTGATGAACGCGGCGCGCGCAGGCGACGACACCAGCCCGGTCACCTGCAGTCCCGTCCGCACCGAACTGCGCAGCGCGTCCAGCCCCGTACCCGTCGCCGCGCCCTCGACGAACAAGGTCCGCCCCGGCGCAATCTGCAGCGTGGTGAACAGGCAGCGAGAAATCGTGCCCAGGTTGAGCACATAGCTCCCCGCCTGCTCCAGCGTCAGATCGGGCGGAATCGCGTGCATCTGCGGCGCCTGCACTGTCAGGAACTGCGCATGGCTGCCCGTCTCGGTCTCATAGCCCTGGATCGAGAAACCCGCATACATCGGGTCGTTGCCGACTTGCGGGCTCAGCAGATCATTGGTCCCCGAATAGACGGTGACGAGATCGCCGACCTTCACCCGCCCCTCGGCCCGCGTCTCGCTACCAAGTGCTGCGACGAGCGCGATGCCGCCGGAACCCGTGATCTGGACATCCTCCTCATGGGCATCGAATGGTGAGACCGGAATACCCGTCAGCGCCCAGATGTCGTTGAAGTTGACCTCACTCGTCAGCATGTAGAGCAGCGCTTCGTTGGGCGCGGGCTCGGGCACCTTGACGATCAGCTCGCGTTCATGGGTTGCCGGCGGCCCAAAACGCGGCGCACCCGTCTCGGCATCGCGGGCAATGCCGAACGCGTACTGCCATGCCGGAATACGCGTGACGCCGGGATAGAAGGGCGCACCAACGGGCAGCAGGTCGCCCGCTTCCATCAGCGCAGCACCACGCGGCTCATGCTCTTCGTCCAGCCACACCCCATCGCGGCGCACCGGCAACGGCGGGCTGACCTTGTCCATGAACTGCCGGATGTCGGTCTTGCCGCCTTGCGGGTCGATGATCGCCTCGGCAAACAGCGCTGCTTCGCGCGCGAGGCCGGCGCTCATGCCCTCTGCGAGCCCGGTCCGCACCGCCTCAAGCGCGCGCTTGCCCGCCGTGCCACGTCCGGCCCAGTCGAGTTGGCGTTGAATGCGCTGCAGGAAATCATCCTCCAGTACCGTATCGAGTTCGACCTCGGACGCCGCTTCCCACTGCTTGGTTGCCGCCTGCCGCGCGGCAAAGGCTGCCCCGAGCGGACTGTTCTCGCCGTCCTTGATGTAAGCACGCACCGCTGCATGCGCCTCGGCCAGCGCATCGCGTGATCCGCCCACGAGTTGGTCGACCAGGCCGATTTCGGCCGCCGCCTCGCCATCGATGCTGCGCCCGCCCAGGATCAGGTCGAGTGCATCACGCACCCCTTCAGCGCCATTCCTGTCCGCCAGCAGGCGCGGCAAGCGCTGCGTCCCGCCATAGCCCGGCAGCAGCCGCAGCCTGATCTCGGGCTGGCCAAAGCGCGCGGTCGGCTCGGCGATCCGGTAGTGGCACGCCAGCGCAAACTCCATGCCGCCGCCCAGCGCCACGCCCTGCACTGCGGCGATGCACGGCTTGCCCATCATCTCGATCTTGCGAAACGCCAGCTGCGCATTGTTGGGCAGCACCATCGCCTCGTCAAGTGTATGAATTTCCTCAAGCATTTGTCGAATATCGGCGCCCGCGACGAACGACGCAGTACCTTCCCCGGTGTAAACGACAGCGCTAACATCATCCTTGCGCGACAGGTGATCGACCACCGTCACCAGCTCATCGATCGCCCGTTCATTCAGCGCATTCACCGGTGGATTCGTCACCGTGACCGTCGCCACCCGCTTGCCCGGCGCCATCCAATTATACTGCACCAGGAAATAGCGATTCCGCTCGAACAGCGATTGCTCCTCCGACAAACGCTGCTTGCGCTGCCAATCGTCGATCGCGGTCTTCAGCTCGGTCAGCGCCTCGGGATTGCGCAGGGTGGTGACATCCCCAACATCACCCCCCTCGACCAGCGCCCGCACCATCCGCCGCATATATTTGCCCGATCGCGTCTCCGGAAATTGCGAGACCTCGATAAAATCTGCCGGCACGGCAACCGCGCCCTTTTCGCTGCGGACCAATTCGAACAGGCGGCGCTTGTCGTCGAGCGTCAGCTTGCGCCCCGCCACCGGCACCACAAAGGCGAGCGGCGTCAGCCCCTTCTCCCTGTGCGGCGCGCCGACCACCAGCACATTGCCAACCGGCGAATCCGGGTCGAGCGCCTTGTCGCGCAGCACCGCGCCCTCGATCTCCTCCGTCCCCATCCGGTGGCCCGACACGTTGATCACGTCGTCGCTGCGCCCGTGGAGCGAGAAAGAGCCATCGTCATGCGCGATCGCGAAATCGCCCTGGGTATAGGCCCAAACCCCGCGCCAGCGCTTCCAGTAACCGTCGATCCAGCGCCCGGCATCACCACGCCAATCGCTGGCCACGCTGCCATTCTCAACGCTGAAATTATCAACATCGCCCCAGATCGTCCGCGCCAGATAGGGGTAAGGCGCGGCGATGACGATCTCGCCCTTCTCACCCATTTCCGCCTGCCGCCACGGCACGCCCTCGTCGCCCTCGCGCGCGAACGGCGTCGCGCTCGCCACCGCATCGGCATCCTCCACCCACACATCGCCGACGATCCACGGCAACGGATAGGCATGCGCATCTGGCTTTAGCGGGAAATCCTGGTTGCCATAGAAATGCGTCCAGGCGATGCCGCCATGCTCGGTCGCCCAGTAGCTGTTGATATATTGCGGCACCACATGCTGCATCCCGAAGGCCTGCACCGAAGGTGAGGTCGGCTCGGCACAAAAGGTCGCAACGCGCAAACCGCCCATATCATAGCGCTCAAGATCGGCGAGATTCGACGGATCCGACATCACCGATTTCAGAAAGGTCACGCCAGCCTTGAAAATGGTGACATTGTGCCGCTCGATCATCGAGGCGAAGCGGCCAGCATGCGGGAAAACGGGCGATCCTTCCGACACCACGCTCGTCACCCGCGTCATCAGCGGCGCGCAGATCAGATAGCTCTGGCCCGTGATCCAGCCCGGATCGGCCACCACGAACAGCGTATCGCCCGGCCGCGCATCGAACGACACCTTCATGGTATGCGCGACGCCCGCCGCATAGCCATGAACGTGGACGATCCCCTTGGGCTTCCCCGTCGATCCCGACGTGTAGATGAAGAACATCGGATAATCGGCATCGACCGGCAGCGGCTTCGACGAAGCCCAGATCGCGCGGACGAAATCAGCGTCGGTCAGCGCCAGCAGGTCAGCCTGGGTCGCAACCGCAAAACCGGCGTCGCGCGC
>JBBQHG010000169.1:0-6017 GCA_038323755.1 Sphingomonadales bacterium
CAGCTTCGATTATCATCAGATCGGCTATCGCGAGGGCGATCTCGTCAAGATGGGGATCATGGTCAATTCGGAAGCCGTCGATGCGCTGAGCATGATCGTACACCGCGGCACTGCTGAGGCGCGGGGCCGGGGGATGTGCGAGCGGCTAAAGGATCTGATCCCGCGCCATTTGTTCAAGATTCCGATCCAGGCGGCGATCGGCGGCAAGGTGATCGCGCGCGAGACGATCGCCGCGATGCGCAAGGATGTGACCGCCAAATGCTATGGCGGTGACGCCAGCCGCAAGCGCAAGCTGCTCGACAAGCAGAAAGAGGGCAAGAAGCGGATGCGCGAGTACGGATCGGTCAGCATCCCGCAGGAAGCGTTCATCGCTGCGCTGCGGATGGGGGATGAGGGCTAGACCCGCATCACGGCATCAACGGACCCATTGAAGAGGCAGGTGGTCCGATCTGCGCTCGCTTGCACCCCATAACGGGGGTAGAAGCGGGTTTAGCGGGGCGCGAATGATCGGCAGGAGAGTCCAATGGCAGACCAGACCAACAAGATCGGCGAGCAACTGAAGGCCGCCGCTGACAACTTGAAGCATTCAGCAGAGAAGATGAGCGCGACCGGCGCCGAGCTGGGCACCCGCCTGCTCGATCAAGCCGAAGCCAATACCCGCGAGGCATTTGCCGCCATCCGCGCGGCAACCCAGGCGAAGGACGTGAGCGAAGTCATCAAGATTCAGGGCGATTATGTCCGCGATCAGGGCACTCGCGCGATGACGCAGGCGCGCGAGATCAGTGAGATGATCACCGGTTTTGGTCGCGACATGATGGGACAGATGACCAAGCGGGACTAACGATCCGGGCGGCTATTGCCGCGCACGCAGAGTGAAGCCGATGATCCTGGGTTCGCTTGGCGTGCCCAGGATCAGGCCAGAATTACCTGCCTGGATCGTCAGATTCTGAATGTAGTTCGCGCCGAACAGGTTGCGGGCGAAAATCGCGACTTCCCAGCCATGGATCGATCGGATGCCGATACTCGCATTGGTCAGCGAATAGGCGTTGATATAGGTGAACCGCGACAGCGACGGATCGCCTGAATAGCCGCTGCGCCAGATCGTGTCGGCGTGTAGCGCAAGGCTGAGCTTGCCGCCCGTGCCGGGAATAGTCGGGTGGTAATCGATAATCAGCGATTCCGACCATTTCGGCAGGCTGGCAAGCAAGCGTCCGGTCAAATTACAGGCAGTCGTTCCGCTGGTCTGTACCTCGAGCGGGCAGGGGCCTGCGGGATAGCGGCTATAGGTGCCGTCAGCATAGGCGATTGAGCCACGCAGGGTGAAATTGTTGACGATCAGTGCCGTCGCGTCAGCTTCGAAACCTGCGACGGTCACTTGCGGAATGTTTGACAGATAGCCGCGCAGTGCCACCGTCTGGCTGCTGTCGACAATCGTGGCCTGGAAATCGCGCACCTTGGTGTAATAGCCCGCCAGGTCGAGTGACAGCCGCCGGTCGAACAGCTGCGATTTGATGCCCCCCTCCCAGGTCTGGTTGACTTCGGGGCGGATCACGGCGGTGGAAAGAACGGGCCGGTTCTGCGCATCGAGCGGCAAGCCCGATACATTGATCCCGCCCGATTTGAAGCCGCGCGCATAGCTGGCATAGCCGAACACGCTGTCCAACAGTTGATAGGACAGGTTGGCGCGACCCGACAGATTATCCTCGATGTTGTGGGCAGCATAAGTCTGCCCGCGTAGCACCGAGAGCTGGGCATTGCGGAGCGCTGTGTTGGTCGTTTGCAGCCCGCCAAAGGTAAAAGTGTCGTAGGCCGCGTCCTTGACCTCATAAGTATAGCGCAGCCCGCCTGTAGCGGTCAGGCGCGGCGTAATTTTCCAGTTGGCCTCACCGAACACGGCATAGCTGTCGGCGCTGAAGCGGGTGCTGCCGTCGGTGCCATAGCCGTCGAGCAGGTTTGATGGGACCGGCGTGTTCGACGCCCCGGTCGTCGGCCCGATCAGCCAATAGGCAGCGGCCGGACCATAGATGCTGATCGGCCGCCCGGTGATCGTCTGGGTATAGAAATACAGGCCGCCGACATAGCTGAAGCGCCGCTCTCCATTGGAGGCGATGCGCAGTTCCTGGCTATACTGGTCCTGACGCGAAGGGATATGCTGGGTCAGCTGGATTGGTAGCCCGGTATAGTCGCGGTCGTTATTGGCATCCCAGTTCCAGAATCGCCACGCGCTGACCGAAGTCAGCGTGGCGCCGCCCAGATTCCAGTCGCCGATCACCGATACGCCGCCCTCATTGGTATCGACGCCCAGCGCGGCATCGATATCGGTCATGCGGTCATAGGGATTGGTGCTCGCAGGTGTGTAGGGGCCGCCCGGCGCATTGGCGGCGAGAAAGGGATATTGCCGCGTCGCCGGGCGCAGGCTCTGGCCGACGCGCAGATAAACCTGCGTGCAGCATTCGCTTTTGAAGCGGGTGAAATCGGCGCTGACCCGCAGCGACAGGTCGTCGCTGGGTTTCCACAGCAATTGTCCGCGCACGGCCTGATTGCCGAGATCATTCTGCGCGCGACCCAGCCGGACATTGTCGATTACGCCGTCGCGCCGGGTCAGCAGGCCTGATAGTCGAAAGGCGATCGTGTCGCTGATCGGGCCCGATACCCATCCCTTGGCCTGGACATAATTATAGCCGCCATAGGAGATTTCCTCAAACGCCTCGGTCTTGAAGCTCGGTAGCCGGGTTGAGATGTTGATCGCGCCCGCGGTCGTATTCTTGCCGAACAAGGTGCCCTGGGGGCCGCGCAACACCTCGATCCGCTCGATATCGGCGAAGTCGAAGGCGGCGGTGGCAGGGCGGCCGTGATAGACTTGATCGATATAGAAGCCGACGCCCGATTCGAGCCCATCATTGGCCTGGCTCACCGCGACGACGCTGCTGCCGAGGCCGCGGATCGTGAAGGCGGTATTGCGCGGATTGGCGGAGCTATAGTTCAACGCGGGCACAAGCACGCTCAGCTGCTGCGTGTTCACTGTGTAGGATCGGTCGATCAGCGCACCATCGACCACTGACAGCGCGGCGGGGACGCGCGCCGCATCTTCCTCGCGGCGGCGCGCGGTAACGACAACGACGGGAAGCTGCGCATCATCGGCATCTGCGGCGGGCACATCGGCCGTTTCCGGGGCTGGCGATGCCATATCGGCGATAGCCGGTGATGATTTGGCCATCGCCGCGTGCGAGCCACCGATCATCGCCATCGCCAACACCGCGCGACACCCCAACGCCAACTTCATGCCCACCCCATTTGTTCGATGACAAGCGACTCGCTATATCTCATCGTATATAGATGCTATGCCAGCAATGAAATGGCTAAGGGCGTTGGGAGCGATTTTCATGCACGATCGATTGGCCCTGATGCGCGCGTGCTATATACAGCAGGAAATAGCGGAAACCTTTCGATGATGCGCCTCTTGACGATATTGCTGCTAGTGCTCGGCGGGGCGCCCAGCGCCGATGCGGCCGCCGCTCCCGCTGCGCGCCGGGCGCCACTGGTACTCGCCGCCGCCTCACTCCAGGAGTCGATGACCGACGCAGCCGATGCCTGGGCCCTCAAACACCACCCGCGCCCGGTGATCTCCTTCGCGGCCTCTTCGGCGCTCGCGCGGCAAATTGCGGCAGGGGCACCCGCCGACCTGTTTGTGTCGGCGGACCAAGCCTGGATGGATGAACTCGCCAAGCGCTCGCTCATCGTGCTGAACACCCGAGTGTCGTTCCTCGGGAATGCTCTGGTGCTTGTCGCTCCGGTTGGGCGTAATGCCCGCGTCGATTTTCGTAGCCACACCGGGCTGGCGGCCACGCTAGCTGCAGGGTCGCTGGCGATGGCCGATGTGGATTCGGTGCCTGCGGGCAAATATGGCCGGGCGGCGCTGCAGAAGCTCGGTATCTGGGGCGCCGTATCACCCAAAGTGGTCCGGGCCGAAAATGTGCGCGCAGCACTGGCACTGGTCGAGCGGGGCGTGGTCCCGCTCGGGATTGTCTACGCCACCGATGCCAAGGCCTCGAAGGCAGTGCGCATCGTCGGCGTATTTCCGCGGGCCAGCTATCCCGCGATCAGCTATCCAGTCGCACGGCTGAGGGCATCGACCAATCCGGAGGGTGAGGGGTTCCGCCGCTTCCTCGTCTCACCTGAGGGAAAGGCTATTTTCGTCCGCTATGGTTTCAGCGTACGCTGAGCTGATGCTGTCCACCGCCGATTGGGCCATTATCTGGCTGACCTTGCAGGTCGGTGCGGTCGCGATGGCCGCCACACTGCCATTGGCCTTCGCGCTCGCCTGGTTGCTGGCTCGGGTATCCTTTCCAGGCAAGATCATCCTCGATGCTATGGTTCATCTGCCGCTTGTCCTGCCGCCAGTGGTGACCGGGTGGCTGTTGCTTCTTGCCTTTGCACCGAACGGCCCGCTTGGCTGCTGGTTGCAGACCTGGTTCGGGGTAACAGTGCTTTTCCGCTGGAGCGGGGCAGCCATCGCCAGCGGGGTGATGGCGCTGCCATTGATGGTCCGCGCGATGCGGCTGTCGATCGAGGCGGTCGACCAGCGGCTGGAGAGTGCTGCACGGACTTTGGGGGCAGGGCGTTGGCACATATTCCAAACCATAACGCTTCCGCTCAGCATGCCGGGCGTTCTCGCGGGGCTTGTGTTGGGTTTCGCGCGTTCGATCGGCGAATTTGGCGCAACAATCACCTTCGTCTCGAACGTACCGGGCCAGACCGAAACTTTGCCCCTGGCAATCTACAGCGCACTGCAATTGCCAGACGGAGAGGCAAGCGTCATCAGGTTGGCACTGGTATCCGTGGCGTTGTCGCTAGCGACTTTAGTGGCCTCAGAGTTGCTCGCCCGGCGCAATGGTCGGGGGCTGCATGTCCTTTGATGTCGATATCAGTCGCACGGTCGGCGATGGTCGGGTGTCGTTGCGATTTGCCGCCGATGATGGATTGACCATCCTCTTCGGCCCGTCCGGCGTCGGCAAGACAAGCGTGCTGAACATGATCGCAGGTTTGCTCACGCCTGAGCTGGGGCACATAGTCGTTGGTGGTGAACGGCTTTTCGACGCTGGACGCGCCATCAACCTTCCTACAGCCCGTCGACGCGTGGGATATGTCTTTCAGGAAGCCAGGCTATTTCCACATCTGCGCGTCAGTGCAAACCTCGCTTATGGTGAGCAATTGGCGGCGCCGTCCGACCGGTGGATCGACACCAGCGAAGTAACGCGCTTTCTGGGCATCGACCATTTACTTGATCGCTGGCCGGGCAGCCTGTCGGGTGGCGAAGCGCGGCGGGTGGCGATTGGCCGCGCGCTGCTGTCAGCCCCCCGCTTCCTGCTGCTGGACGAACCGCTGTCGTCGCTGGATCGGCCACGGCGTGAGGAAGTGATGACGGCAATCGAACATATCCGCGATGCGCTCAAACTGCCGATCCTGATGGTCACGCATGACCATGCCGAAGCGGCGCGGCTGAGCACCAATATCGTCGAAATGTAGCGCACAAAACAACCGCCATCCGGCACACCGGATGGCGGTTGATTGTTGACGATGCAGGCGAGATCAGAAGCTAACGCGCACCTGACCGCCGACGATCCGGGGATCGTTGATGAAGCCTGTCAAGTTGTTGAAATCGATCGCGCTGGTGCTGCGGATCTGATTCGTGATGTTGCGGACATACACGCCGAAGTCGAGCTTGCTGTTGAGTTTATAGCCGAGCTTCAATCCACCTTCCAGCAGCGGCCGACCGCGGAACTCGCGTGCTTCGTAGAGGAAATAGTTGATGGAGCTTCGATAGGCCCAGTCAGTGAACAGATAAACTTCGCCATCGCCGACGGGCACCGCATAACGTCCCGTCCAGCTCGCGACGAAGCGTGGTGCCTGTGGCAGATCATTGCCGTTGATCCGCGCCAGCCCGGCTACGACCGGATCGGTCGGTGTGCACACGCCAGAGCCGCATGGCGCGACGCCTATCGTCGGGTCGCGCAATT
>JBBQHG010000170.1:0-6012 GCA_038323755.1 Sphingomonadales bacterium
GTGCTTGCGTCGGGTTGGCGCTGCGAAATGCTCGGCATGCCGACCGCCTATGCTGGCCAGATGATTGCCGCGATGCGCGCGCATGTCGATCCTAACATTCTGGAGGTGCTGCGCGGTCGGGGTATATATAACGCGCCCCGCCTCGTGATCGCAGAAGCGCCCGCACAGATGGCGATGGAGAGGGCAGCATGAGCGCCGCTCTTGCCATGCCGATGCTCCCGCTGTCCGACGCGTTGGTCGCCGATCTGGACCGCGACGGATTTGCCATTGCCCGTCGTGCCGCGTCGGCCGCACACATTGCCCGGATAACTGCAGAGCTTGCCGAGGGCTTCGCCGAAACCGCCTTTAGCGACGGTCTTTTCTATGGGTCACGCACCGTACGGTTCGGGCGCCTGCTCGCTCGGTCGCCAGCGACAGCCGCGCTCGTGCAAGCGCCCGAGGTCCTAGATGCGGTAGAGACTGTGCTGGGTCGGTCGCACAGCGACATTCACCTCAGCTTCACGCAGGCGATCGCAGTGCACCCAGGTTCACCCAGCCAGGCGCCCCACCGTGACGAGGACATGTGGCCATGCATCAAGGGTGACGCCGAATATCTGATCAACGTCATCTGGCCCCTTGATCCGTTCACGGCGGAGAATGGTGCGACGCAAGTCTGGCGCGACAGCCATAGGAGAAGCGGTCGGGCAGCAGTTGCCCCGCTATCGGCGCCGGAACCCGCATTGCTGCAGCCTGGCGACGCGCTGATCTTTCTCGGATCGACCTTGCACGGCGCTGGCGCCAACCTGACCGCGCAGGTCAGGCGCGCCCTGGTGTTCGGCTATTCAGCGGCTTGGCTGGTGCCTTCGGAAAACCCCGTCCTCGCCTGCCCACCTGATCTGGCACGACACCTGCCGCCGCGGGTTCAGGCACTCGCCGGGTACAAACGAATCGCGCCTAATCTCAACAATTATGACTGTCGTTGCCCTTCCGAAGTGCTCACCGGGGCACCACTGGCCAACGGCGCGGTCGATGAGCTTCACGCCTGGCAGGTCGAGGCTTTGAAGGCATTCAACACGGCGCGGGGTTTGGCGCCACAGGGGGATTCATGAAACAATCTTTTGGACGTATCGACTCGAAACAGGATCACCATCTCGCCAACGGCGACGATATTGCAGAGGCAATGCGCCCTGCCATCCGGGTCGTACCGAGCGATCGCCGGCCGGAACTGCTCGATCGGGCGATGCAATGCTATGCCGAGCGACGAATCCGCGATGCGCATTTCGGCGATCACAGTTCCGTCTTTGGCGAGCCTGCATGGGACATGCTGCTGGACATCTTCATCGCGACCGAGCGAGGCCGGCGGCTCTCGGTCGGCGCAGCGTGCATCGGCGCCATGATCAACCAGACCAGTGGTTTGCGACTGATTGGCATCCTGGAATCGCAGGGCCTGCTCGTACGGACAATCGACCCGCTCGATGCACGCCGCAGGTTCGTCCATCTGACCGACAAGAGCCGAGAACTCATCACGGCCTACCTATCGCGCTGACGCTCCCCCCGTCACGCGAAACCCCGGGTCGGTGCGCTTTTTTTTTAAAAGGGCGCACCGGCTTGGGTGACCGGACCGATTATGGCCACCCTTTGGTAACAGCCGCCGACCGCCGTCAGACTCTGTAGCCGTCAGATACCGTCGATCGTGACCGTGCGACCCTGCGCCTCCAGCGCCGTAACGAGATCTTGGATGCAGGTGTCGATTAGCGCGGCTTCAGTCGCACGGACGACGAAATTGGCGCCGACCCGCCCTTCACGAAAGAAGGGATAACTGCCGATCGCTACACCTTCATGCGTCCGTTCGGCCTCACGCAGCAGATCGGCGACCTCGCTTTCGGGGACCCAGCAGCCGATCGTGCGCGAGAGCACAGGCAGCCCGCCCTCCAGCGTTCCTGTCAATGCATCGAGCATGCCAGCGGTGATGTGAGGGACACCGGCCATCACGAAAATATTCGCGATACGGATGCCGGGCGCACCGGACATGCGATTTTCGATCAGGTCTGCGCCGTCGGGCACACGCGCCATGCGTTTGCGCGCATCGGTGAGCCCACCACGGTTGGCATAATAGCCCTCCAGCACCGCCAGGGCGCGCGGATGATGGACGACACCGACACCTAGCGCGGCGGCAATCGCATCGACGGTGATGTCGTCATGCGTCGGCCCGATTCCGCCAGTCGTGAACAAATAATCATTGCGCGCCCGCAGGATATTGACCGCCTCGACGATCGCGTCGGTCTTGTCGGCCACCACGCGCACTTCTGCGAGGCGGATGCCCTGCACATTCAGCCAGGTGGCAATCTGCGCGACATTCTTGTCATGGGTGCGGCCCGACAGAATTTCGTCGCCGATCACGACGAGGGCGGCGGTCCAGATGCGGGGCGGGGCTGAATTCGTCATGACGGGCGCATAGCCGAGCACGGCCCCCTCGCAAAGCCCGCCTGTTTTCGCTATATCAATGCCATGACAGTCTATGAAAGCGTAACCGCCAGCTCGCCCCAGGCCCGCACCGGCGTGATCAAGCTCCACGATGCGAGTGGATTTGAAGGCATGCGCCGTGCCGGTCGCCTCGGCGCCGAGACGCTCGACATGCTCGCCCCCCATGTCGTGCCCGGAGTCACGACCGGCGAGCTCGATGATCTCGTCCGCCACTTCATCGTCGCAGGCGGCGGCGTCCCCGCAACGCTTGGCTATCGCGGTTACACCCATAGCTGCTGCATTTCGATCAACCACGTGGTCTGCCACGGAATCCCCGGCGACAAGACGCTGAAAGACGGTGATATCGTCAATATCGACGTGACGCCGCTGCTTGACGGCTGGCACGGCGACACCAGCCGGATGTTTCTGGTCGGCGACGTAGCGTTGAAGGCCAGGCGCTTGGTCGACGTCACCTATGAATGCCTGATGCTCGGCATCGAACAGGCCCGCCCCGGCAACACCCTCGGCGATATCGGCCATGTCATCCAGGTTCATGCCGAGCGCCACCGCTACGGCGTGGTGCGCGATTTCTGCGGCCATGGCGTCGGCCGCCTGTTTCATGACGCGCCCGAAGTCGTCCATGTCGGTCGCCCTGGCACCGGGCCGGAGCTGCGCCCCGGCATGTTCTTCACGATCGAACCGATGATCAATATCGGCCGCCCGGACGTGAAACTGCTCGATGATGGCTGGACGGCAGTGACGCGTGACCGGTCGCTGTCAGCACAGTTCGAACATTCGATCGCCATCACTGAAACCGGCTGCGAGATTTTCACGACCAGCCCCAAGGGGCTGCACCAGCCGCCTTATTGATTGGCGCCACCTGCCCTAAAAACGTGCACATCGTCGGCGAATGCTCGGCCTTTGTGCATGGGGCGAATGCCAATCGGGTAGGCATCGGGCGCGCCGGGCCGGAATCGTGCCCCTCGCAAGGCTGGCACGGTTGTTGTAAGGTTCTCCGACACTGAATGGGCCAACCGGTCCGGCGGAGAGGCTCATTGAAAAAGATCGAAGCGATCATCAAACCCTTCAAGCTCGATGAGGTGAAGGAGGCGCTGCACGAAGTTGGGGTATCCGGCATTACCGTAACCGAGGCCAAGGGCTTTGGCCGACAAAAGGGCCATACCGAGCTGTACCGCGGCGCCGAATATGTCGTTGATTTCCTGCCCAAGGTAAAGCTGGAGGTCGTCGTCGAGGACGCGATGGCTGATCGCGTGGTCGAAGCAATCGCCGCCGCCGCCCAAACTGGACGCATCGGCGACGGCAAGATCTTCGTCATGCCTGTTGAGACCGTGCTGCGCATCCGCACCGGGGAGCGCGACGAAAACGCGATTTGACGCAGCGCAGCATTATGTGAAAAGTATGCATTGCGCCGCAACATGATTCTCCGGTTCGCCGGCGATACAATTCCATTCGAAAGGGCAACGACCAATGGCCAACGACGCCGGCAAAATCCTGAAGATGATCAAGGACGACGAAATCGAGTGGGTCGATCTGCGGTTCACTGATCCCAAGGGTAAATGGCAGCATCTGACGATGGTGTCGTCGGTGATCGGCGAAGACGAGCTGACCGACGGGCTGATGTTCGACGGTTCCTCGATCGAAGGCTGGAAGGCGATCAATGAATCGGACATGATCCTGAAGCCCGATCTCGACGCGGTCTATGTCGATCCCTTCTCGGCCACGCCGATGATGATCCTGTTCTGCGACATCGTCGAGCCCTCAACCGGCGCGCTCTATTCGCGCGATCCGCGCTCGACCGCCAAGCGCGCCGAGCAATATCTGCAGACGACCGGCATCGGCGATACCGTCTATGTCGGCCCCGAAGCCGAATTCTTCATGTTCGACGATGTCCGCTTCGAGAACAGCTATTCGACCAGCTATTACAAGATCGACGATATCGAACTGCCCGGCAACACCGGCCGCGAATATGAAGGCGGCAACCTGGGTCACCGTCCACGCGCCAAGGGCGGCTATTTTCCGGTCGCGCCGGTCGACTCGGCCGTCGACATTCGCGGCGAGATGGTCTCGACGATGATCGAGATGGGGCTCCCTTGCGACAAGCATCACCACGAAGTCGCCTCCGCGCAGCACGAGCTTGGCCTGACCTTCGGCACGCTCGTTACCACGGCTGACCGGATGCAGATCTACAAGTACGTCGTCCATCAGGTCGCGCATGCTTATGGCAAAACCGCGACCTTCATGCCCAAGCCGATCAAGGAAGATAACGGCTCTGGCATGCATACCCACATTTCGATCTGGGAAAAGGGCCAGCCACTGTTCGCCGGCAATGGCTATGCCGGGCTTTCGGATATGTGCCTGTATTTCATCGGCGGCGTGATCAAGCACGCCAAGTCGCTGAATGCCTTCACCAACCCGACGACCAACAGCTACAAGCGGCTGGTGCCAGGATACGAAGCACCGGTGCTGCTCGCGTATTCGAGCCGCAACCGCTCCGCCTCATGCCGCATTCCGTACGGCACCGGCAGTAAGGCCAAGCGCGTCGAATTCCGCTTCCCGGACGCACTCGCCAACCCGTATCTGTGCTATTCGGCACTGCTGATGGCGGGTCTCGACGGCATCCAGAACCGCATTCATCCGGGCGAGCCGATGGACAAGAACCTCTATGATCTGCCGCCGGCAGAGCTGTCGCAGGTCCCCACCGTGTGCGGTTCGCTGCGTGAAGCGCTCGACAGTCTTGAGGCCGATATGGACTATCTGCTCAAGGGTGACGTGTTCACCAGGGACCAGATCGAAGCCTATGTCGAAATCAAGCGCGCCGACGTCGCCCGCTGGGAAATGACGCCGAGCCCGGTCGAGTACGATATGTATTATTCGAGCTGAGCGACGCGCGTAGCTGAGACATGCCCCCGGGGAGTGGTCTTCCCGGGGGTGTGTTGTATCCGGACTCTTTGGCGGCACCACCAGGGCGCCGATTTCGAATGCCAACATCGTTGCGCTAGGTCACACTCGGCGAATGAACCGGCGCCTGACTATCGCCGCCTTTGACACCGCCGCCCTCACCCCACTCGCAATGCCCCTCATCGCGCGCGCAGCGCAGGCCCCCCGCTCCGGCTGATTTAAAGAGCGATATTGCGGTCCTGCGGCAGGTGCTGGCGGGGGTTGATGCCCGATATGCGCATCGCCGCGACCGCGATGGACATCGCTGCCGGGACCGATCCCGTGCTGGCCAGCGCCGCCGACTGGATTAAGCGCGGTTGATGCAAGCCATCGGCCGGGGGTTTTCGCTCGGCGCGCGAGCCGCTACCGGTGACGAGCATAACCTTTGAGGCAATCATGAACTTTGATGACGTCATCCTCGGCCGCCGCAGCATCCGCGGGTACAAGCCCGATCCCGTGCCCCGCGCGCTCATCGAGGAAATTCTCGCCATCGCCATGCGCGCGCCGTCATCGATGAACACGCAGCCTTGGAATTTCTACGTTATCACCGGGGAACCGCTTGATCGCATCCGCGCCGGCAATACCGAGCGCATGATCGCCGGCGTGCCGCAA
>JBBQHG010000171.1:0-5981 GCA_038323755.1 Sphingomonadales bacterium
CCGTATTGGCCATTAACGGTGCCCGCGACGAAAATGGTGGGATAACCGCCCGTTACCTTGGGCTTACCAAAACCAAAGGCGTGGACGCGGGAGACACCGGGGACGTCAGTCCATGTCGCGCCACCATCGACCGATCGGCGAAGCGGAATATCGGGGTCCCCGCTCAGCTGACCCGGTGTGAAGAAGAGATGACCGGCCTTGCCGGGCACCGAATTCAACGTGGCGTTGAAGACCGAAAAATTGGTCAGCTCACCCACGAACATCCGTGTCCAGCTCTTGCCGCCATCACTCGTCCGCCAGACACCCTGAATGTTCGTCCCACCCGCATTGTAGTAATAGAAGGTCGATGGCAGGACGCGGTCTGCCGCCAATACTTTGCGGTTAAGATAGTTGCCGAAGTGCGAATTATATTCGCCGTTCACCTCCCCGGGCAACCGGACGATCGACCAGCTTGCGCCGCGATTGAGCGTGTAAGCCGGCTGACGATTCCAGCTCGAAAGCCAGATGATATTGTCGATATTGTTGGCAGCAACGGCGATGTCGCCAAAGCCGAACCGTTGATGCGGATAGCCCAACCGGAGTGTCGGATTGTCCGGATTGATCGATGCGTCGATCTGCGGGAAGCTGGCAAAAGTCGTCCAGTTCCGGCCACCATCAATCGACCAGCCTGCCTGGGTGGGGTCGCCCTGATCAGTACAGCAATAGCGGTGGTCAGATGTGTTGGCGACGATGAATTTGGGGTTGGACGTGCTCCAGTCGAGATCCCACGCACTATTGAAGTTATAGGCTGGCCCGTGCGTAGCCGGGAATCGATCAAGCGATTCGTGATAGAAAATGGCGCGATCCCAGGCCGCAGTCACGGGCTGGCCACCCGGCGGGGCGATGATATCGTTGATCACCAGCTGCTCGACCCCGCGGCTCGTCGCCTGCCAGGTCACCTTGCGGGTGGTGTCATCAACCTGCGCGGTCCACACGCCGATACCCTGCGCCATCCAGATCTTACCGGGGATTTTCGGATCGAAATGCGCCTGTGCGGTCGAGAAATAATCCTCGTTGGTCCAGGCATGCCAGGTTACGTCGCCCGCTGCCGTGCGCACGCCAGGCGTATCGAGCTTGGTCCAGGTCGCGCCGCCATCAATCGTCCGCCACGGCTCGCCAGAGCCGCTAAAGGCATAGACCCGGTTGGGATTGGTCGGATCGACCGTCACCGTTTGCAGATTGTTGGCCGGCGACACATTGGCCCAGACCCCGCCGCGATAGCGCCACAACCCGCCGCTGCCATTTGGCCGGTCGATGGCGAACACGGTGCCGTCGCTGGCGACTTCCGAGCGCCATGCCTCGATCGGGCTGTTGTTGCCATCGGCTATCTTGACCCAGCTGCCGCCGCCATTGGCCGAGCGCCAAATGCCGTTGCCCCAGGACGATGCGTAGACGACGCTCGTCTGACTGCCCGTGCGGCCACTGGCAGGATCGAAGAACACGCTAACACCGCCCCCTGTATCCGTGAGACGGCCCTCAGCGTCGAATCGATGCAACCCAACGGGTATTTCCCCGATCGTCGTCCATGTGACGCCCCCATCGCTGCTCCGCCGCAGGCCATCGTCGCGGGTCCCGACATAGACGATGTCGGCGTTGATCGGATCGACCGCGATCTTGAAGCTGCCGGTGCGATAGTCGTCATTGGCGTTTGCGGCCGCCTCACCAAAGGCAGCGCTACGCGTCCAACTCGCGCCCTTGTTGTCGCTGCGGTAAAAGCGGCTGTTGTAATACATATAAAGACGCTGGCTGTTCGTTGGCGCGATGACGACATCGGTCACGCCGCCCCCGGTGGGCAGCCGCTCGTCCGCGGGCATGCTGGTGGCGGTGACCAGCTGGTTCCATTTGTCGTTGGCCCAAAGATAAGCGCCGTAGGTATCCGTACGAATGACGCGCTCAACACCATCGCGGTGGAGATCAATCCCCGTAATGAACCCGCCGGCACCGATCGCCAACGGCTTCCACACCGGCACACCCGCCACGCCCGCCGGCGCAGGCAGCACCGTGATCCTGACACGATCCGACCCGATCACCTTGTCGGTAACTTTGAGCGACCGAATTTCAAATGTGTAACTGCCGGATCTTGGCAGGCTCACGCCCGTCACCAGAGACGTCGGCGAAGCGATGATGGCCCCGGTTGGGCCGCCGACCTGCCGCCATTCCACGCGAGTGCCATTTGACCGGCCCGACAGGATGGCCCGATCGGTGGGCAAGGTGATCGACTGGTCCGGCCCAGCGTCAGTTGGTTTGTAGGCAACCGAGCTCGCTGCTGCGACCACGACGACCGTAGCGGCCGTCGCCACCGCCGTGATGACAGTGGCCGGATTGGCCGCCAGCGCCGCTGCCGATAACGCCGAAAGGCTGGCACCGCCCGTTATAGAACGAATTGAAATCATGAGATTCTCCCAGTTTTTTGCGCAAGCGTTCAGGCGCCCAGCCAACGCGATAAAGCGACGTGGTGCGATTGTTCGTCATGCAGATGGTGGTCGTTGACGGACAAACGCCAGCGCTGGCGCAGGCATGCGCCAATGGCGGGTCCGTCCTTGTATTCTCTCCCGTCGTCGCCCGGCATTTTGCCATCGCGACGGGCTTTAGTTAGCGTTTACCCACGCTAATCAATCCTTGCCGCATGCGGTTAACAGGATCATTACGATACCGTAATGAAATGCAACGAATTGGCGTGGAAGGCGAGCGCAATTCTACGTCAATTCATATGTTTGGGAGTCAGCCGCCAGGGTGATCGCCGCGAGCACGCCCCGACTGACATAAGATTAGATACGCATTGTGCTCAATCTCGCACCATGGCCGGGCACTCGAATGCCGGCCAAAAAAAGATGCGTTCAGCAAGCGACGGTCAGGCGGCTACCCCCACCCGGTCCTCAAACAACACCTTGAGATCCTTCTTCAGGATCTTGCCGTTCGCATTCCTCGGCAGCGTTTCCTTCACGAAGCGGATTGCGACGGGCGTTTTAAAGATCGCCAGGCGCTCCTTCACCCAGGCCTGGAGTTCGGCCTCGGTCGCCTCCATTCCCGGTGCCAGATGCACCACGGCTGCGGGCTCCTCCCCAAGCGTCCGGTGCGGAATGCCGATCAGCGCACAATCGGTAACGGCCGGGTGGGCGTAGAGGACGTTTTCGACCTCGCTCGAATAGATATTCTCGCCGCCGCGGATGATCATGTCCTTGGCGCGATCGACGATATAGACGAAGCCTTCCTCGTCGAGCCGGGCGAGGTCGCCGGTGCGGACCCAGCCGTCGATGAAGGTCGCTGCCGTCGCCTCCGGCTTGTTCCAATAACCCTTCACGATCATCGGCCCGCGCGCCCAGAGTTCGCCGACCTCGCCCAGCGGCATCTCATGCTCGCCTGCCTCGTCCATAATCTTCAGGTCAGCAACCGCGACAGGCGGGCCAGCGCTGGTTGGGCGGTTGAGATAATCCTCCGCCGCGTGGCCGGTGACAGTGGCCATCGTCTCGGTCATGCCCCAGCCATTGCCGGGCAACGCGCCGAATTCAGTATAGATACGCTTGACGAGTTCGGGCGCGGAAGGCGCACCGCCATAGGCGATCGTCTCCAGCGACGAGAGATCATATTTCGACCGATCCGGATGCTCGAGCAGCTGCCAGGCGACAGTGGGGACACCGCCGGTGGCGTGGACCTTTTCACGCTCGATGATCTCCATCGCGCGTACCGCATCCCATTTGCGCATGAAGATGAGGGTGCTGCCCGATGCATAGGCGCCCATCATCCCCGCGCTGCACGCGGTGACATGGAAAAGTGGAATGACCGTCAGCATCGTTTTGGGTGTCGGGGCGGGAATCTCGTCACCCCGGCGGAGCAAGGTGCGCGCCGCCGAATAGCCGCTGGAAAAGATGTTGGTGATGAGGTTGCGGTGCGTGCCGAGCGCGCCCTTGGGGTTGCCGGTGGTGCCACTGGTATAGAAGATCGTTGCTTCATCCTCCGGCCCGACGGGCGCAGCGGGGAGCGCGGTTTCAGGCAGCTGGGCCCAGTCATGCGGCGTGCCGATGAGGTTTTCGAGCGGCGAGGCCAGCCCTTCGAGCGGCGTGGAGCTGCGCGCGACAAGGATCCGCTCGACGGCTGGGAGCGCAGCATAGATATCCGCCAAGCGCTGGTGACGCTCGTCATCAACGATCAGCAGCCGGGCGCCCGAGTCGTTGATGCCATATTCCAGCTCGCCTGCAGTCCACCAGGCGTTGAGCGGCACCATGATCGCGCCGATGCTGGCGGCAGCAAAGAAGATCACCGGCCATTCGGGCAGGTTGCGCATAGCGAGCGCGATGCGGTCTCCCTTGCCGATGCCGAGTGCTTGCAACTGCGCCGCAAGCGTGGCGACCGCGCGGTAATGCGCCTCATAGGTCACACGTTCATCGTCATGGATCGTAAAAATACGGTCGCCATAGCCGCGCGCGAGCTGGACGAGCATGCCGAGATTGGCAGGGGCGTGCTTCCAGGTGCGGGTGGGCACCCCGCCGATTTCCACGGTTTCCATCTCGAACCGCGCACCGGGGGCCGTCAGCACCGCCTCGATATCCTTCAGCGTCATTTTGGGCCAGGCGGGATCAAGCGCAATCAGCGGCTCGTTGGACGGGATCTCTGGCAAGGCTGCTCTCCACTCTTGAATGTCGGGTTTGGCTTCCCCGCCCTTTTGACCAAGGTTAGTGTTGATTCGCGCGCCACTCAAGGCAATAGGGTGGCCAGCGTTTCGAAGCAGGGGTATGGAAACAGGCATGAACACCGCCACACCGGAATCACTGGGCTTCGATGCGCTGCGCCTTGCCCGAATCGATACCCTGCTGAACGAACGCTATGTCGCCCCCGGGCGGCTGCCGAACGCGCAGATATTGGTCGCGCGTGACGGACAGATCGCGCATTTTTCAAGCCAGGGCGGCGCCCGTGAAGGCGGCGCGCCGATTGACGAAACATCGCTGTTCCGAATTGCCAGCATGACCAAGCCCGTGACCTCGATCGCCTTCATGATGCTGGTCGAAGAGGGCAAGGTCGCGGTCGACACGCCGGTTCATCATGTCCTGCCCGAATTCAAGGGCATGGCGGTCTATAATGGCGGCGGCGCGGGCGTACCGTTCATGACCAAGCCGACGAGCGAGCCAATGCGGATGGTCGATCTGCTGCGGCATACCGCCGGGTTGACCTACAGTTTCCAGAACCGGTCCAACATCGATGCGGCGTACCGCGAGGGCAGGCTGGAGAATTGGCACGGCAATCTCGATCTTGACGGATTTGTCGCTGCATTGGCGAAAATCCCTCTGGAGTTCTCGCCGGGCGAGGCGTGGAATTATTCAGTCGCGACCGATGTGCTGGGGGCGATCATCCAGCGGGTATCGGGAATGGCACTCGACGACTTTTACCGCACGCGCATCTTCGAGCCACTCGGGATGCACGACACGTTTTTCAACGTGCCCGAAGACAAAATCCACCGCCTGACCGACTGCTATGATTTTGTGCCGGGCGGCAAGCCGGTGATGTTCGACCGTGGCGAGGCAAGCGCGTGGAGCCGCAAGCCGAAGTTTCTGTCAGGCGGTGGCGGACTGGTATCGACCGCGCTCGATTATCACCGCTTCTGCACGATGTGCCTGAATGGCGGCGTATTGGACGGCGTGCGCATCGTTGGGCGCAAGACGATCGATCTGATGACGCGCAATCACCTGCCGGGTGGCGGGGACCTGGCGGCGATGTCGAAGTCGCTGTTTAGCGAGGCAGCGAATGCCGGCACCGGCTTCGGGCTGGGCTTTGCGGTGAATATCGACGTCGCGAGGACGATGATGCCGGGTTCCGAGGGCGAATATTATTGGGGCGGGATGTTCTCGACCGCCTTTTTCATCGACCCTGTCGAGCGGATATCGATGGTGTTCATGACGCAGCTGCGCCCGTCGAGTGCCTACCCCATTCGCCGTGAATTGAAGACGCTG
>JBBQHG010000172.1:0-5970 GCA_038323755.1 Sphingomonadales bacterium
GAGATGATGGTCGCGCTGCTGATCTTCGGGTTGCTCGCGGCGGCCGGGGTCGCGTTGCTGTCATTCAGCGTCCGGGCACAGGGGATTACGGCAGCCAAGCTCGATGATATTGGCGCGATCGGGCGGTTGTCGTCGGCCCTCTCGGCCGATCTCCTGCAGGCATCGGATCGGGCGACGCGCGATGAGGATGGACAGCTACTGCCGGCTTTTGTGGGCGAAAGCGGTTCGGCAGGCACGCCGATGCTACAGTTCGTCCGCGGTGGCTGGTCGAACCTCGACGAGGCAGCGCGATCGGGCCAGCAAAAGGTGGAATATTGGCTGGAGAGCGGCAGGCTCGAGCGGATCGCCTATCCGATGCTCGATGGTGCAGCGCCGATGGCACCCGCCGTTCTGCTTGGGGCAGTGGCATCGGTGTCGCTGCGCTATCGCATTGGCGGCGCGTGGAGCGATCGCTGGGATGACAAGGCACTCGCCCCGCTGCCAGAGGCGATGGAGATGATCGTTACCCGCAGCGACGGCACCCGCTACCGCAGCGTCTATCTGGTCGGCACGGGTTATGGCGTGCGACCGCAGGCAGAAAGCGGGGCCAATGCGCCGGTCTAATCGCGCCCCCAAGCCCGCCGAGCGCGGTGCGGCGCTGCTGACGGTGCTGTTGCTCGTCGCGGTCATTTCCGTGCTGGCGGCAACCGCGCTGGAGAAGCTGCGGCTGGCAACGCGACTGGCGAGCAATACGGTGGCGATCGAGCAGGCGCGCGGCTATGCGCTCGCTGCTGAAACGCTGGCGATGACGCGGATCGACGGCCTGCTGGCGCGGGATGCCGCGCGAGTGACATTGGCGGGCGACTGGAGCGGCAAGCCGTTTCAACTGCCGGTGCCGGGGGGGCTCGCAACGGCAACGGTGGTCGATGGCGGCAATTGCTTCAATCTGAACGGGCTGGTCGTGGCCGGCGAACCCGGCACCTATGTCGCGCGCCCCTCAGCGATCACGCAATTTGCGCGGCTGATGCGCCTGGTGGGTATCCCGCAACAGGCAGGAGAGGGGATTGCTGCAGCGACGGCGGACTGGATCGACAGCGATTCCACGCCGCTGCCAAATGGTGCCGAGGACGATGCTTATGCTGCCAAGCAGATACGCTATCGCACCGCCAATACGCTGGTGAGCGACGCCAGCGAGATCCGCGCCGTCGCTGGGATGACGCCGGAGATATATGCCATGCTCAAGCCCTGGATCTGTGCCCAGCCACGCGCGCAGCCATCCAAGATTAACGTCAACACGCTGCTGCCCGAACAGGCGCCTATTTTTGCGATGCTGTTGCCCGATACGCTGACAGTGGACGCGGCACGGCGCTTGCTGCTTGAACGACCGCCGCAAGGCTATATCAGCACCAATGCCTTTTGGCAGTTGCCGGCGCTGAAGGGCGTGATCGTGTTTCCGGATGCGCAGGCACAAACGGCAGTGACGACCCAGTGGTTCGCGCTGACGATACAGGTTGACTTGGGGGGTACCGACTTGACCCAGAGCGCGTTGATCGACGCGACACGCCAGCCTGCTCGGCTGGTCTCGCGCGCCTGGGGCGACCCGGCGTGACGGTGCGTGTGCTTTTCATACCGACTGCGGGCGACGAGCATTATCGCTGGTTGCACATAGGCGATGGCGTGATCAACGCGCGGGGGGACGGCTTTCCCGAGCCCGATGATGTGCCGTCAGTAGCGATCGTGCCGGCGCAGGACGTGACTCTCCACTGGGCGATTCTGCCCGATCGATCGATCGCGCAATCGGTTGCCGCTGCCAGGGTGTTGGTGGCGGAGGCGAGTGCCACGCCGATCGGCGACCTGCATGTGGCGGTCGGTCGCGAACCCGCCGGCGAGGAGCGGCCGATCGGCGTTGTTGCGAGCGCGCACATGCAGGGCTGGCTGGCAGCGTTGCAGCATGCCGGGATCGATCCCGACGCGATCATTCCCGCGCCAATGCTGCTGCCCCGCCCCGATGATGGGTTCATCAGCGCCGATCTGGGCGAGGATATCGTCATCCGCGGGCCGACGACCGGTTTTGCGCATGAGACCGGGCTGACCAGCCTGATAACCGGCGGCGTTAGCCCGGCCGCGATGACGCGTGACGCGATCGAAGCGGCGATTGTGGCAGCGGTGGCGGCGCCGTCGCTCAATCTGCGCCAGGGCATCTTTGCCAAGCGAACGCGAAAAGGGATCGATTGGAACCTGATGCGGCGGCTTGGCTGGCTGCTGGTCGCGATTTTAACTGTTACCCTGTTCATCAGCCTTATCCAGATCATGAAATATGGCTTTGCCGCAGACGCAATCGAGCGGCAGACCGACTTGCTGGCCCGCCAGGGCCTGTCGCGCGGCGAGACGGTGAACGATGCGGTCAACCAGCTCGATGCGCGCCTGACGCGGATGCGCGGCGCGGGGATGGGCTTCAGCACGACCGCCGCCGCCGTGTTCGGCGCGATCCGTGCTGTGCCGGGGACGGAGGCGCGCGGGTTGAGCTTTGATGGCAAGGGCGTGTTGCAGGTGACGCTGGTAGCACAGACGCAGGGGCAGATCCTGGATGTGATCCGGCAGATTCAGGCACAGGGCTTTGGTGCGACAGCCAGCACCTTCGAACAGGATGGCAACCGGCTGTCGGGCCGGCTGACGGTGGCACCGAAATGATGGGATCGATCCGCGCCTGGTTTGCCGCGCTTTCGCTGCGAGAGAAGCGTCTGGTGTTGGTGGCAGCCGCACTTGCCGTGCTGACCTTCTTGTGGTTCGGCCTGATCCGCCCCATCGGAGATGGGCTGGCCGATGCCAAGGCCCGCCATAACAGCGCCGTGGTTCGTCTCGCCGAGACACAGGCACAGCTCGATGCGGTCAAGGCGTTGCAGCGCAATCGTCCGCCACCACTGGCCGCCCCGCTGGACCTTAGCATTCGCGACCGCGCGGCAGAGTCAGGCTTTGCGCTGGCAAGCGTCACGCCGCAGCCGGGCAATGCGGTGCAGATCGCGATCGCCTCTGCCCGCCCAGCCGCGCTGTTCGGCTGGATTGCCGATCTGGAAGCAAGCGGCATCCTGGTTGATACACTCATCACGACCGACAATGGCGACCAGACGGTTTCGGCGACCATCACACTCAAGACCCGGGGGATTTGATGAAAATCCGTCTCCAGACGCGGCCGGCGGTGTTGTTTGGTGCGATGATCGTGGTTGCGCTGATCATCTTCCTGCCGATGCGGCTGATGCTGTCACTGGTCGGCCTGGGCGAATACGGCCTGTCGGCGCGGACCGTGCTGGGGTCGGTCTGGTACGCGCGGCTCAATGAAGTGCATGTCGGCGATCTCAATCTGGGTGACCTCAACGCGCGGCTGTCGCCGTGGCAACTGCTGATCGGGCGGGCACGGATCGACCTGATAGGTGCCCCGCACGACGACAAGCCCGGCCTGCACGGCGCCATCAGCACGAGCAGGCACCGCTTCGGCATCGAGGATATGACGGCGGCAGTGCCGTCGGGATCGGTGTTTGCGCCACTGCCGGTAGCGGGTCTTGAGCTGGAAAATGTCAGCATCGCCTTTGAAAATGGCGCGTGCGTGATTGCCGAAGGGCGGGTGAAGGCGCTGCTGAGCGGCGGGATTGCTGGCATTCCGCTGTCGCAGGGGATGACCGGCGACGCCAAATGCGATGCCGGGGCGCTGCTGCTGCCGCTCGTCAGCCTGGCAGGCACAGAGACCGTGACCGTGCGGATCAAGGGTGATGGTCAATATCGTGCCACGCTTGCAATCCAGCCGAGCGACCCGATCCTGGGGCAGCGGCTGGCGCAGGCCGGGTTCCAGGCAAATGCAGCCGGATATGCGCTTTCGGTGGAAGGGCACTTCTGATGGTCTTGACGCTGGGCGCTTCCTCCCGCTAGGGCCCCGGTCTTCGCGGCGATCGTAGTTCAATTGGTTAGAGCGTCGGCTTGTGATGCCGGATGTTGCGGGTTCAAGTCCCGTCGGTCGCCCCATTTCTTTTTGTCCCTTGCAGGATAATCATCCGTGACCACCGGCTGGGGTTTCCCCGATTTTGACGAGCATGAAGGGCTTCACCTCTTCACCGATCCTGCCTCGGGCCTGAGCGCGGTCATCGCGATTCATTCCACGACGCTGGGGCCGGCGGGCGGCGGCTGCCGGTTCTGGCATTATGCCGATTCGAGCGATGCGATCACCGATGCGCTGCGCCTGTCGCGCGGGATGAGCTTCAAGAACGCGATGGCCGGGTTGCCTATGGGTGGCGGCAAGGGCGTGGTACTCGCCGACGCCAAGCGCACCAAGACGCCCGAACTGCTCAAGGCATTTGGCCGCGCGATCGATTCGCTGGGCGGCCGCTATGTAACTGCCGAAGACGTCGGCATGTCTGACGCAGACATGGTGACTATTTCCAGTGAGACCAAGCATGTGACCGGCCTGCCGGTTGCGTCGGGGCGGGCGGGGGGCAATCCCGGGCCGTCGACGGCGCTGGGCGTGTATCTCGGCGTGAAGGCCGCAGCCAAGCGCGGGCTGGGTGCAGACAGCATGGCCGGGGTTCATGTCGCGATCCAGGGCGTGGGCAGCGTGGGCGGCGGGCTGGCCGAACTCCTTGCCCGCGACGGCGCGAAGCTGACACTTGCCGATGTCGATGCAGACAAGGCAGCAGCAATGGCCAAGGCGCTGGGGGCCGATCTAGCGCGGACCGAAGAGATTCTGGCGATAGAGGCCGACATCGTCAGCCCCAATGCGCTGGGCGCAATTCTGACGGAACAGTCGATTGCGGCGCTCCAGGCCAAGGTGATCGCTGGCGGGGCGAACAACCAGCTCGCGACGCGCGAGGATGGCGCCCGCGTGCATGCGCGCGGCATCCTTTATGCGCCTGATTATGTGATCAACGCTGGCGGCATCATCAATGTCTGCCTTGAATATCTCGGCCAGGGTGACCGATCCGAGGTCGAGGCGCGCATCCACAAGATTCCCGATCGGCTGATCGAGGTGTGGGACGAGAGCGACCGCAGCGGCCAGCCATCGTCCGACGTGGCGGATATGATCGCGCGCCGGCTCATCGGGCGCGCCTGACAGTCTTCGCACGGCCCTTTTAGAGGCATTGACGACCGTATTGGCCACCGCCAGTCTCCTTTCCTGAACCCTCAGGGAAGGACTGCGCCATCGCCACTTCAGTTATCGATGTCGCCCCGCCCGAGCGGACCAGCCTGTTCGATCATCCCAATGGCCTGTGGGTTCTCGCCGGCACCGAGCTGTGGGAGCGGATTTCGTTCCATGGCATGCAGGCGCTGCTGGTGCTCTATATGGTCGGCGCGCTGCTGCTGCCGGGGCATGTCGAGGCGATTGCGGGTTTCCAGGGCTTCCGGGCGATCATCGAAGGGGTTACCGGTCCGCTCTCGGTGCAAGCGCTCGCAGCGCAGATTTTCGGCCTCTATGTCGGGCTGATCTATTTCACCCCCGTCATCGGCGGTGCGATTGGCGATCGGCTGATCGGGCGCCGCGCCGCGGTCGTCGCCGGCGGCACGCTGATGGCCGCCGGGCATTTCTCCCTGGCGTTCGACCGGACGTTTCTGTTGGCGCTCTTGTTGTTGATTCTGGGCGCCGGGCTGCTCCGCGGCAATCTGGCGCCGCAAGTCCGGTCCTTATATGCCAGCGACGATCGCCGCGCCGCTGCCGGATTTCAGCTTTATTATGTCAGCATCAATGTGGGCGCGTTCATTGCGCCGCTGATTACCGGCACTTTGGCGACGATCTATGGCTGGCATTTCGGCTTTGGCTTTGCCGGGGTGGGGATGGTGATCGGGTTGATCGTCTATCTCGCCGGGCAGCATTTGCTGCCGCCTGAACGGGTACGGGTCGCGAGCGCCACCAGGGCGCCACCGCTGACCAGCGCCGAACGCAAGCGCGTGTTGGGCCTTTTGCTGATCTTCCCCCTGGTGATCTGCTTCTGGATTGCTCAGTCGCAGGTC
>JBBQHG010000173.1:0-5925 GCA_038323755.1 Sphingomonadales bacterium
GGCATCCCATTTTTCACGCCACTCTTCGTGCCGGGCAATAAATGGGATTTCTATGCCCCCAAGGGGTTCGGCGAATCGCTGCGCGAAACGCTCGCCGGGCAAATGGAGTACACCTATTTTCCAATCACGCCCGATGCCTTCGGCGCCGAGATCAACTATAACAACCTGGCAGAGGGTGTCTTCAAGATCGACGACATCGTTATCCGCACGCGTTATCTCAATCACCCGGCGCTAACCATTGCGTTCCGAATTGAGGTTGATGGCGCCGTCGTTGTATACGCGTGCGATCACGAACCGCATTCGCATGAGGCCGCAACCGGCACCGCGCCGCTGGATGGTCAGGACATGGCCCACGCAGACTTCTTACGCGATGCGGATCTTGTCATCCATGATGCGCAGTATCTCGCGTCTGAATATGCCGGGAAGATGGGCTGGGGCCACAGCACCGTCGAATATTCGGTCCAAGTCTGCAAAACGGCTGGCGTCAAGCAATTGGCAATCACACACCACGACCCGATGCGGACCGATGATGCAATCGACATGATGGTTACCGGGCTGCGCGCGTCGATTTCACCACCGGGGTCCCTTGATGTCTTTGCGGCGGCAGAGGGGATGATCCTCGACTATGTCGGCGACCGTCCGGCACCCATATTGTACGACGCGGAATCTTCGGGTGAGGCGATGGAGTCGCGCGAAGCTGTCTTGCTGCTGGTTACCGATGACGATGCGTTGGCGGCCAACATTGCACAGGCTGTCGCAGATGAACCGGTGCTACTCCACCGCGTTGGGACGTTTATCAACGCCTTGCACGCGCAGCGCGACCTCGCGCCCAGCCTGACATTGATCGATGGCGCACTGGCATCGGGTGCGCTCGGATTGGGTCGGTCGATCAGATCGCAGCAGTCGATGGATGAGGCGCCCATTCTTTTTCTTGGTGGCGTCGATGATCGATTAGGCACGTTGGGCGGCCGTACCGAATGGCTTCAGGCGCCTTATTCGATGGAATATGTCCGGTCGCGGATACGTACCTGGACGATGCGTGTGGCGTTCCGCTGGCTCAGGGCCAGCATGCCCGAGGATGAAACGGCTCGCTTGCAGGCGCTACGAGCCCTGAATCTCGTTGAAGCGAGCGGGGATGAACGGTTTGACCGTTACACGCGAATTGCCGCCGCCATGTTCGATGTACCTTATGCGCTGGTGTCGATTATCGACCAGGATCGTCAATGGTTCAAATCGACCTATGGCACTGATATCCCGGGGACTGACCGGGATGTTTCCTTCTGCTCGCATGCAATTCATGATCGTCAGGTTATGGTGGTCGAAGATGCGCTGCGAGATGCGCGGTTCGGCGACAATCCTACCGTCGTCGGCGAGCCACATATAAGATTTTATGCCGGAAAGCCGCTGTTTCTGCCATCGGGCCACGCCATCGGCACGCTATGCGTGCTGGACGAGCGCCCACGCCCTTTCAGTAGCGAAGATCAAGCGCGACTTGGCGATCTCGCCAGTTTGCTGGAACAGGAATTAGCAATCATCGCGGCAGCTGCGTAACCGGCAGGCCGTCAATGCGGTCGCCGGATGGCTATCCAGGCCAACCATAGCCAGCCGACGATCAGCGCCGCGCCGCCGATTGGCGTGATTATGCCCACAAGGCGGGGCGCACCGAGCGCGAGAAGATAAAGCGAGCCGCCAAACAGTGCGCCACCGGCGACAAACACCCATCCTGGCCCCCGCGCGCCAAGCTGTGCCGCGATGAGTGCCGCGATGGCGTGGACCATTTGATATTGTCCGCCCGTCTTCCACAACGCCGCCGCCGACTCGGACGCGCCGTGCGCGCCAAACGCCCCGGCAGCCACCGCCATGGCACCGGAAAGAGCCGCCAGTATCACGAGCATGTTCATCCAGCTTCTTCCACAATCGCGATAGCGGCCTGGTTCGTAAATATTTGATCGCGCCCGGCATGCATGTCGTTGGCTTCGGTTTGCGCCTTCAGCCGCTCTCCATCACGCTTGCGATATTCGTCCTCGGTACGGCCGATTTCCTCCGAATCCACGCCCAGATTCTGCATGGCCGCCCGAGCCATGGCGACCGCTGACTCCATAACTTCCCTGAACTTGCCCGCAACAGGTGCGCCTGCCATCTTCATGATGCTGCGGCGATCATAGGCGCGGACGAAGATCGCGGCATCTGGAAAGGCATGGTGAACCCCTTCCAGCATCTCCGCATCGATGACGTCGCCATCGAGACAAAACATCAACAATTGGGCATCACCGGCGCCAGCCTGACGCAGCAACTCCATTCGCGTTCCGTCGCCATAATAGACCTTCATCCCGAAGGTGCCCGCCGTCGCGATCATCTCTGGATCACGGTCGATCAACGTCACGCTGATCTTTTGGCCAACCAACATCTGCGCCACCGTTTGCCCGAAACGTCCATAGCCAACCACGATCGCGCTAGCACCATCCTGGTGCGGCGCTTCCAGTCCTTCGGTCTTGGCCACAGGCTGTGCGCGAAAGCGGCGGGTGAGGATCATCAGGAACGGTGTCGTCGCCATCGAGAGGGTGACGACCGCACCAAATAAGCTGGCTGCCTCCGGGGCGATCAACAACGCATCCTTGGCTTGAGCGAACAGCACGAACCCGAACTCGCCACCCTGGCTGAGGAGGAGACCAAGGGCGAAGGCAGGCCGCCAGTTCATTTTGAAGAGCAGCCCAATACCCGTCATGATCGCCGTCTTGGTGACGATCAGGAGTAAGGCCATGCCAATTACGAAGAATGGGCGCTCCGCAATGGCATGGAGGTCGAGCATCATGCCGACGCTGAGGAAGAACAGACCGAGCAGGATCGAGCGAAACGGATCGACATCGGCCTCCAGCTCATGCCGATATGGGCTATCGGCCAGCATCACGCCCGCGATAAATGCACCAAGCGCGGTCGAAAGGCCCAGCGCCTCCATGACCGCCGAACTCGCAATGACGGTGAAGAGCGCGGCGAACACGAACATCTCCCGTTCGCCGAGGTTGCCGATCAGATGGAACAATGGCCTGAGCAGGAACCGCCCAGCGGCGACGAGCCCAACGATCGCCAGGACGGTGTAGAGCCCGAGCAACCATCCCGGTGGCGCGTTCTGTACAGCCGGCGCACGTGATAGCGCCGCGACAATGGTGATCATCGGGACGATCGACAGATCCTGGAAAAGCAGGATGGAGAAGGCGCGCTCGCCGAATGGTGTGCGCAAGCGACCGGCTGATTGCAGCATGGGAAGCACCTGCGCTGTCGATGACAGCGCAAGCGGCAGCCCGACTGCGAGCGCAGCTGCCGGGGAAAAGCCGGCGACGACCCAGACGACGCCAGCCACGGCGATGCCGCAGGCCGTGACCTGCAACAGGCCAAGCGCGAAAATATCCTGCTTCAATCGCCACAGCCGTGAAGGATTAAGCTCGAGCCCGACCAGAAACAGCAGCAGGGTAATGCCAAGCTCGGCAATCCCCATTTTCTGCTCGGCATCACCGACCAGTCCCATCACCTGCGGTCCAACAACGGCGCCGGCAACTAGAAAACCCAGCGTGGCACCCAGCCCAAGTTTGCGGAACAGCAGTACGAACACGAGCGCGAAGCCCAGCAGAATCACACCATCGCGCAGGGTCGAACCAATCATGCCGACTTTCCTGCCAATAGTGCAGCTTCAGCTGCCGCCTCAAATGCAAGCCGGATCGAGGCGTGGCGCGCGCTGTGCGGCAACGCAGGCGTGAAAATGTCGAGCCCCGGCCAATCCGGCAGAGTACCCTCCCCTGCCAGCCAAGCCGACAAGGCATCGCGCGCCACCGCCAGTTCGCTGGCCGACTTCCCCATCGCGCTGGCAGCCATCAGCGAGGAAGAGGCCTGCCCGAGCGCGCATGCGCGGACCAACAGGCCAATCTCGGCAACGCGCTCATTGGCGTCAAGATTGATATCGACAGTGACACGGCTGCCGCACACGGGCGAACGACGTTCCACACTCGCCATCGGCTTGGTCAACCGTTCAGCAAAGGGCGCCGACGCAGCCAGTCGTAAAATCTCGGTATTGTAGAGCGGCGCGTTCATGATGTTGTGTCGCTGGTGTTCGCGGGTGCAGCCGCGTTACCGTCAGTGCCCGATATTTCACCGCGGCGGCGGCGGTCGACAAAGTCGGCAATGCCTTTGCTGGTCTGGCTCAAAATTGGGTAGGTACGTGATTTAGTGATCCAATTGGGTCGCCGATTGGGGCCGCCGCCGATCGTGTCGGTAACCAGAACGATCAACAGAAAGCCGAGGCTGGCAAGGATCAACCCCTTTAAGCCGCCAAAGCCAAAACCGAGCGCCCGATCAAGCGGGCCAAGAATGGAGGTACGGGTGCGCGCGCCAACCATGTTCGCAACCAAGCGCCCACCGAAATAAATCACGCCGGCAACGATGGCGAAAGCAAGCACCGCAGCACCGGCGGCGGTACCGACAACCGATGTCAGCATCGCCGCAACCGGGCCGTGCAGCAGCTTTAGACCGAACACGATGAAGATCCATACCATCAACGAAAGCACTTCGGTGACGAAGCCCCGCATCAGGCCCAGCACCGCGCCGCCACCGACAAGGAGCAGCACGACGATATCGAGTGCAGTCAATCCCATGTGCTCGTCTCTCTACCCCATGTGTGGGCTGGAAATGGGTATCCGGATCAGCCAGCGCTAGCCACGACCGAGCATATGGTCAACGAAACTACCGAGGTTCTTGAAACCAGCAAGTTTCAGCGGCTGTTTCTCCCCTGACAGTGCAGCCGGCACGAGTGCCCGTTCGAAGCCCAATTTGCCTGCCTCCTTCAGTCGCAAACCACCATGAGCGACCGGCCGGATTTCCCCCGACAACGCCACTTCACCAAAGGCAACCGAGTCAATCGGCACGGGCCGCTCACTTAGGGCTGAAATAAGCGCGGCAGCCACAGCGAGATCGGCAGCCGGATCCTGCACGCGGTACCCCCCCGCGATGTTGAGATACACCTCGGAAGAGGAAAAGCTGAGCCCGCAGCGTGCTTCCAGCACTGCAAGGATCATTGCCAGCCGTCCGGAATCCCAGCCGACAACGGCGCGGCGCGGGGTAGCGCCGCTGGCGAGCCGAACAACGAGTGCCTGGATTTCGACGAGTACAGGCCGCGTCCCCTCAAGGGCTGGGAACACGACGGTTCCCGTCACGCCTTCATCACGCTGGGTAAGAAACAGGGCGCTAGGGTTCGAGACTTCTGCCAGTCCCGCCTCGACCATCGCGAAGACGCCAATTTCGTCGGTGCCGCCGAAGCGGTTCTTGATCGCGCGGAGGATGCGATATTGGTGGCTGCGCTCGCCCTCGAAGCTGAGCACGGTATCGACCATATGTTCCAGCACGCGCGGACCCGCGATGCTGCCATCTTTAGTGACATGGCCGACTAGGACGACAGCGGTACCACGCTCCTTGGCGAAGCGGATCAGTTCCTGCGCGGTGGCACGGACCTGGCTGACGGTGCCGGGGGCGCCCTCGATCAGGTCAGAATGCATCGTTTGGATGGAATCGATCACAACTAGGGCGGGCGGCTTGCCTTGCGACAAAGTCGTCAGGATATCGCGCACCGACGTCGCTGCGGCCAGCATCACTGGCGCGGTCCCGAGCCCGAGCCGACGGGCACGCAAGCGCACCTGGTCGGCCGCTTCCTCGCCCGAGACATAGGCAACAGAGTGCCCCGCAAGCGCCAGCTTCGCCGCCTCCTGCAGCAGCAGCGTGGATTTACCTATTCCCGGATCGCCCCCGATCAGTGTTGCACTGCCCTCCACGAAACCGCCGCCGAGCGCACGGTCGAGCTCGGCAATCCCGGTCGGCAATCGTTCGGGAAGCGCAATTTCGCTATCGAGACCCACCAATTGCAGCGCACGCCCTCCGCCCTGC
>JBBQHG010000174.1:0-5909 GCA_038323755.1 Sphingomonadales bacterium
TAGAGATCGCCGGCGCCCAGACGCATCTCATCCGCCAGCGCTTCGGCTGCCATGTCCAGGTCCGGGAAATGATTTCGCCAGCGGTCGATTTCACGGCGGACTTCAGCAACCGGGTCTGCCCCTTTTCCGATTGCCATCCCGCTGGCGCCAATTCGGTCAAAGGCGCGGGCAAATGCCTCGGCTCCACCCGGTGCGCCCGCCAACCATTGCTCAAGTTCGTTACGATCGATCTCCAGATCCGCAAACATCGGGTCGGCAAGCCTGCGCCGGATCGCGGCCTCGCCCCCGCCGGGTTCCCCCGCGGCGAGCACGCGCGGGTCAAAGTCGAAGCGATCTGCCAGCCGGACAAGCAACGCAGCCGATAACGGTCGCTGATTGCGCTCCACCAGATTGAGATAGCTCGGTGATATGCCCAGCGCATCTGCCATCGCGGCCTGAGTAAAGCCGGCTTGGCGGCGCAGTCGCCGCACGGCGTGGCCAGCGAAAAGCTTGTGGTCCGCCATTTAAACCAATCCCACCGCCGATGCACAATCGCGCCAGATCGGCGCCGTCGATGCAACCCCATCCGACAGCCGATTGTCAACAATTTACAACACTGAAAGCTGGGGTATGATCCCTAAGGTGTTGGATTGTCTGATGCTGGCACCAGCTCTACGACGTCAAGCAAGGATTCGAACTGCGGATAGGGCACCGAAAGGCGCCACCTCTTTTCCCCCACTCGTTCAAAAATTCCGGCAATATCCCGCTGCGCATCTCGCCCATATTGCATCTGCCGCGCTTCGTCGCCAATACGCAACGTGCCCAAGAACACAGCCCGACTGGCGCTGTCATGCAAGATCAGCCCAACAGCTCGCTGCGGGCCGGTGAGCTTGTAAAAGCTTGACACATCCCCTTCCAAGTCGACCCGGCACTCAAAGTCGGGATAGCTTGTAAAATCAGCCATCGCCGTGCCGTTTGCGCCCAACTTGAACACCCGACAGCGATATCGGCCGGCGGGAGGGATCGCGCCCGGCAACGCTCGGTCCGGATCGAACAGAGCACCCTGCACCGCAACAGCGGCGGCATTCTCGGTGCGCGCCTTCCCCAGCGCCGTCATCCATGCCTCGCGCCAATCACGAAGCTTGGCGCGATCTGCAGTCGTCGCCATTGAACGCCAATTGGCCACCGTGGTCGAAGGCCTGATCAATTCGGGCCTGTTGTGATGCCCGCCGCACGCGGTCAGGGCAGCAAGGCATAGGATGGCAATCGAGCCTTGGACTTTCATGATACGCAACTAATCCTCGGCAACAGTCTGGTGCACCTAACCACGCGTGATCGGCGTTGCCAAGCGGACTGACTCACGCAGCGGTCCAGCCACCATCCATCGATAAATTGGCGCCGGTGATCGACTTGGCCTCATCACGACAGAGATAAAGCGCCAGTGCGGCGACTTGTTCCGAGGTAACGAATTCCTTCGTCGGCTGTGCATCCAGCAATACGTCGTTGATCACCTGGTCGCGCGTCAACCCACGCGATTTCATCGTATCGGGAATCTGGTGCTCTACCAGCGGGGTCCAGACATAGCCTGGGCTAATGGCATTGACGGTAACGCCGAACGTAGCAACCTCCAGCGCGACCGTCTTCGTCAGCCCGACAAGCCCGTGCTTGGCCATTACATAGGCAGACTTGTTGGGGCTCGCGACCAGAGAATGGGCAGAGGCAGTCGATATGATCCGCCCCCATTTTTTCTCTTTCATATAGGGGACGGCAGCTCGCATCATGTACCAGGCTGAGGTCATGTTGATCTTGATGATCGCCTCGAATTTTTCCGGCGGAAAAGTCTCGATCGCTTCGACATGCTGGATGCCGGCATTATTGACGATGATATCCGGCCCGCCAATTTCGGCGTGGCATCGCGCAACCATTGCGGCGATTTCCTCAGGCTTGGTCATGTCGGCAGCATCGTACAGCGCCTTCGCGCCGCTCATCGCTTCGAGCGCAGCACGCTCCTTTTCAATATCACCGGCGTCGCCAAAGCCGTTGATCATGACGCTTGCCCCCTCAGCCGCAAAAGCTTTGGCATATTCAAGACCGATGCCAGAGGTGGAACCGGTCACGATCGCACTTTTGCCTTTGAGGAACATCGGTGTTTTCTCCATCTCAACAATTAGGTTCGGGGTGGTAACGCTTCAGCCCCAGTTTTGGGCACAGATCAAACGCCGCGCTTTTGCCGGTCTCGATATTTTCTGCAACGATTTGCGCATTGCTCATCGCCTGCGCAAAGGCCCCAAGCCCGGCGTCCCAATGCTCGCGCATCGTCCGCGCCGAAAATTCGAAATCGCGTGAACCGCCCTCCCAGGCATTGGCCCGGTAGATCAGCTGAACCAAGTTTACCGGCTGCTCGGCCGCAGCTTCGGCAAGGGTCGCCACATCAGCGTCCTGCAACAGGTCCGGCGGCAGTTTGGCGAGCACCCGGCGAATTGCCTCGCGTTCTTGCCGGAGCTTCATCAGCTGATCCGATACCTGACGCGTTCGACTGGAAAATCGAATTTCCTTCTCTCTAGCCATCACGTCCATGATCGTACGGGGCGGCTCGGTCGCGGCACAGAAAAGGTCGACTTGAAAAACCAGCGTCGAGTCGCGCTGATTATCGAGTATGTGCGACAAAGGGGTGTTTGAAACGAGCCCGCCATCCCACCATAGCCGACCGTCGATTTCGATCGGCGGCAGACCCGGCGGCAGTGCCCCAGAAGCCATCACATGGCGCGCATCGAGCCGTTCCATCATGCTGTCAAAATAGCGGAAGTTGCCGCTTACAACATCAACGGCGCCTACCGATAATCGAACTGGGCCGTTGTTGACCAGATCCCAATCGATCAGCGAATCCAGCGTTTCCTTGAGCGGTGCACTGTCATAATAACTAAGCGCCCCGGCCGTGCCCGGCACGGCAAAGGTCGGGGGCACCAATCGCGGGCTGAAGAAGCCCGGCACGCCGGTCGCCAGCACCATCCCCGCCGACCATTCATGAACCATTTCCCGAACAAAATCATTGGGGAAGATCGGGAAACTGGGCAATGCGCTGGTCATCTTCGCCCAAAAAGCACGCAACCGTTCCGTCCGACGTTCTGGTGGATTGCCGGCTACGATCGCCGCGTTGATCGCGCCGATGGATATCCCTGCAACCCAATCAACCTCAATCCCCGTGTCATGCAATCCCTCGATTACGCCGGCTTGGTAACTGCCCAAGGCGCCACCGCCCTGCAGCACCAGTGCCACGGTATCTGGAAGCGGCATGCTGTCATCGCGCAAAGCGACGCGCTTCGACTTCGGCTTGAGTTTCGGTTCGGTCATATCATTGGGCATGGGCGTCATTCTGGCTTTGATCAACGACACTTTGGTGACGGGACCGCGTAAACGGATAACGCACGCATAACACCCGCCGCTTGCAACAAATCGCGACTTTCCGCATTCATGCGTCTTCGGCAATGGCGCCGGCTCGAATGAAGGCCTTTGGCAATGCGGCTGGACGATTTCGATCCCAACATGGATGTCGGCGACCAGCGGGGGCGGAGCAGCGGCTTCGGCGGCGGCGGGGGGGGCGGTGGCATGCTGCTCGGGCTGCTACCCTTTGTATTCAGTCGCTTTGGCTGCGGCGGCGTAGCAATATTGCTCGCGTTGGTCTTCTTCATGGGCGGCGGACTGCCATTGCTGACGGGCGGCGGGCAGGCCCCCACAAGTCAGATCGGCCAGGCACCACCTGCGACTAAAGCCGGAACGACGGCCGAAATTGCCTGTACCGTTGATGCAGCCAGCAAGGCCGCCTGCAACGCCTACACATCCGTCAACAAGACATGGGCCGGGCTCTTTCGTCAGGCTGGACAGCAATATCAGGCTCCATCGCTGCAATTTTATGGTGGCGAAGGTCGATCCGGCTGCGGTGCGGCACAAGCAGCAATGGGCCCCTTCTATTGCCCCACCGATCGCGGCATCTACCTCGACACCAGCTTTTTTGCAGAACTGGCGCAGCGTTTCGGTGCCAGCGGCGATTTTGCGCAGGATTATGTCATCGCCCATGAATTCGGGCATCATATTCAAAACCTGCTCGGCACTTCCGATCAGGTGCAGCAGCAGCGGGCACGTGCAAGTCAGGTCGAGGGCAATGCGCTGTCGGTACGGTTGGAACTTCAGGCCGATTGCTTTGCGGGTGTGTGGGGGGCGGCCAATCGCGATCGCCTGGAGCCCGGCGATATTGAGGAAGGTCTGACTGCCGCTCAAGCAATTGGTGACGACACGCTGCAACGCGAGGCGCAGGGCCGCGTTGTGCCCGATAGCTTCACCCACGGAACATCGGCAGAGCGCATGAAGTGGCTTAAGCGCGGCCTGGACACCGGCGATCCGGCCAAGTGTGATACCTTTGCGGGGGCAATCTGAAAGCGAGCCCTCTTCCTCCCGCGCTAATCAAAAGCTTCGCCTATGGATGGGCACAGGTGCGCGGGCTCGCACCACCCAGGCCGGTCGGCTCCGCACTCAAGATTGAAACCGGGCTACCCCATGAACGTCGGCGCTATATTTTCTTGCGCCCGCCTGAGGGTATAAATGCGCTGGCGGTAACAGTCGGCCAACCAACGATCTTGCTCAAGGCCGCAATGGATGCTGCGGACATGGCTGGTTTATTGCCGTCCTGCTGGCACGTCGAGCAGACCGGAACAACGATGACAGCCGCGGCTCTTGCCTTTACGCCGCTGACGCCGCTTGCCGGGCTGGCGCGCGAAAGTGTCTGGCGCGGACCGGTTTATTCGGTGCGTATCGTCGATAAAGATGGCATGGAAGCCGCCCGTGGACGGATGACCGTGATCGACGGCTGGGCGCTACACGACAACATCGTCGTCGCCGAAAGCAACCGCCGGCAGGGGTTGGGCACCGCCATCATGGCCGCTCTCGCAAACGAAGCACTCGATCAAGGCATAAGCCACGGCCTGCTCAACGCAACGATGGCAGGCCGTGCCCTCTACGAACGGCTGGGTTGGGTGGCGCGCGCTCCCTGGACCACCGCCCAGATCATGCTATGATATCAGACCCTTACTAGCATCTTGCCTTTATTGCCACCGCTGAACAGGCCAAGAAAAGCATCGGGCATCGCGCCCAACCCATCATGCACTGTTTCCTCGCGCACAAGCTGACCGCTCTGCAGCCAGCCGGCCATATCGGTGTAAAACTCATTTGCGCGCGCCATGTAATCACTGACGATGAAGCCCTGTATGCGAATACGGGCTCCAATAATCCGCGCGGCAAAGCGCAGTTCTGTCGGTGCGCCAGTATTATACATGTCGATCATGCCGCAGATGGCAAAGCGTGCATGCTCATTGGCGGTCGCAAGCGCTGCATCCAGGTGTTCGCCGCCTACATTGTCGAAATAGACATCGACTCCTTTCGGTGCCGCCGCCACGACTTTTTTGATAAGGCCGCCATCGCTCTTGTAATCGATCACTTCATCTGCGCCCAACGATTTGACCCATGCACATTTGTCAGCACCGCCAGCGGTAGCAACAACCGCCATCCCCTTTGCCTTGGCAATTTGGACAACGGTTGAACCGACTGCACCGGCAGCTGCAGAGACGAACACGGTATCGCCCGCTTTGGCGCTCGCCACCTCGAGCAGGCCGAAATAAGCGGTCATGCCTGGCATGCCGAGCTGCCCGAGGAACGCTTGAGGATCGACGCCCAGATTTGGCAGCTTTTGACACAGGTTTGCAGGAAGTACCGCCTCGTCGCGCCAACCGGCCATGTGCAGCACCATATCGCCAACCGCAAAGCCCTCAGCGGCGCTTTCGACGATTTCGCCGACGGCGCCACCCTGCATTGCTTCGCCCAAGGCGAACGGCGGTGCATAGCTTTTTACATCGTTCATCCGCCCGCGCATATATGGATCG
>JBBQHG010000175.1:0-5866 GCA_038323755.1 Sphingomonadales bacterium
TGCAGCCCATATTCTTGCCCCGACCCTGATGATCCTCGGTTCCGCCGCCGCTCATGCCGCTGCGCCGATCACGGGGCAATGGCTGACTGTGGATGCCAAGGCGATCGTGACGATTGCCGAATGCGGCAAGGGCGTGTGCGGGCGGATAACAAAGGTGCTCAAGCCCAACCCCCATGGCCCGACCACCGATTTCCGCAATCCTGACCCATCCAAGCATAACCGCCCGATCGAAGGCCTGCAGATCCTCGCCAATTTCACCGACGGCGGCAAGGATTGGCGCGGCACCATCTATAGCCCGGAAGCGGGCCGCGAATATAAATCCTATCTTAGGCGCCAGCCGGACGGCACCTTGCAGGTCAAGGGCTGCATCGCATTTCTGTGCCAGACCCAGGTTTGGAAGCCGGCCAAGTAACGCGTCAGATCACCTGCATGTCGGTACCATAATGGTGCCACGCAAAGATCGCCGCCGCGCCGCGATGCGGGCGCCAGGCCTCGGCCAACTCGCGGCATAGCTTTTCGCTGGGGCGCTCGGCATGGCCAAGGAGACGGCCGATCTCGATCTGCACAGCGAGGTCGCCGGCCGGCCATACATCGGTGCGGCCTTCAGCGAACAGCAGATAGATTTCCGCCGACCAACGCCCGATGCCCTTGATACGAACCAGTGCGGCAATCGCTTCCTCATCGTCGGCGGGCAGATTGTCCAGATCGAGCCGCCCGCTTGTGACCTCGTCGGCCAGGCTGCGGGCATAGCTCGCCTTCTGGCGGGAGAGCCCGGCCTCACGCAGCGTCTCGTCACTGGCGCGGGTGATGTTGCCGGGATCATCAAGGCTGCCGACCAGCCCCTCCAGCTTGTTCCACACGCTTGCGGCCGCCTTTGTGCTGACTTGCTGGCCGACGATCGTCCGCAGCAATGTAGCATAACCACGCTCGCGGATGCGCGGCGGCGGATAGCCAACGCGGCCTAGCCCCGCTGCAAAACCGGGTTCACGGGCGGCGAGGGCGTCTATCGCTGCGGTCAGCTGGTCGGCGGTCAGGCCCATCGAGTGTTTCCTTGAAATCGCACGCCCAAGGCGGCAAGGGGGCGCGACAATCGCGTTCTGGAGGAATGAATGCCGCAGCTTACCGTCGTGATGCGCAATGGGGAAGAACGGACCGTTGAGGGTGAGGCCGGCTTGTCGGTGATGGAAGTGATCCGCGATGCGGGCATCGATGAAATCCTGGCGCTCTGCGGCGGATGCTGCAGCTGCGCGACTTGCCACGTCCATGTCGACCCGGCATTTGCGGCCAAACTACCAAAGATGAGCCCCGACGAGGATGATTTGCTCGACAGCACGTCTGACCGCGACGCGAATTCGCGGTTGTCCTGCCAGCTGCCGTTCACCGACGCGCTTGATGGTCTGCGCGTGACGGTCGCAGCCGAAGATTGAAAACCCCTCAGCGCGCCAGCTGCAATACGGCGGTCGGCGCGCTTTTTAGGGCAGGGGTGGCGCGCCACACCATCGTCTTGCGCCCTCCAACAGTCTTCACGCCCTCTTCCTGATTCTGGCTGATTATCGCGGCGTCGGTATCGAGCGTGAAGACGCCGTCGAGCTTGCTCGCCCCCTTTAGCGCATCAGATCCGGGCATGCCTGACATGCCGGGTGCCCCCTTTGTCCCTTCGTCGGCGAAGGCGGGAGCCTTGATGCGGACGATGCCGTCCTGCCGCAATTCGATCGCGACAAAGGGCAGGATTACCTCCGCATCGATATTGAACGGCCAGACAAAGGCGTGGTCGAGCCGGCCCGTCACCGCATAATCGACCATGAACACGCCGTCTCCGAGATAGGCGACCTTGCGATAGCCCGCTTCCTTGGCAAGCGTGGTGGCGAGCGCCCGGTTTTTGGCATCGGCTTCTGCCTTCTTGGCAGCCTTGGCGCGCGCCGCTTGTTTGGGATCTTCACCGCTGGATTTGTCGCTGCTCGCCGACAAGTCGCTGAGCGAGCTGCTATCGGGTTCCGCGTTGATCACTTCGCCGACATAGCTGAACGCAAAGCTGCGATCGGCATTGATCGTGAGCGTCGAGGTAAACTTGCCGGGCGAGAGGACACAACTGGCCAGCGCCAGCGGCAGCAGCAGAGCAGCGAGGCGTGCGAACAGCATCTTTTGATCCCCCAGACCATCCGGGGGACAGCTTACCCCCTTGTCGCCACCGCATATAGCGCAATCGCGGCCGCATTCGACACGTTGAGGCTTTCGACCCGCGGTGAAATCGGCAGCCGGGCGAGCACGTCGCAATGCTCTTCGGTGTTGCGGCGCATACCTTCGCCCTCTGCCCCCACCACCAGGGCGGTTTTACCGCCGCCGCCGATTGCCTCGTTCAGCGCCATCGGCGCTTCGCCCGTCAGGCCGATCCGCCAGAATTCTGCCTCCGCAATTTCGTCCAGCGCACGCGACAGATTGACGACGCGCACCCATGGCTCCAGTTCAAGCGCGCCAGATGCGGCGCGCGCGACCGTGCCGGATTCGGGCGGCGCGTGGCGGTCCTGCGTGATGATCCCGAGCGCATCAAACGCGGCGGCCGAGCGCAGGATCGCGCCGACATTGTGCGGATCGGTTACCTGATCGAGCACCAGCAACGGGCGCTGATCATCGGCCCCTTGCTGCAGCAGATCGCCCAGCCAGATATCTTCCAGCGGATCGACCTCTGCCACCAGCCCCTGATGCGGCGCATCCGACGGCACCAGCCGCGCGAGATCAGTCACCTCTGCGAACACGATCGGGATGACGGGGGGGATGTCCAGGCTCGCCAGCGCCTCGCGCGTGGCCCACAGCTTGCGGACGACCCGTTCGGGGTTGGCGAGTGCAGCGGTCACCGCATGCCGACCCCAGAAGCGGGGGCGACCGGCGGGTGCCTGCGATGGTCTGTGGCCGCGCTTTGCCATCAATCGTCCTCGTCGTTCGAATAGGCGTAAGGGTCCGTCACCGCTGGCTTGGTCGGCAGCGGCGGCTTGGGCAGCGCCTTGTCCGCATTGGCAGCGTTGAGCAGGAACGACGCAAGGATCGTCGATGCCTGGCGCATGTCATCGCCTTTCAGGTGATCAAAGGTGTCCAGGCTGGTGTGGTGGGTGCGCGGAAAATAATCGAGCGGGTCCTGAATGAACTGGAAGCCCTGCAAACCGACCGCCTGAAGGAAGACGTGATCGGTCCCGCCCGTCTTCTGGAACACGACGCTGGTCGCGCCCATCGCCGCAAAGGGCGCGAGCCATTCGCGAAAAATCGGCACCACGGCCGCGTTGTTCTCGGCATAGATGCCGCGCAGCTTGCCGGAGCCATTGTCGATGTTGAAATAGGCGGCGAGGTCATCATAGCCAGGCTTGGTCGTGATCGGCCAGCGATTGGTCCAGCCATAATAGCGGGCGAGGCCAGTCGCGGGCGGATCATTGGGGCTGCCGCGTGTCGCCAGATGCTGCTCGACATAGGCCATGCTGCCGAGGATGCCCTGTTCTTCCCCCGCCCACAGCGCGAAGCGGATCGTACGCCTTGGCTTCGCACCGGTCGCCTTCAGGATGCGGGCTGCTTCCATGATCATCGCGGTGCCCGCGCCATTATCAGCGGCACCATCGCCTGCCACCCAGCTGTCCAGATGGGCACCGGCCATGACATAGCCCGCCTTTGGATCGCTGCCGGGAATTTCGGCGATGATATTATAGGCGTTGGAATCGCTGTCGTCATAGGCGACCTTGGAATCGATCTCGACCGTTGGCGTCGCACCGGCCTTGAGAAGGCGCGCGAGCCGACGGTAATCTTCTGCTGCGATTTCTACGCCGGGCACTTGGGGCGATTCGCCGACGCCGAACAGATAGCCTTCGCCATGGACAAGCTTGCCATCGGCGCGCGCCTGCGTCGCATAGGCGACGGCCCCTTCGGCCTTCAGAAAGGCATCGAGCTTCTTTGCGAAGTCGAGCCGCTTCATCCGGCGGTCAGCAGTTTCAGGATCATAGACGGGCTGCTGAAAGCTATCGAACTTGGCGAGGTCTTCGCCCGAATAGCGCCGGAAGGGTGCCGTGCTCGGTTCGGAACCCGTTGTCGGCAGCGTGACCATGACGATCTTGCCGCTGAGCTTGCCCTGCCACTTCGCAAAATCACGCTCCCTGGCCATTGGCGCGACGATAACGGGGGCAGATACCGGGCCCGGGGTAGAGGGCGTCCAGGCGATGGGAATCGCGGTCAGCTGAATCGGACGCGGGCTGATCATCCGCACGCTCGAATGCTCGATCGACCAGCCGCGGCCGAAGTCGAACGCTTCCTTGTGGACGTTGACCAGGCCCCAGCCTTTGAACTTTTCCTGCGTCCAACCCTCTGCCTTGCGCATCGCTGGTGAATTTGTGAGGCGTGGGCCAATCATGTCGGCCAGATATTCAGCAGTGACCATCACCTCGCTGTGATTGGTGCCTTCATCAATGATCCGGGCGACGGCAGCGCGATCGACGCTTTGGGCGAGCGCAGGCGTCGCGATTGCGATTGCGGCGGCGGCAACTAGGTAAGAACGGTGCATTTAACCCCCGGGTGCATGACGTGCGATGATGATGGCAGGGGTTATGCGTCGCGCGCCCCTGACGCAAGCCGCCCCGCAAAGCGCCGACGACAAGATGGAGAAACACGCGCTACCCGTTGACAGCACCCAAGCGGATAGGCATTGGCACCCCTCGCTTTTGAGGCGCCCCATGGACAGGTGGCCGAGTGGTTAAAGGCAGCAGACTGTAAATCTGCCCGTGCAAGCGTACGCTGGTTCGAATCCAGCCCTGTCCACCATCTTTTGCGGCAGACGCCGGGCGCCTTCAATCGGCGGCTTTATCCGATTTGCGGCGCGATCTTGGCGCGAGGCCGTCCGCCGCGTTGGCGACACCCGTGCGGGCGCGGCGGTCCACGCGCAATTCGAACACGTCCGGCCGCGAATAATGTCCATCGGTGTCGAGCGCTGCCAGCCCACGGCCAATCGCCGACAGATCAAGATCGGCAATCAGCAGATCGGCGTCGCTGCCGGCTTGCGCGATGATTGTGCTATCCGGCGCAATGATGGCGCTGCCGCCGAACTGGAGCTGCCCATCGGGCATCGACATCAGCAGGGGGTGGGCATCAATATCGCCGCCGACGCGGGCGAGCCCGTCGAGCAAGTCATCGCGGTGCTGAATCGTGCCAGCCGCGAGCACGAAGCAGCGGCCCTCAAAGGCATAATGCATCGAGGCGATCAGGTGGACGTCGCGCACCGTGGGCCAGGCCGCGACGTGAACGGCCTCACCTTCATGATGCATTGTCGCGCGTACGAGCGGCATCCAATGTTCCCAGCAGATGAGCTGGCCGAGATTGCCCCATTCGGCCTCGTGAACCTCGAGTGTCGATCCGTCGCCTCGCCCCCAGATCATCCGTTCGCCATGCGTCGGCACCAACTTGCGATGGAGCAGTGGCGGGAGATGGGGGCGGAAGATATATTGGGTGTTGGTTATGGTCGACCGTACCCGCTCGTGCCCGCCGACGCAGACGATGATGCCCGACGCATCGACCAGCGCCTGCAGCGGCGCGAGCCGCGGATCATTCTTGCGCAAAGCCTGATCGAGCATGATCGAGTGCAGCGCCTGGGTGCCCTTGTGATCCCAGATCGCTGCGTTGGGGGCCTCGTCCAGCCAGAGTGGATAGCCGCCAAGATAGGTTTCGCCGAAAGCCACCATCTGCGCACCGACATCGACGGCATCGCTGACTTGCTCGACGAGCTTCTGGATCCCGAAATCGATGCACAGCGGCACGGGCGCCGACTTATAGATCGCGTACTACAAGCTTTTGGTGCAACTACCCGGTCAGGCACCATGTAGCGGAGAACAACGCGATCGTC
>JBBQHG010000176.1:0-5860 GCA_038323755.1 Sphingomonadales bacterium
GGCGCTGGGGGTGTTGTCTGGCGCCGGCTTCTATATCGCGCTCAACCTGGCCCTGTCGGTATCGAGCAATGTCGGCGCGCTGGCGATTGCCGGACAGCTGGGGGTGCCCTTCTCGCTCTTGCTGACGATCCTGATCTTTCATGAACGCATTCATCTGCCCCGCGTCATCGGGATTGCGCTGTCATTTGCAGGCGTGGCGATCCTGGTGTTCGATCCGGCGGCGACGGGCGAATTACCGGGGCTGGCGCTGACCGCGCTGGGCAGCATCATCTGGGCATTCTGTTCGATCCTGCAGCGGACCTTGGTGGGCGTCCGCGTGCTGACGATTTATGCATGGATCGGCCTTTGGGGCAGCATCATCCTGGGTCTGGTCGCGTGGTGGCGCGAACCGGCAGCGATGGCGGCGATCCCCGATCTGCCGGTGCACACGCTTTCCTGGGTCGCTTTCTCGGCGATCGGATCGACCGTGCTGGGGCAAGGGGCGATGTCGTGGCTGCTCCAGCGCCACTCGGTGGGCATCGTGACGCCGCTGACGCTTGCAGCACCGGTGATTTCGGTCTTTACCGCTTCGTGGTATTTCGGCACGCCAGTCTCGGCGATCATGCTGCTGGGAGGAGCGATGGCGATGCTGGGCGTGGGAATCGTGACCATTCGAACCGCGCAGGCAGCGTCGCGATGATCATCATCGACGCGCCGTCCCCCAATTTCGATGACCGCCGCCTGCCGATCACCATGATCGTGCTCCATTATACCGGGATGCAGGACGGCGATTCCGCGATCGCCCGGCTGCGCGACCCAGAGGCCAAGGTATCGGCGCATTATGTGGTCGCCGAAGATGGCACGGTGCTTCGGCTGGTGGATGAGGAAAAGCGGGCCTGGCACGCTGGCCTGGCCAGCTGGCGCGACATTGGCGAGGATATCAATAGCGCTTCGGTCGGGATCGAGATCGTCAATCCCGGGCATGAATTCGGCTATCGGCCCTTTCCGGATGAGCAGATCGCCTCGGTCATCCAGCTCGTGATGCAGATCAAGGACCGCTACGAGATTACGCGCGGCAATATCGTCGGCCATTCCGACATCGCCCCCAAGCGCAAGCGCGACCCCGGCGAGCTGTTTCCCTGGAACAAGCTGGCGCGGCTGCGGCTGGCCTTGCCGCGCCCCACCAAGAATTTGATGGACCCGTTCTGGACGCAGGCCGGGTTTCTGCTCGCGCTCGAACGCTTTGGCTATGACGTGAGTGATCCGATGGCCGCGATCATGGCGTTTCAGCGGCGTTTTCGCCCCGAGATGATCGATGGCGAAATCGATGCCGAATGCCGCATGATCCTGCTCGCGCTGCTGTTGCCAAAGCCGCAGGGGGACGACTAAGGCAAGGTCTGCCAGAGGGTCGGGCGGCCGCGGGTGCTTTCGGGCGCGCGAGGAAAGTCCGGGCTCCACGGAAATAACGGTGCCGGATAATGTCCGGCGGGGGTGACCCCAGGGAAAGTGCCACAGAGAGCAAACCGCCGATGGTCCCGAAAGGGACACAGGCAAGGGTGAAAGGGTGCGGTAAGAGCGCACCGCGCGACTGGTAACAGAAGCGGCACGGCAAACCCCACCGGGAGCAAGACCGAATAGGGGCGGCGCGAGGTTTCGGCCTCAGGGCATGTTCCGGCCCGTCGCCCGGGTTGGTTGCTTGAGCCCCGACGCAAGTCTGGGCCTAGAGGAATGGTCGCCTATCCCCGTTGCAAGGCGGGGTGGACAGAACCCGGCTTACAGACCCTCTGGCAGATGGTCTGGCAATTCTCGAACCTGCCACAAAAGCTGCATGGCAATTACGGGCATTGCTGCCTAGATGGGGCAATATGGCACGAACGACACGATCTGTTGACTGGGGTTTTCCCCGCTGGCGTGGCTATGGCTCTGGCCGCGAGGCGACGCAGGTGCGGTTGTGCGACCGGCATGGCTGCACTGAACCCGGCAATTGCCCGGCGCCCAAATCCCCCAACAGCCCGGAGCGCTGGTATTTCTGCCAGCAGCATGCCGGCGAGTATAATCGCGGCTGGAATTACTTCGAGGGCCTGACCGCCGAGGAAGCGGCAGCGCGCGAGGCCGAGGAAAACCGCGATACATCTGGCTATACCGAATCCCGGCACAATAGCTGGGCCGGGCCGGGCGATGGCAGCCGATCACGCGACGAGATGCGCGCGCTCGACCTGTTCGAGCTGGAACCCGATGCCGATTTCGAGGCGGTGCGCGTGGCGTGGCGCAAGATGGCCAAGGCCAATCACCCTGATGTGCGCCCCGGCGACAAGGATGCCGCCGCGCGCTTTCAGGCAATTCAAGCCGCGTATGAGGTGCTGCGCGTTGCCGAAGAGAACAGGCAGTGGAAGCCTGAGTGAAGCAGTTCATCAAGGCGAATTGGGACACCGCGATCCTGGTCTGTTCGAAATGCTCCAAGCGGCTTGATGGCGGGTTCGGCAAGAAGGGCAAGCAATCGCTTGGCAAGGCGCTTCGCAAGCATGTGGGTGCCAAGGCCAACCGCAAATCGGCAGTCGGCATCGTTGACGTCAAATGCCTGGGCGTGTGCCCGCGCGGCGCAGTCACGCTGGTCGATGCCAGCGATCCAACGCGCTGGCGGCTGGTGCAGGCCGGGGCCGATCTCGACACACTGGCGGACGAGATCGGCCTGACCGGTCAGACGCGGCCCAGGTAGCGCGCGAACGGCGGCGCGACGGCACGGGTGAGGCGGTCGAGCAGCCAGAAAATCAGCAGCGACACGCCCAGCAACGGCAGCAGGATGGCGAGCGCGGCGATGAGGGCGGTGAGGACCCGCAATTGTCGCTCGCCGGGCGGGGGCGGTGCGCCGAGCGATCCGTGCGGACGGCGGCGCCACCACATCAGGGTGCCGCTGACGACGAGCGTGATCAGCATCGCGGCGGTGAGGACGCCAATCGCCTGGTTGATCCAGCCGAACAATTGCCCCTCATGCCAGGCGATGCCGTAGTTGATGACGCGATCAATGACGTGTTTGTCAGCGAACCCGCGGCGATCGATGATCGCGCCGGTGTCGACATCATAGCGCACCGTGCGGATGAGCGGCCGGTTCTGGGCTTCGCTCGTCAGCTTCCATGACCGGCCATTGGCGGGGCCGAAGCGGGCCTTGGCGCCGGGCGGAGAGAGCAGGGCGGGAAAGGGCATCGCCTCGCTTTGGGCGCGCGCGACGATGTCGGTCAGCGTCATCCGCCCGAGCGGTCCGTCCTTCATTGCTGCCATCGCCTTGTGATCATGCCCGGCATGAAGATCCACACCACCGCGCCAATCCTGCGGGGCGCTGACCCAGCCCATTTCGGCGCGGATGAAGCGAAAGGCGGTCGCCCAGCCATCGCCCCAGGGCAAGCCGCTTGCGAGCATGACGAGCGCCAGGCCCGATACCCAAAAGCCGGTTACGGCGTGGAGATCGCGCCACAATGGCCTGCCGCTGCCACCTAGACGCGGCCATACGACACCTGCCATCCCGCGCCCGCGCGGCCACCAGAGATAGAGACCGCTGAGGATCAGGAACATCGCCCAGCTGGCAGCGGCCTCGATGAGCAGGCTGCCCGGCGTACCGAGCAGCAGCGACCCGTGCAGCCGTGCCACGACCGCGGCGATCCGGCTTTCAGGATCATTGATCGCAATAACGCGCCCATCGGGGGCAATGGCGACGTCGCGCATGCCCGCATTGCCCGGCAGCGAGACGTGGACAACCGCCGCGTCGCCCGCCTGCTGGGGCAGGCGGTAGCTGTTGAAGCGGGCGCCCGGAACGGCGCGCAGGGCAGCCGCAAGCTGCGCATCGGGTGTGACGGCATGGGTGACGGGGAGGCCGTACCAGCCGGCCTCCTGCCAGCGATCGATTTGCGGCTTGAACAGATAGATGCTGCCGGTGACGGACAGAAAGAGGATGAAGGGAAGCACAAGCAGCCCGGCGTAGAAATGCCAGCGCCAAAGCGTAACGTACAGCGCTGCGCGGTGCGCGGCGGCGGATGAAGTCATGACAGGGTCCTGATATCGAAGGCGACCGGCAGCAATGCCGGCAATCATGGGCGGTCGAAGGATCAGGCGGTAAGGGGCGGTCCGCGCAGGGGCGGGCGAAGATGCAAGCGTTGCGGCGCGGCTTCGCTTTTGCGGGCGACGAGGCCGGTCCGCATGATGAAGCGCAGCGCAGCGACAAGCACGGGCGGATCGATGGCGCCGGTGGAGAGGAGGCCCAGCCCGGCAAAGGCACAGGGCTGACCGTCCGCCTTGCCATGATCAGGCGGCTTGTGGCTGTCGTTTCCCGGGATCAGCGCCACGGTCTGCGGCCCCATCCCGGTGCAGATGGTGATGGAGATACCGTGCGTGCCGATGCCGGGCATATAGCCGGTCGGCACGAGCAGCCTGACCCACAGCACGGCAATGGCGACGAGCAACGCCACAGCGTATTGACGGGCAATCAGGCGGCGCAGCGTTGTCACGCGCGCGCCCTATCGCGCGGCAAGGCGCCTGTCATCCCCGCATGGCCGACCAATCAGGCGAACCGTGCGGCGGTTTCCCTGATCAGCGCGATCATATTGGGGATGCCCTGGGTGCGGTTGGAGCTGAGCTGGTTCTTCAGATCGAACGGCGCGAGCGCCGCTTCGATATCGGTGGCGACGATCGTGGCAGGGGATTGATCCTGCACGGTGAGCAACACCAGGGCGATGATGCCCTTGGTGATGGCCGCATTGCTGTCCGCAAGAAAGTGGAGTGTGCCGTTTTCCGGGCTGGTGGGATAAACCCACACCGATGCCGAACAGCCGCGGACGAGTGTGGCATCGGTCTTGAGCGGATCCGGCATCGGCTCAAGCGTCCGCCCCAGATCGATCAACAGGCGATACCGGTCATCGGCATCGAGAAACTCATATTCTTCGTGGATATCGTCAAGCTGGGCCATCCGCAGCCCGCTAGCAGGGGGGACCCTTACAGGTCCACCCCGGCGGCGATTGCTTCTAGTTTGCGGATTCGCTCTTTCAGGTCCGCGATTTCGATGCGGGCGCTGGCGCTCGGCATTTGCGGGATGTGCTGCCCTTCACTGCCGGCCAGTTCCTGCTGCTTGAGCGAGAGCCAGCCGCGCCAGCCGGCGAGCGCAGCGAAGGTTACCATGGCGAGCCCGGCAAGGCTGGCAGCGGCAAGCGTTACGTACAAGGTGGGGTCCATGATAGCCCGTTCCTTCTAGCTGAGGTCGCGCAGCTTCTCGATCTCTCGATCGAGGCGTGCGCCACTGGTGTCATCGGTCGCGAGGCGTTCGAGGACGGCGATACGGTCCTTCAGGGACTGCATTTCCTCCCGCAGACGGCGCGCATCGGGATCCCGGGCGAGCGACGGCGTCGCTCCCTGGGCTTCGTATCGGGCGCGCATGACACGAGCGGTGGCGCCAACGATAACGATCAGAACGATTGCGGTCCAAAAACCCATTTAAGTCACTCCCAGCGAATATTTTTCTAGTTGAGGGGCGCGCTTCGCAGCGCTTCGATCTGATCGGCCACGTCGACGCCACGATCTGTAATGATCCGTTCCAGCACCCGGACGCGCTCTTCGAGACGACCGGTATTGGCAGCATATTGGGCGGCTTTTTCGGCGACCATCGCTGCTTCCAGTTCCATCCGCTTCTCCCGGTGGGCGAGCAGGGGCTTGACGATCTGGTTGCCGATGACCGCGACCATGCCGACCGAAATGGCGAGTACCGGGATCATCATGAAGAGAACGCTATCCATGGCCTGTTCCTTCAGTTGTGCCGACCACGCAGCTGTTCGATCTCTCGGTCGAGGCTGTGTGTACCGTCGGTGACGATCCGTTCGACATTGGCGAGCCGGTCCTTGAT
>JBBQHG010000177.1:0-5841 GCA_038323755.1 Sphingomonadales bacterium
CCGCTCGAGACGATCATTATGGCGCCCGCCGCCTGCGCCTCGAGCATCGCCTCCAGCCGCCCCGCATCGCCGCCCCCAGCGACTGCGATCACGCCCTTGCAACCGATGATCTTCGCTTCCCGCTGCAGCCCGCACGCGACAAGGATCACGGACGATTCTGCTTCGACGATCGCGCTTGCATTACCCAATCCGCGAGAATGATTCCCATCAGGGTCCCGAAGCTCGTCAGACCTAACGCCGAGCCGTAAGCCACAGCGAACAACGCGTCATGTTCCCAGATCCGCCACCAAACTGTTGCCGTCAAAAGAAGGATAGGCATCAACATGGCGACCGTACCAATAAAAGGTCGGTGCCGGGGCAGGATGACATCCCCCAGAAATCCGATCGCTAACGCGACTGCGAACATGGCCAGCGGCTTTGTAAGCCACATCAAGTCAAGCAATTCACTCACATCCCGAACGCCACGGTTTTCTCGTTCGACCGCTTCAAATTCCGGTAACGCGCCACCGCCCAGAGCGGGAAATACTTCGGATAGCCGTGATAGCGCAGGTAAAACACCCGAGGGAAACCGCCGCCGGTGTACATTTCCTGCCCCCACAGCCCATCTTCGTCCTGGTTCGCGACCAGCCATTCCACCCCGCGCGCCACCGCCGGATGCTCTACGACCCCTGCCGCCATCAGCGCGAGCAGCGCCCAGGCGGTCTGCGACGCCGTCGAGGGGGCAGGGGTGTAGCCCGCATAATCAAGCGCATAGCTGTCGCAATCCTCGCCCCAGCCGCCGTCGGCATTCTGGATCGACACCAGCCAGTCGACCGCGCGCTCCATCGTCGGCGCCTTGGGTGACACCCCCGCCGCGTTGAGCGCACACAGCACCGACCAGGTGCCATAGATATAATTCACCCCCCAGCGCCCGAACCACGATCCGTCGGGCATCTGCTCCCCGGCCAGATAGGCCAGCGCCGCCTTCATCCGGTCGCTCTCGGTCTCGCCCAATTGCGCCATCATCGACACGCACCGCGCCGTCACGTCGCTCGTCGGCGGATCGAGCAGCGCACCATGATCGGCGAACGGAATATTGTTGAGGTAATGGAAGGTGTTGTCCGCATCGAACGCGCCAAAGCCGCCATTTTTCGATTGCAGCCCAACCGTCCACTCATTCCCGCGCGCAATCGCCTCGTCATAGCCGCCTGCGAGCGCGAGTCGGTCCTTCGCCCGGTCCATCGCCATCACCACCACGGCGGTATCGTCGAGATCGGGGTAATGCGCATTGTTATACTGGAACGCCCAGCCGCCGGGCCGTACATCGGGCTTCACCTCGGCCCAGTCGCCCTTCACATCCAATACCTGCAGCGGTTTCAGCCACTCAAGCGCCGCCTTCGCCCGCGCCTCGTTCGCCTCGCCGCCCGCCTCGAGCATCGCGTGCGCGGCAAGCGCGGTATCCCACACCGGCGACACGCAGGGCTGGCAATACGCCTCGTCGTCCTTGATCACGAGCAGCTTCTCAACTGACCGCCGGGCAATCGCCCGGTGCGGATGATCCTCGGCATAGCCCAGGCAATCGAACATCATCACCGAGTTCGCCATCGCCGGATAGATCGCGCCCAGCCCGTCCTCCCCATTCAGCCGTTCGGTCACGAAATCGACACAGGCCTGCACCGCCTTCGCGCGCAGGCCCTTCGGCCAGAGCGGCTCGACCCGCTTCAGCACCACATCGAGCGCCCCGAAAAACAACTGCCACGATCGCTTGGCGCCCTCGGCCTGGCTCTTCAATGGCGCTGCCTTTAGCGTGTAGAGCTCATCAACCAGCACGCCCGACGCATTCCGCGCCACCGGCTGCTTCGCCGCCAGTACGAGCAGCGGCACAATCACCGTCCGCGCCCAGTACGACATTTTCGACAGATGGACCGGAAACCAGCGCGGTAGCAAAATCAGCTCGACCGGCATCGTCGGCACCACGCTCCACGGCCCGGCACCAAACAGCGCCAGCTGGATGCGCGTGAACACATTCACCGCCGCCGCCCCGCCCGCCGCATGAATCGCCGCCCGTGCCCGCGCCATATGCGGCGCGTTGACATCATCGCCGATCATCTTCAGCGCATAATAGGCCTTCACGCTGGCGGACGTATCGAACGCGCCGCCATGGAACAGCGGCCAGCCATGATGCTCGCTCGACTGGATACGCCGCAGATAGGTGCCGATCTTGGCCTCGAGCGCGGCATCGCGCGGCTCGCCCAGATAATGTTTCAGCAGCACAAATTCCGCCGGGATCGTCGCGTCGGCTTCAAGCTCGAACACCCAATGCCCGTCCGCCTGCTGCGCGCGCGACAGCGCGTCCGCCGCGCGCGTTGCACAGGCGTCAATCGCGGCGAGTGGGTCGGCGATGGTTGCGGTTGCGGTATTCAGCATACATCCCCCAAAATGACGGCCTCTTACTTACATTGATGTCAGCGCATCGCCAAGCGTGCGGCGTTCGCCCCTGACCGTAACGCGCCCTCGATCGTCGCGGGCAGCCCGGTTTGCGTCCAGTCGCCCGCCAGAAACAGGTTGCGCCAGCGTGTCGCGGTGCCCGGCCGCTTGGCATCCTGCTCGGGCGTCGCAGCAAAGGTCGCGCGCTTTTCCTTCACCACCTGCCAGCGTGGCAGCTCGGCGGTGAGTCCCAAAGTGGCACAGATATCCGCCCAGATCCGCCGCGCCAGATCCTCGCGGTCCTGGTCGATCACCTCGTCCGCGCCGCTGATCGTCACCGAAATCCGGTCGCCATGGCACACCACCCATTGCGATGTCGCGCCGATCAGCGCGGTGATCGGCGGCGCACCGGGCGGCGGCGGAAACGCGAAATGCGCGCTCAGGATCGAGCAGAATGCATCGGGCACGGTCAGGTCGGGCACCAGATCAGCCGCGACCCAGGGCGGCACCGCCAGGATAACCGCCGCATCGCCCACCGGCTCCACGCCCGCGCCATAATCGAGCCCTGTCACCCGGTCGCCCTCGGTCACCAGCCCGCGCAACCGCGCAGCGAAGCGTGGCTCGGTTCCGCGTTCGCGCAGGTAAGCGAGTGCCGGATCGACAAACACCGCATCCAATGTCGGCACCGCCACCATCGTCCGGCACGCCCGCCCGCCGCGCGCGAAGGATTCCATCAGGAACCGCCCCGCCAGCCACGCCGACCCCTGCGCCGGCGGGCAGTTGAGCACCGCCAGCATCATCGGATCGACCACCCGCTCCCAGAACAGTCCCCGGTCGCTGATGACATCGCCGATCGTCGTCGGCCCCCGCCGCGCCAGCACCAGCTTGGCGAGCGCCAGATGATCCACCACGCCCGTCCCCGGCGTCCGCCGCTTCGGGTCGAACACCCAGGCCGGAAACCGCCCGTCATTCACCGCCAGCGTCCAGCGGCTGTCATCGCGGATATCGTGAAAGGCGAAATCGGCATGCGCGGGCCCTTCCAGCGCATCCGCCGTGCCCAGCGTGTCCAGGAACCGCGCCACCGCCTGATTGCCCGAAAAGACGAAATGATTGCCATTGTCGATCACCAGATCGAGCGCCTTGTCGTGGTAGCTGCGGCACCGCCCGCCCGCGCGCGGTGCGCTGTCGGTCAAGTCGACCTGCCAGCCAATCCCGGTCAGTTCCACCGCCGCCGAAAGCCCGGCCATCCCCGCGCCGATGACAAGAGCACGCCCCCCGCCCCCCACTATCGTTCCCCCGCGCACGCGGGGGCCCAGGAGCCGCAGACGCCGGCGGCCGAGGCGCTGGACTCCCGCTTTCGCGGGAGAACAACGGCACTACTTTTGCGCTGCTCCATCACCGAAACAGCCACAATTTCCCGACCGTGAAAATCAGCGCCGCCTTGTTGACCTTGATCCGCTCACGCGGCGGCGCCCAGCCGACTGCCTGCATGCGCCCCAGTATCTTGTGATACACCGCCGCCATCAGCTTGGGCGCGATCAGGTGGCCCTTGGGCTTGCGCTTCAAAATCGCCTCGGCGGCGAGATAATGCTGCTCGGCCAGCGCGGCCAGATCGCGACATGCCGCATCGATATTCGGGTCGCGCGCCACGGCCTCCGGGCTGCTCATGTCCACACCCGCCGCCGCCAGATGTTCGCGCGCCAGATACACCCGGCCGATCGCGGCATCCTCGTCGACATCGCGCAAGATGTTGGTGAATTGCAGCGCGCGCCCCAGATGATGCGCCAGCGGCACGCCCTCGGCATCGTCCATGCCGAAAATCTTGACCGACAATCGCCCCACCGCCGATGCCACCCGGTCGCAATACAGGTCCAGCTCTTCAAAGCTTGGATAGCGCACGAAATCGGCGGTGTCGGTCGCCATTCCGTCGATCACTGCATGGAAATCGGCCCGGTCGAGCCCAAAACGCCGCACCGCCTCCGCCACCAACGCCGCGCGCCCCGGATCGCCACCCGCGTAAAGCGAATCGATGTCCTTGCGCCACATGTCGAGCGCCGCTGCGCGGTCGGCGCGGTCGCCCTCTTCGTCATCGGCGATATCGTCGACGATCCGGCAAAAACCGTACACCGCATACATCGCCTCGCGCTCGGCCTTGGGCAGCACCCGCATCCCGGCATAAAAGCTGCTGCCCGAAACCTGCGATTGCAGCGCGGCGGGGGTATTGTCAGGGTTCATGCCGCCAGCCTCTTTAGCGCGGCCCAGGCGGCCAGCCCTGCCATCTCGACCTTGCTATGGTGCACGCGCTCGCTCAGCGGGTCATGCGTCAACAGCCGCCGTGTCAGGCTTTCCGCCAGCCGCTGGATGATCGCGACCTCGACAGCCAAGCGCTTGTCCTTGATCTGCGCAGAGAACACCGATGATTGCGCGAGCAGCCCCAACGTCTTCTCCGCCATCGCGACAATCACCGATCGCAGCGCAGGGGAGGCGCGTGTCGCCCCCAGCTCCTCTACCGATGCGCCTGCTGCCGCCAGCATCTCGGTCGGGATATAGACCCGGTCGATCGCGCGGTAATCCTTCCCGCAATCCTGCAGATGGTTGATCACCTGCAGCGCGGCGCACAGCGCATCGGACGCGATCCAGGTCGATCGATCTTCATGATGCACATCAAGCACATAGCGTCCGACCGGCATCGCCGAGACGCGGCAATAATCGATCAGCGACTCCCAGGTCGCGTGGCGGCTGACGGTGCAGTCCTGCTCAAACGCGGTCAACAGATCGAGCCCGTGCTGCGGTGACAGCTTATACTCGGCCAGCACCCCGCGCAGCGCCAGCGCTTCGGCATTCTCGTCGCTCGTCCCCGCCAGCGTTGATCGCATCGCGCCCAGCAGCGCCAGCCGCGCCTCGCTACTCGCCGCTTCATTATCGGCAACATCGTCGGCCGCCCGCGCGAAATGATAGAACGCCATCACCGGCGCCCGGTGTTCTGCTTTCAGCAAAAAGCTGGCGACCGGGAAATTCTCGTCCTTATGCCCCTTGCCGGAGGCGAGCGCGGCGGCAGAAGCGGTCATGCGTTCAACGCCGCCTGCGCGCGGCCCTTCCACATGCCGCCACGCCCGCGCCAATGTGCCCAGGCGCTGGCAAAGGTGCAGCCGGCATAGAAGATCGCGATTCCCGGCAGCGCCACGCCCCACAAGGGCGATCGGCGGTAAAAACGCAGCATCGGTTGAAACGCGATCGCCATCAGGCCCCAAGCCCCCAGTCCAAGCCACCGCGCATAGCCTTCGCCGAACAGGGTGAGCAAGACCGGGCCGAGGTAAATCAACGACAAGCCAAACAATGTGCCGATGAGCAGCAACACCGAATAGCCAAGCTGCGCATAGGCAGAGCGCGATATCATCGCCGCGACCGATCCCCATGTGTCGTACACGCGGATGC
>JBBQHG010000178.1:0-5831 GCA_038323755.1 Sphingomonadales bacterium
GAAACAGATTGCCCGAATAGATGATTAACCCACCGGGAGAGATTACCGGGGTCTAGAACACCTTGGGCGCTTCGAAACCGTCGCCGGGCGCGTGATCGGGAATGTCGCGCCCGTCATAATGGCTGCCGTTCGATACCTTGGGATAGCCATAGTTTTTGGCCGGGGCGATCAGGTTAAGCTCGTCGCCGCCCTTGGGGCCCATTTCCTGTTCCCACAGATTGCCTTGCCCATCGAAGGCAAGCCCCAGGATGTTGCGGTGGCCATAGGACCAGACCGTCGGATCGAAGCCCTTGGCGGCGAGCGGATTACCCGGTGCAGGCTTCCCGTCGAGCGTCAGCCGGAGGACCTTGCCGAGCGACGCCTTTGGGTCCTGCGCGGGATCGAACTTCTGGCGTTCGCCATTGGCGTAGAACAGGTGCTTGCCATCGGGTGAGAAGGCGATCCGGCCCGAATAATGGCCGTTGCCGGGCACATAGGGGGTGGCGCGGTGGAGAATTTCAACATTTTCCAGCGACGCACCCTGCGTCTCGACGAGCTTGCCGCGGGCGAGCACAACACCCTTCCCGCCCGCGCCGCTTTCCGAGAAGCTGAAATAGACGAGGCCGTTGCTGGCGAAACCAGGCGCGAGCACTACGTCCATCAACCCGCCCTGCCCAGCACTGTCGACCGGTAGCGTACCGCTCACCACCGATCGTTCCTTGCCATCGGCGGAAACGAGCAGCAGCTGACCGGCCTTTTCGGTGACGAGCATCCGCCCGTCGGGCAGGAACGTCATCGCCCAGGGGGCGTCAAAATCGGCGATCACCGATTCGGTGAAAGGCTTTGCCGATGTCGAAGGACTGTTCTGCTGGGCATTGCCCGCACAAGCGACAAGGAGCAGCGGCAGGGCAAGAAAGGGACGCATGATTGTCTCCGGCAAAAAGGTCAGTACGGCAAACGCATATCGGCGCGGTTGGATGCTTGCCAGCGTAGCGCGTTCAGCCTATATCGCCCATGCGCTTTCTCTACATCGGTAACGCTACAGAGGCTGGACCCCACCTGGGCCGGCGGCGCGGTTGCTTATCCGGAGAATGTTTTTGGCGGATCTCGCCCAACAATTGTCAGCCCTGATCGAGCCCGAGGCGCGTGCGCTGGGTTTTGATCTGGTGCGCGTCAAGATGTTCGGCGGCGCAGGCGACCTGACGCTGCAGGTGATGGCCGAGCGGCCTGATACCCGCCAGTTGAACATCGATGATTGTGCCGCCCTGTCGCGCCGCGTTTCCGACGTTCTCGATGCGCTGGAAGAGACAGGCCGTGATCCGATCAAGGAAGCGTACCGGCTCGAGGTCAGCTCACCGGGGATTGACCGCCCGCTGACACGGCTTGCCGATTTCGACGTGTGGAAAGGCCATGAGGCGCGCATCCACCTGATCGAGCCCGTCGATGGCCGCAAGCAGCTGACCGGCGATCTTATGGGCGTCGAGGGTGACCGGATCACGATCGACGTGAAGAAGCACAAGGCGATGACGATCGGCTTCGATCAGGTCGCCGATGCAAAATTGCTGTTTACCGACCGGCTGCTCGCCGCGACGGCGCCGCTTTCAACAGCGGGCGCAGATGAATTTGAACCTGAAGCCGATCTGGCTGACACCGACACGCAAGAACAGGACTGACACTCATGGCCACTGCCCCCGGCGCCTCTGCCGTTTCCGCCAACAAGGCCGAACTGATCGCGATTGCGGATGCGGTTGCGAAGGAAAAGCTGATCGATCGCGCGATCGTGATCGAGGCGATGGAAGACGCGATCCAGCGCGCCGCGCGCGCCCGCTATGGCGCCGAGAACGACATCCGCGCCAAGCTCGACCCGCAGTCGGGCGATCTGCGGCTGTGGCGCGTCGTCGAAGTGGTCGAGGCGGTCGATGACTATTTCAAGCAGGTGAACCTGAAGGAATCGCAGAAGCTGCAGCCCGGCGCTGTCGTCGGCGATTATATCGTCGATCCACTGCCCCCGATCGAATTCGGCCGCATTGCCGCACAAGCCGCCAAGCAGGTGATTTTCCAGAAGGTCCGCGACGCAGAGCGCGAGCGCCAGCATGAAGAGTTCAAGGATCGCGTCGGCGAAATCATCACTGGCGTCGTGAAGTCGGTCGAGTTCGGCCATGTCGTCGTCGATCTGGGCCGGGCCGAGGGCGTCATCCGCCGCGATGCGCAGATCCCGCGCGAAGTGGTGCGCGTCAACGACCGCATCCGCTCGCTGATCCTCAATGTGCGCCGTGAAAACCGCGGGCCGCAGATTTTCCTCAGCCGCGCGCACCCCGATTTCATGAAGAAGCTGTTCGCGCAGGAAGTGCCCGAGATTTACGACGGCATCATCGAGATCAAGGCCGCTGCACGTGACCCAGGTTCGCGCGCCAAGATCGGCGTGATTTCGCATGACAGCTCGATCGACCCGGTCGGCGCGTGCGTCGGCATGAAGGGCAGCCGCGTCCAGGCAGTCGTGCAGGAAATGCAGGGCGAGAAGATCGACATCATCCCCTGGTCGCCCGACACCGCGACCTTTGTCGTCAACGCGCTGCAGCCGGCATCGGTCAGCCGCGTTGTGATCGACGAGGAAGAGGACCGGATCGAGGTCGTCGTGCCCGACGATCAGCTCAGCCTCGCGATCGGCCGTCGCGGCCAGAATGTCCGCCTCGCCAGCCAGCTGACCGGCAAGGCGATCGACATTTTGACCGAGGCCGATGCGTCCGAAAAGCGCCAGAAGGAATTCGTCGAGCGTTCGGAAATGTTCCAGAACGAGCTCGATGTCGACGAAACGCTCGCCCAGCTGCTGGTCGCCGAAGGCTTCGGCGCGCTGGAAGAGGTCGCCTATGTCGAGGTCGACGAAATCGCGTCGATCGAAGGGTTCGACGACGATCTCGCCGCCGAGCTGCAGAGCCGCGCAACCGAGGCGCTCGACCGCCGCGAGGAAGCCAACCGCACGCTGCGCCGTGAGCTGGGCGTCGAGGATGCGCTCGCGGGTATGCCGCATCTCAACGAGGCAATGCTGGTGACGCTCGGCAAGGCGGGCATCAAGACGCTCGACGATCTCGCCGATCTGGCGACCGACGAGCTGGTCCAGAAGAAGCGCCAGGAGCAGCGCCGCCGCGCCGAGACCGAGAACAAGCGCCCCGAGGACAAGGGCGGGGTCCTCGCCGAATATGGGCTGAGCGAAGAGCAGGGCAATGAGATCATCATGGCCGCGCGCGCGCACTGGTTCGAGGACGAGGAAGCGGCGGCGCCCGAGGCAGCAGCAACCGAGGGCGAAGAGGCCTGATGCCCTTTGTCAGCATCCGCGTCGCGGGCAGCGCCACCCACGATCAGAAAGCGGGGATCGTCGCCGACGTGACCCGCTCGCTGGTCGAGCGGCTGGGCAAGAACCCGGCGGCGGTGCAGATCGTCATCGAGGAAGTGCGCCCTGAAAATTACGGCGCGGGCGGGCAGTTGATTGCCGACCGCGACGCGCCCGCGGCTGCATCCCCCGCGCCACACAGGGAGGACGCGCATGCGGTTCCCCCACGATGAGGCGCTAGGGCTTCAGCTATCTTGTGGAGGCGATCGGTCGGGGTTCTCCCCGGGCCGTTCCCCCATGGCCGTGACGGTCGATGTTGAGGGGAGGTTTTTATGACTGACCCCATCCGCCGCTGCATCCTTTCCGGCGACCGGGCCGCGCGGGCGGACCTTGTGCGGTTGGCGCTGGCGCCCGATGGCATGATTCATCCTGACGTGCGGGCGAAGGCGCCCGGGCGCGGGGCGTGGATTGGCGTGACGCGGGCTGCGCTGGAAAGCGCGATCGCCAAGGGCAAGTTGAAGGGGGCGCTGTCGCGTGCCTTTAAGAAGAGCGACTTCCGCCTGCCCGATGATCTGCCCGGTGCGATTGCCGATGCGCTGGAGAAGACAGTGCTCGACCGGCTCGGCCTCGAATCGCGCGCGGGGACTGTCGTGATTGGCGGCGAGCGCATCGAGAAGGCGGCGCGCAGCGGCAAGCTGCACCTGCTGCTGCATGCCAGCGATGCGGGGGCGGACGGCACGCGCAAGCTCGACCAGGCATGGCGGGTGGGGCGCGACGAAGAGGGCGGCGGCTTACGCGGCTTGGTAATCCCGCTCGCCCGCCCTATATTGTCCGTGGCATTGGGCCGCGAAAACGTGGTACATATCGGCCTTACCGACCCCGGCGCGGCCCGGCGACTGAGCGACGCGCTCGACCGCTGGCTGCACTTTATCGGACCCGAGCAGGAGTCTGCGCCTTGCGAAACGGCCTCGCAGGGCGCATCGGCGTTCGAAAATACGGGCGATCCTTCTGGCGATCCTTCCGGGCCTGAACTTGACGACACGGCAATTGCCGACACGACTATCTGAGGACTTTGAGCGACCTGATGAGCGATACCGACAACGAAAAGCCGAAACTGGGCATGCGTGCGCCTCTGGGCCTCAAGCGCACGGTGGAAACCGGCAAGGTGAAGCAGAGCTTCAGCCATGGCCGTTCCAACACCGTGGTGGTCGAGGTGAAGTCGCGCCGCGTCCTGCGCCGGCCAGGTGAGCCCGAGCCCGTCGTCCAGGACGAGCCCGTCGCCGAAGCCCCTGCCCCCGCCCCCGCCCCGGTTGCGCCCGCCGCGCCGCCACAGAGCGCCGCGCGCAAGGCGGGCGACAGCCTGCTCTCACGCCAGGAACTGCAGGCCAAGCTGCTGCGCGAGGCCGACGAATCGCGCATGAACGCGCTTGAAGAAGCGCGCCGCCGCGAGGAGCGCGAGCGCCAGGAGGCAGCCGAAGAAGAGCGCCGCCGGGCCGAGGAAGCGCGCAATGCGCCGCCTGAACCCGAGGCTGCACCGATCGTCGATGCGGCAGCGCCCGAGCCGGCACCCGCCGCTGCCCCTGCCGAGGCTGCGCCCGCCGCGCCGACCGCGCCTGTGGCCAACCCGACTGAGCTGACGCTTGATTCGAGCATCCCCGCGCCGCGCCGCTTTACGCCCGTGCCGCGCCCGGAGCGCCCGCAACCGGTGCGCAAGCCCGAGCCGGAAGCAGAAGTCACGGCCAGCGCACCCGCATCGGCACCGTCGGCCAATAATAGCGGCCCGGCATCTGCGCCCGGCTCCAAGCGGCCTGCCGAGGCACCGACGCGCCCGGCGCGTGACCGCAAGGGCGGCGATGACCGTCGCCAGGCCGGCAAGCTGACCGTCAACCGTGCGCTGAACGATGGCGACGGCGCGCGCGCGCGCTCACTCGCTGCGCTGAAGCGCGCACGTGAGAAGGAAAAGCGCCACTTTGGTGGCCCGCGCGAGGCGCAGGCCAAGCAAGTCCGCGACGTGGTGGTGCCAGAAGCGATCACGGTGCAGGAACTCGCCAACCGCATGGCCGAAAAGGGCGCGGACCTGGTCAAGACGCTGTTCAAGATGGGCATGCCCGTCACCATGACGCAGACGATCGATCAGGATACCGCTGAGCTGCTCGTGACCGAATTCGGCCACAACATTCAGCGCGTGTCCGATTCGGATATCGATCTGGCGCTCGACACCGGTGAAGATACCGAGGACCAGATGAAGCCACGGCCACCGGTCGTGACGATCATGGGCCATGTCGATCACGGCAAGACCAGCCTGCTCGATGCGTTGCGCGGGACAGACGTGGTGCGCGGCGAGGCCGGTGGCATCACCCAGCATATCGGCGCCTATCAGGTGACGATGAAGGACAAGTCGCAGATCACCTTCCTCGATACACCAGGCCATGAGGCCTTTACCGAAATGCGCGCGCGGTGCCAATGTGACCGATATCGTCGTGCTGGTGGTGGCCGCCGATGACGGCCTGAAGCCGCAGACGGT
>JBBQHG010000179.1:0-5829 GCA_038323755.1 Sphingomonadales bacterium
GATACATCTATCGGGACGATGGAATCCCCAGTGCCATGGACAATCAGCGTTGGCACCGTAAACGCGGCAAGGTCGCCGCGAAAATCAGTATGGCCGAATGATGTCGCGCATTCGAGCGTCGGCTTCAGCCCGGCCTGCATGGCAATCTGCCAGGCCCATGCGACAACATCGTCGCTCACGGGATGATCAAGCAAACCGATGCCGAAAAACGTCTTGAGGAAGCCGCGGAAGAAGGCTGGTCTGTCGTCTGCAATGCCGGCCGCGATGCCTGCCAGCGCCGCTTCCGGAACCCCGTCTGGGTTGTCGTTGGTCTGGAGCATATAAGGCACGATCGACCCGATTAGGCCGGCGCCGATAATGCCCTTGCCATCATGTCGGGACATATATCGTGCAACCTCTCCGCCTCCCATCGAGAAGCCGACGAGCGTCGCGTCCGCGGCCCCCGTTGCCGCCAGCACATCTGCCAGATCGTCGGTCAGCGAGTCATAGTCATAGCCGGTCCAGGGCTGGCTGGATCGACCGAAGCCGCGCCGATCATAGGCGATCGCGCGAAAGCCTGCGTCTGCAAGTGCCAGTGCCTGCGCGTCCCAGCTATCGGCGGAAAGCGGCCAACCGTGGATCAGCACCACCGGACGGCCGCTGCCCCAATCCTTGACGTAGATATCTGTGCCATCACGCGTTTTGATATAAGCCATGTCTGCACTCCGCTGCTGGATGCTCGGTTATAGCATGACAAGCAGCGGATCGGCTTGCCGCTCTGACGCGGGGGTGGCGCGGATCGTCGCAACCTGCCAGCTTCCCGGACAATCGAATCAAAGGAGTAGGGGATGCGTATCAAATTGATGCTGGCCGCCAGCCTGATGGCGCTCGCGGCTTGCAGCCCGACAGCGAAGCCGCCCGCCGGGTCGATGGCCGAGGTGGCACGGGGCGGCGATTGGGCCAAGTTCCGCGACCGGTTCATCAACACTTGGTTCGAGCTTGATCCGGCCAATGCCGTTTATCAGGGCAAGCATGAATTTGACGGCAAGCTGCCCGACTGGAGCAATGCGGGCCTGAAGAAGCAGGGCGATTTCCTGAAGGAAACGATCGCCGCCGCCGACAAGTTCGATGGCGCCAAGCTGAGCGAGCAGGACCGGTTCGAGCGGGATTATCTGGTCAAGGTCGCACAGGGCAAATTGTTCTGGCTCGAGGATGCCGATCAGCCGCATCACAATCCGGCCTTCTATGTCGGCGGCGGGTTGGACCCGAACGTCTATATCGCGCGGCCCTATGCCGATGCGCCGACGCGAATGAAGGCGATGATTGCGTTTTTCAAAAGCGTCGCCGCGCAGGCACCCAATATCCGCGCTAATCTGAAAACGCCGATGCCGTTGAGCTTTGTCAATTATGGCGTGGCGGGGTTCAACGGCTTTGCCGACTTTTACGCCGGCGATGCCAAAAAGGCGTTTGCCGAGGTGAAGGACGCGGCGCTGCAAAAGGAATTTGACGACGCCGCTCAGGTGGCGGCCAAGTCGATGAAGGATATCGGCAGCTGGATTGAAAGTCAGCGCCCCACCGCGACACAGGATTTTGCACTGGGCGCCGAGCGCTTTTCGCGGATGATCGCAGCGACGGAAGGGGTGGATACTCCCCTCGCCGAGCTCGAGAAGATCGGCGAGGCGGATCTCAAGCGCAATCAGGCGGCGCTGACCGCGGCGTGCGCGCAGTTTGCCCCCGGCGCGACGATCGAGGCGTGCACCGCCAAGATGAATGCCGACAAACCTGATGGCGGCCCGGTCGTGACCGCGCGCCGGCAAATCCCGATGCTGCGCCAGTTCGTGATCGACAAGGACCTGGTCTCGATCCCCGGCACAGAGGAAGCGCTGGTCGAGGAAAGCCCCCCCTATAACCGGCAGAACTCCGCTTATATCGATCCGCCCGGGCCGTTCGATAAGGGCATCCCCTCGGTCTATTATATCTCCCCGCCCGATCCGAGCTGGACCAAGGAGGTCCAGGACGGATTCATTCCCGGCAAGGACGACCTGCTGTTCACCTCGGTCCATGAGGTGATGCCGGGGCATTTCGTTCAATTCCTCCACGCCAACCGATCGCCATCGCTGTTTGGGCAATTGTTCGTCGGCTATGCCTATGCCGAGGGATGGGCGCACTATAGCGAGGAGATGATGTGGGAGGCCGGCCTCAACAACGGCGATCCGGAAACGCATATCGGCCAGCTCGCCAACGCCCTGCTACGGGACTGTCGTTTTCTATCGGCGATCCGGATGCATTCGGAGACGATGACGCAGGACCAATCGCGCCAGTTGTTCATCACCGAATGCCACCAGGATGAGGGCACCGCCCGGCAGCAATCGGCACGCGGGACCTATGATCCGGCGTACCTGAATTATACGCTGGGCAAGCTGATGATCCGCAAGCTGCGGGCGGACTGGACCGCGAGCCGGGGCGGGCGCAAGGCGTGGAAGGACTTCCACGACGCCTTTCTGAGCTATGGCGGCCCACCGATCCCACTGGTGCGGCAGGCGATGCTGAAGGAGCCAACCGCCAAATCGGTGTTCTAGACCTGATCAGGCGACCTGCCGGCAGCAGAACAGCTGCATCCGGCGGGTCGTTTGTCCGACCGGCGCGGGACCCTGATCAGGGTGGTGCAGTTCAATCTTGTTGCACTGCACCATTTCTGCTATCGCAAAGCGCATGAAGCAGCCCGAATCCCAAGGCGATGATCAAGCCCCATCCGGCCCGGTGCCGACGATTCTGGAGGCAATTGTCCGCCGATTGTGCCTGAATGCCGTCTATAATCGCAGCATTGTGACCTTGGCGCCGCATATCCTTTATACCAAGCATGACGAACTGCACATCGATGCGGTGGCGGTGGAGCGAGATGGCAAGCCGCCGCGCGAGATGAAGCTGGGCACCTATCGACTGAGCGGTCTTGGCGAAATTTCCCTTACAGATCGGGCCTTTACACCCATCGAGCTGTTCGATCCGGTCGATGCGAAATATGCCGACGTCACGCTGATGATGATCGACCGCACCTGAAATACCCAACGCCGCGCGATCAATCGACGTTGTCGAAGTTGTCGAAGTTGTCGAAGTTGCGGAGCGAGCGCATTATTTCCTCTCTCATCCCGCTGTCATCCGGCTTGGTCCAGCGAGCACCGCTGGCCTTTGGCGGGTTGCGGAGCGCTGCCATCGCCATGCGGTGATCGGCTTTGCGGACCATGCCCACGACCTGGCCACGGTAGAGACGCGGCACCATCACGCCGTTGGCGGCGCGATCATAAGCTTCAGCGAGCGCGTGATGGCGGGCCTGTTCGACAGCGATATCCCAGGCGGTGGCGAAACTCCCGGCATCGTCGCGCCGACGCAAATTATAGGCGCTGGTGGCGCTCATGCCGATGGCGCGGGCGGCAGCCGCGACAACCCCTGTCAACGCAAGCAAGGCGAGGAAGCGCCGCTGCCGGTCTGCCGTCCAGCCATCGCGCCGGCTGGAGCTGGTCTGCACCGGGGTGAATTCGAGCACGAACAGGTCGCGCTGGTCGAGCGCCTTGGCGAGCGCGCTATCAAGGCCTGAGAGCGAAGAATCGGTCATCCGCCAGTATATGGCAAATGAACTCCAACACTTAAAGCTGTCTACCAAAACACACTTAAGTATATGATGTCAGATAAGTTGAATTGGCTTCGGACCCCCGCGACAGCGCAGACCAGTGACGCATCAAATTGCGCCTGTGACCCTGGGCTCCCGCGTTCGCGGGAGAACGAGTCGGTCAAACCGAAAACCACTCTCAGTGTTTGATTGAGACATTATGGGGCGGTCGCGTGGTGGCCAGGCTTGGCGATCTATAAATCGCTGAACCGAGCAAGCGTTGTGGCTGATCGCGCGATTGCTGCCCGAACAGCGGGATCGCAAAGCGCCGCGCATTCTGCGGCATATTGATAGCCGGGGGCATGGCCGGGAAAATCATCGCGCATCGCCGGGTGAAGGTAGAGCTCGGTGACGCCGTCCGGCGACCGATCGATGAGACCGGCGACGCGGTCTGCGGTCATCGCCCCACTCCAGGCGAGGCCAAAGACCTGATCGGGTACGGTTACCCCCGACAAGCGCAACCGGCGGCGCAGGCGCTGGGCCCATAGGGTGGCGACGCGGTTCAAGGCGGTATCGCTGACGGGTTCAAGCTGGCGCAGGACCGCAATCGGTTCGACGGGCGCGCGCATTGCCCGCATCCCATGACGCCGGCCGATCTCCAGCACGGCCCCGGCAATGGTTGGGTGGAGGTGGAAATGCTTGTGGGCATTGACGTGATCGAGCGGGAGGCCGGTGGCTGCGAACGCGCTGAACTGGGCGGTGATTTCGGCAAAAAGCTGGCGGCGGACCGCCGGGCGGAAAAAGATATCCGCGCCCATGCGGGCCATATCGGTGCGAAACCGGCCAGTATCGTCCACCAGATCAGGCACGTCGCTGGCGGGCAGGGCGGGCATACCCTCCACGAGCACAAGGTGAAGGCCAACGCCGAGCGTTGGCATCGCCCTGGCCCGACCGATCGCATCATCGACCGCTTCACCAGTGACCATCAGGCTGGCCGCGGTAAGGCAGCCATCGCGATGGCCACGCTCGATGGCTTCATTGATGGCGGTGGACGCGCCGAAATCATCGGCGGTAACGATCAGCGATTTCGTCATGTCGGTGAACGTATCAGCGCCCTGCTCCGGCCCCAGAGACCTTGGCCGCGCGTAATCTGTCCGGGCCGACTTTGCCATCGTCGATCCGCCCATTGCCGATCATGTCCAGCCGCTCGCCACGCCAATCGACCCGCTGGATGAAAAAACTCGACGCGAAGATGCCCAGCCGGAGCAGCTCACGGAGCGGCAGAAGCCATGATGATGCGGTTCTGAAGCCGGTGAGCCGATTGACGCTGAGCGCCGACAGCCACCGGACCGACAGCGCCAGCGCGATCAGCACTGCCGAGGCGGCCTGGGGACGGATGGCGAAGGCGAGCAAGGCGAAGGGCAACGGCATCGTGGTCACCAGGCCGACATAGCCCGCGGCCCCCAGCTCTCGCACCGTGGCGGCCCAGCGGAGCTCATGGCGCAGCAGCGCCACCAGACTCGAATCAGCCGACGCATGCGTGACCACAACAGGTGCGATGGCAACCCGAAGGCCAAGCGCGCGAACCGCCGCGCCGATGGCATGATCATCGGCGAGGATATCGACGAAGCGATCAAAGCCGCCGATTCGATCGAGCGTGTCGCGGCGCAGGGCGATGGTGGAGCCCATGCAGGCGCCGCCGGTATCGAGTGCAACGCTGGTGAGCACATCGGGCAAGAAGAAATAGCTGAGATTGGCAGCGCCAAGGACCGACCAGAAACCAGCATCGCCACGGCCGCCATAAACGCAGGTGACAGCGCCGACACCCGGCTGCTGGAGCGCGGTCACGACGCGGGCGAGATAATCGGGCGGCACCGCGATGTCGCTGTCGCTGATCACCAGCACATCATGGTCGGCAGCGGCGAGCATGTTGCTGAGGTTGCTGATCTTGGCATTGGACCCGTGCCGACGCGGATCGACCACCAGCGTGACCTGCCGATCAGGCTGGGCTGGGCTGGCAGCGCGCAGGGCAGCGATGGCGCCGTCTTCGCTGCTGGATACACCGGCGACGAGCTGGATGGGCGCGTTCCAGTGCTGATCGAGAAACGTCATCAGATTATCGCGGAGGCGCGGCTCTGCCCCGTGCAACGGCTTGAGCAGCGTGACCGGTACCACCGCTGCGTCAACAGAGGCGCCGCCCACGCGCCGGGAAAAGCGCGTGACGTTCCAGGTCGCGGCGACCACAT
>JBBQHG010000180.1:0-5817 GCA_038323755.1 Sphingomonadales bacterium
ACCCAGATCGTGCCGTCCTTCTTCAGGATGCGCCGCGCCTCGACCAGCCAGGCGCGGGTGAATTTGTCATAGGCGCTCAGGCTGTCAAACTTGTCCCAATCATCGGTCACGGCATCGACATGGCTGCCATCGGGTCGGCTGAGGTCGCCCCCTAGCTGCAGATTATAGGGGGGATCGGCAAAGATCATGTCGACCGACTTGGCGGGCAACGAGCGCATCGTCGCGATGCAGTCACCCATCAGGATCGTATCGAGCGGCAGGACCGGCTCTGCGATGACCGCATCGCGCGCTCTCACCTTTTCAAGGACACCCATCGAACCCACCCCCGCTTGTCTCGATCGCCATCCGCATGCATGGAAGGCCTGCCGTCAAGAAAAGAATGGTTAACGATTCCAATTACTAATTCGTTAATTTCTGAGAACATTTCGCGACCCAAACGACATGTTGAGTCCGCCTGCACGCTTAATCACAAGTAATAGTGGTGTGGCCTGAAAGACTCACCCCGATAGTCACCGTGCAGAATAAGCCCGCGCGACCGGCGCAAACGAACGGCGATGCAGGGGCGTGGGCCCCAATCGGCTCAGCGCGTCGAGATGAATGGCCGCTCCATAGCCCTTGTTGGAGGCCCAGCCATAGCCCGGATAGGCACGGTCCGCCTCCACCATGATCCGGTCGCGGGTGACCTTGGCGATGATCGAGGCAGCGGAAATACAGGGCTCGCTTGCATCGCCACTGATGATCGCGCGCGAGCGCCATCGCCATTTCGGGCAACGATTGCCATCGACCAGGATTTCAGTGGGATCAACCGCGAGCGCTTCAACTGCGCGCTCCATCGCCAGCATCGTCGCCCATAGAATGTTCAGGCTGTCGATTTCTTCGACAGTGGCGATGCCGATACCGATTCGGCACGCTGCCTTGATCTGCGCAAACAGCCGCTCGCGCTGCGCCGCGCTGAGCTTCTTGCTATCGTTCAACCCCTCTATGCCCTTAGGGCACAGGATGACGGCCGCAGCCACCACCGGCCCCGCAAGCGGCCCGCGCCCGGCCTCATCGACGCCAGCGATCATCTGCCGACGAATGTCGTACTGGTGCCACCAACCGCCGGTTCGGACCGATAATTGCGCGGTTCGATCAAGGTGTTGGCAACACGACGACGCCTGCGCCCTTGATGTTGGTGTACGCCCCGCCATCGCCGTCGGCGGTAAAGGCGATCGGGACTTCGGCGGTGCGCCCGCAAACGCTGAATTGCCAGATTTCCGTCCAGGAGCCGGTAAAGCGGACGCCGAAAACATCAGGCCCTAGATCCTTGCCTTCTGAATCGATGCGGGTGCGACCGAATTTCATGTCATTCCCGGCACAGGCCGCCTCAGCTTTTTTGATCGCTGCATAGGCCGCGAAGGCCGCCTGTCCGCTGGTGTCACGCATGATCGATAGATTGGCGTACGAATACCCCTCGTTGACCTGGACCGCTTTTAGCGACGAATCGGGGAGCTGAAAAACGGCATATCGAAACACGTCGGCGCCTACACAACCGCCATGCCGTGCATAGACGGACCAGGCATTGCGCAGCGAGTTGTTCAAGACGCTTGCCAGAATGACTTTAGCGCCAGTGATCGGTGTCGTCCCGACGATCGCAAGCGATGTTGGCAGACATTGTTTCTTTTCCGTCGCCCATGCCGCCGCCGTTGTCGTTACCGCCGCCAGAATCGCTTCATCGCTTGGCTTAGGCGCCCGTGCATCAAGCGCTTTGATCTTCTCGATCACCCAAGCATTCTGCGCCTTGGCCGGCAAGCCGGCTATCATCATCATCGCTACTAATAAAATGCCGGATTTCACGATGATCCTCCATGCCAGACTTGTAATAATACAAATAGTTCGGGGCAGAATGGAAGTAAATGAGTCCGCTCTCAGTCGAGCCGCCACGGGGGAAAGCGGCGGTTCTCTCCGGCCTGGAACAAGCAGACGATGTTGCCGGCAGGATCGGTCAACCTTGCCTCCCGCCACGACCATGCCTGATCGGTCGGTAGCTGATCGAATGCCAGCCCCGCCGCCTGCAGGCGCGCCACTTCCGCGTCGAGGTCCTCGCATTCGAAGAAGATGGTCGGGGCTGCTCCTGTTTCGGTCGATAGCGTTGCCCCGCCCGCCGCCTCGAAACGGGCATAATGGTGGTCATCGGTATCGACGATTTGGGCGAGCCCAAGCGTGCGATAGAACGCCTCGGAGCCCGGCGCCATCGGCACCGTCACCTGATTGAGCCGGACGCCGGGGCCAAGATCGAGCCGCACGCGCTGGTGGCCCATGGGGCCGTGTCCGCCGCCAAGGCCAGGCGCGTCGTGCAGTGCAATCCGCACGAAGCGGCGCGCATGGACGATGGCGGCGTGTAGCGGATAGCCGAAGCCGAGATAGGTTGCGATCGCCGAGGCAAGGGTACAGCCCGTGCCGTGGGTGCTGGCGGTTGCGATGCGGGGCGATGACCAGCGCGCCACCTCTCCGTTGCGATCGAGTAGTCGATCGGTCAGATCGTCGCCTTCTTCGTGTCCGCCTTTGACTAGCAAAGCGCATCCGTGCGCGAGGATCGCCGCCTCGCCGCCCAATGCCTCCAGCTCGGGCAAATTGGGCGTTACCACGGTTGCCAAATCGAGCAGTTGGGCCATCGCCGCGGCAGTACCCGCTTCGTTGAGCGGATCGCCGCTGGTCGCGACCATCACCGGATCAAAGACGATCGGCAGCCCTGATGGTAATCCGATCAAAAGGTCCCAAACCATCTCCACGAGCTGGGCGCGCCCCAGCATGCCGATCTTGATGGCATCGACGCCGATATCGTTGACGATCGAGAAAAACTGGTCCGCAACCAGGTCTGTCGGCAGAGGGAATATGCGCTGCACCCCCAGTGTATTCTGCGCGGTAATCGCGGTTACCGCCGTCATTGCGTGGCCGCCCAGCATCGTTACCGTCTTGATATCGGCCTGAATGCCTGCCCCCCCGCCCGAATCGGAACCCGCAATGATCAGGATGCGGGGGGTCAAAATCTCGGGCGTCACGACTGGAATTTGCGCGCGCTGCTCGCGGGGTACTTCTTGAGCGATGCGCCGGTGCGTGTCGGGCGGTCCATAAGCTCGCCGCCGCAATTGGGGCAACGTTCGTCGAGCGCATCGGCGCAATCCGCGCAGAAGCTGCATTCGAACGAGCAGATGAACGCGCCCGGCGCATCGGCGGGCAGGTCCGCGCCGCAGCGTTCGCAATCAGGACGCATCTCAAGCATCAGGCGCCGCCCGTCACCTCGAAATCGACCACGACATTGCCGCGGGTCGCGTTCGAATAGGGGCATACCTGGTGCGCGTCGTGCACCAGCTTTTCTGCCGCCGCCTGATCAAGCATGGGCAGCGTGACGATATGCTTGACCGCGAGCATGAAGCCCGGACCGTCTTCATTGGGGCCGATCGAGACATGACCGGTGACGGTCGATCCGCTCGCGTCGATCTTCTGCATGCCCCCGACATACATCATCGCCGACTGGAAACACGCGGCATAGCCCGCTGCAAACAGCTGTTCGGGGTTGGTGCCAGTGCCGCCCGGCCCGCCCATCGACTTGGGCGTGACAGTGTCGATATCGAGAATCTGGTCGTCACTGGTAACGTGACCCTGGCGGCCACCATGGGCAGTGGCGACGGCGGTGTAGAGCGCTTTCATTTACCTTCTCCTGTGAGCGTTGTCGGAGGATATTCGGATTTCATGACAGTTACCGTCACACCGCCGCCTGTACAGCAGCGCAAATACTGTCCACCAGCCGGGCGACCTGATCGGCATCGTCGCCTTCGGCCATCACGCGGATGACGGGTTCGGTGCCCGAGGGGCGAATGACGAGGCGGCCGGTGCCGTTCAACTCGGCCTCGGCAGCGGCAATCACGGCGCGGACGCTGTTTGCCTCCAATGGCTTGCCCCCCGAGAAACGGACATTCTTGAGCAATTGCGGCAATGGCTCGAAGCGGTGGAGGAATTCGCTTGCCGGGGCACCGGCCGTTACGAGCTCGCCCAGCACCTGCAATGCCGCGACCAGCCCGTCTCCCGTGGTCGCATAGTCGGACAGGATGATATGGCCGGATTGCTCGCCACCGACATTATGGCCGCGCTCGCGCATCGCCTCAAGCACATAGCGGTCGCCCACGCTGGTGCGCAGCATGCCGATACCCTGGCCCGACAGGTGCCGCTCCAGCCCCAGATTGGACATCACGGTGGTGACGAGCGCGCTGCCCTTCAGCTTGCCCTGCCGCGCCCAGCCGCTGGCGATCACCGCCATCAGTTGGTCGCCATCAACAATATTGCCATTTTCATCGATCACAATCAGCCGATCGGCATCGCCATCGAGCGCAATGCCAATCGCCGCCCCGCTCGCCACCACGGTTTCGCGCAGCAGATCGGGCGCAGTGGAGCCGACGCCGGCATTGATGTTCTTGCCATTGGGCTCGACGCCGATCGCCACGACATCCGCGCCCAATTCCCACAGCGCCGATGGCGCGACCTGATAGGCGGCGCCATTGGCGCAATCGACCACGATCCGCAGCCCATCGAGCCTAAGATCACTCGGGAAGGTGGATTTGGCGAAGTGGATATAGCGCCCGCGCGCATCCTCCACTCTGCGCGCACGACCAATATTGGCCGACGAGCTGAGCGCGACATCGCCGTCGATCAGCGCCTCGATCGCCATCTCGTCCGCATCGGAAAGCTTGTAGCCATCGGGGCCGAACAGCTTGATACCATTGTCGGCATAAGGATTGTGGCTGGCAGAGATCATCACGCCCATATCGGCACGCATCGAATGGGTAAGCATCGCCACCGCTGGCGTCGGCATGGGGCCGACCAAAACCACATCCATCCCCACGCTGGTAAACCCCGCCACCATCGCTGATTCGATCATATAGCCCGACAACCGGGTATCCTTGCCAATCACCACGCGGTGGCGGTGGTCACCGCGCCTGAAATGCGCGCCAGCGGCCATGCCGACCTTCATCGCCATCGCCGCCGTCATGGTCCCGGCATTGGTCGCGCCGCGAATGCCGTCGGTCCCGAAATATTTTCTTGCCATTGCTACCCGCTCATTTCGCTTGCCGATGCCGCGCGCGCACGACAGTTGATGTTCTATACAGGCAGAAAGGTCCGCATGTCACAACCGACAAGAATTTTGCTGTCGCTTATCCTTGGGCTGGCGCTGGGTATCGGTGCTGCTGCCTGGGCCAGCAACTGGGTGGAGTCCGCAATCGCGATTGCGGCGCCGATCGGCGATACCTGGCTCAACGGATTGCGGATGACGATCGTGCCACTGGTGGTCGCGCTGCTGATCACGGGCATTGCGAATACTGCCGAGACGGCGCGATCGGGCAAGATCGCGGCGCGCTCGCTGGTCATGTTCATGGTCTTTCTGTGGGTGGCATCGGCGCTGGCCGCGTTCTTGACGCCCGCCTTTCTGTCGGTATGGCCCCTGCCCAGCGAATCTGCGGCGGCGCTGCGGAGCGCCCTCAGCGGCGTCCACACGGATGCCAAGGTGCCGGGCTTCGCCGATTTCATGCGGTCGATCGTGCCGACCAACCCGATCGCCGCCGCCGCCAATGATGCGATCCTGCCGCTGATCGTCTTCACCATGGCCTTCGCCTTTGCCGTTACCCGACTGCCCGCCGAACAACGAAAAGTGCTGACTGCATTTTTCGAGGCGGTGAGCGATGCCATGCTGGTCATCATCAACTGGGTGCTGTGGGGAGCGCCGGGCGGGGGGTCGGCGGTCGCCGTTGTGGTGGGTGCGCGGGGCGGCACCGCAGCGGTAGG
>JBBQHG010000181.1:0-5744 GCA_038323755.1 Sphingomonadales bacterium
TCGTTCGACGCCGGCGCTCTTAGCGGAGCCGGCCGCCCTTCAACTTCGCCTTCTTGATCAGATCGCCATATTGATGCGCAAGCAAGTGGCTTTGGATCTGCGTCACCGTATCCATCGTCACGTTGACGACAATCAGCAGGCTGGTGCCGCCCAGATAGAAGGGGATCGACAGCGCCGAGACCAGATATTCAGGCAGCAGGCAGATGATCGCCAGATAGCCCGCACCGATCACCGTCAGCCGCGTCAGCACATAATCGAAATACAGCTCGGTGTTCTTGCCCGGGCGGATGCCGGGGATGAAGCCACCGTGGCGCTTCAGATTCTCGGCCGTCTCTTCCGGATTGAACACGACAGCTGTGTAAAAGAACGAGAAGAAGATGATGCCGGCGCCATACAGCGTCATGTACAGCGGCGATCCGTGCTGCAGATACTGGTTGAGCGTGATGACGAAATCACCCCAGCTGCTCTGTCCCTGCACATAGGTACCGGCGAACTGGGTGATCGTCAGCGGCATCAGCAGCAGCGACGAGGCGAAAATCGGCGGGATAACGCCGGCGGTGTTGATCTTGAGCGGCAGATGGCTGCGGTCGGCCTGCATGCCGCGCTGCGTCTGGCGCTTGGGGTACTGGATCAGGATGCGACGCTGCGCCCGCTCCATGAAGCAGATGAACAGCACCAGGAACACCACCGCGACGATGATGCCGGTCAGCCGGATCAGGTCGAGCGATCCGGTGCGGCTGCCCTCGAACAAATTGTACAGCGTCGTGGGCATGCTCGCGACGATGCCCGCCATGATGATCAGCGACACACCATTGCCGATCCCCCGGCTGGTGATCTGCTCGCCCAGCCACATCAGGAACATGGTGCCGCCAACCAGCGAGATGACAGCACCAATGCGGAACATCAGCCCCGGCTCCACCACGGCGGCCACGCCCTGGCTCGCGCCAAAGGCCTCAAGCCCGGTCGCGATGAAATAGCCCTGCACCATCGTCAGGCCGACCGTGCCATAGCGGGTATATTGGTTCAGCCGCTTGCGCCCACTCTCGCCATCCTTCTTGATCGCAGCCAGCGTTGGCGACAGCGAAGTCGCGAGCTGCACGACGATGGAGGCGGTGATGTACGGCGTCACGCCCAGCGCGGTCAGGCTCATCCGCTTGAGCGACCCGCCCGAAAAGCTGTTGAACAGGTCCAGCACGCCGCCCTGCGTCTGCTGCGAGAGCAGCCCGAGCGCGGTGGGATCGATGCCCGGCAGCGGCACATAGCTCAGCAGCCGGAACACCACGAGCGCCACGATCGTGAACCACAGGCGCTTCTTGAGATCAGTCGCCTGCGAAAATTTCGCAAAGCTGATGCTGGAGGCCATTTGTTCGGCTGCGGATGCCATATCGTCAAATCGTCCTGAAACAAAAAAGGCGGGACCGTGTTACCGCCCCGCCGCCCATATAGGGTTCCGACCCGGCTTGTCTAACCTGTCGGCACAATTTGCTGCCGATAGCGCCAGAGCGTTACGGCAAATCACCACCCCCGCCGATGCGAAGGTGGTGATAATCCCGTATCGGCTCAGGCCTTGAACGAGGCCTTGTGGGCCTGGCGTTCCTTGTACTTCACGCCCTTTTTGGCAGCAGCCTTTTCCTTGGCGGGAACGACGTGGATCACGTCGACCGTGCCGCCCAGCTTTTCGACCGCTTCGATCGCGCCCTTCGACGCGCCGGCAACGGTGAAGCTCAGCTTGGTGGTCAGCGCACCCTTGGCGAGCAGGCGGACGCCGTCCTTGCCACCGCGCGCCAGGCCAGCGGCCTTGAGCGTTGCGTGGTCGACCGTCGCGTCGGTCGCGAGCTTGCCCGCGTCGATCATCTTCTGGATCGCGCCCAGGTTCACCTCGGCATAATCCTTGGCGAAAATATTGTTGAAGCCGCGCTTCGGCAAGCGCATGTGCAGCGGCATCTGGCCGCCTTCGAAGCCGGCGATGGACACGCCCTCACGGCTCTTCTGGCCCTTCTGGCCCCGGCCAGCGGTCTTGCCCTTGCCCGAGCCGATACCACGGCCCACGCGCATCCGCGACTTGCGGGCGCCTTCATTATCTCGGAGTTCGTTCAGTTTCATGGTCGTGCACTCGCTTTCGCTTATTTCGCGCTGCTTCTACTCCCTCTCCCCTTCAGGGGAGAGGGCCGGGGAGAGGGGGAATCACAAGCGCCTCGCTCTGGAACTCCCCCTCTCCCAACCCACTCCCCCAAGGGGGAGAGGGCTTTTAATCAATTACCCCTCGACCGACAACATATGCGCGACCTTGCGGACCATGCCACGCACTTCGGGCGTGTCGGTCAGCTCGACGGTCTTGTGCATCTTGTTGAGCCCCAGGCCGATCAGCGTTGCGCGCTGGTCGCTGGTGCGGCGGATCGGCGAGCCGGTCTGCGTGATCTTCAGCGTCTTGGACGCCGTTTCCTTCTTCGCCATCTGTCTTACTCCACAACCGCGAGCGCGTCGGCTTCGGCGGTCTGTGACCCACCGCGACCGAGCAGGTCGGCGATCTTCTTGCCACGCCGCTGCGCGACAGCCTTGGGGCTCGTCTGGTTGGTCAGCGCCTCAAAAGTGGCGCGGATCATGTTGTACGGGTTGGAGGTGCCGACCGACTTGGTCACCACATCCGCCACGCCCAGCGATTCGAACACGGCGCGCATCGGGCCGCCGGCGATGATGCCGGTACCCTGCGGCGCGGAACGCACGGTCACGAGGCCGGCGCCGAAATGGCCCTTGGCATCATGATGCAGCGTGCGGCCTTCCTTCAGCGGCACGCGGACCATTGCCTTCTTGGCAGCAGCCGTCGCCTTGCTGATCGCTTCGGGCACTTCGCGCGCCTTGCCATGGCCAAAGCCGACACGGCCCTTGCCATCGCCGACCACGACGAGTGCTGCAAAACCAAAGCGCTTGCCGCCCTTCACCGTCTTCGACACGCGGTTGATGTGGACCAGCTTTTCGATCAGCTCTTCGCCGCCGTCATCGCCGCCAGGACCGCCACGACCGCGATTGTCGCGACCGCCACGGCTGTCACGGCCGCCACGATTGTTGCCGCCACCCGGGCCGCCGCGACCGGGGCCACGTCCGCCGCGCGGACCGCCACGATTGTCGCCAGCCGGTGCACCTGCTTCAGGTGCTGCCGTGGTCTGGATTTCGTCAGCCATTCTTAAAACTCCAATCCGGCTTCGCGCGCGGCATCAGCCAGCGCCTTGACGCGACCATGATACAGGAAGCCGCCACGGTCGAAGACGACCTGCTTGACGCCAGCCTGCACCGCCGCTTCGGCGACGCGCTTGCCGACAGACACCGCTGCCTCGATGTTGGCGCCAGACGTGCCGCGCACGTCCTTTTCCAGCGTCGATGCAGCGACGATCGTCTTGCCGGCGGCATCGTCGATCACCTGGGCATAGATGTGCTTGCCCGACCGGTGGATCGACAAACGCGGACGGCCCGAACCCCGCGCACGAAGCGCGGTGCGGTTGCGGCGGCGCCGCTTCTCGAACAGAGACATTCCCTTGCTCATTACTTCTTCTTCCCTTCCTTGCGGAAGATGAACTCGCCGCGATACTTGATGCCCTTGCCCTTGTAAGGCTCAGGCTTGCGCCAGCGACGGATTTCAGCGGCGACCTGGCCGACCTTCTGCTTGTCGATACCCGAAATCTCGATCGTGGTCTGATCGGGAGTCTTGATCTCGATGCCGTCCGGAATCGCGTAGTTGACGTGGTGGCTGTAGCCGAGCTGCAGGTTCAGGTTACGACCCTGCGATGCCGCACGATACCCAACGCCGGTGATTTCCAGCACCTTCGAGAAACCGTCGCTCACGCCCGTCACCAGGTTCTGCACCATCGTCCGCTGCATGCCCCCGAACGCGCGCGCGCGCTTGGTCTCGTTCGCCGGCTTCACCGAAATCGCGCCGTCTTCCATCGCATAAGCGATGTCGTCGAACAGCGGCATGGTCAGGGTACCCTTGGGGCCCTTTACCGAGATCTGACCACCATCGATGGTCGCGGTCACGCCCGCAGGCATGGTGACCGGTTTTTTACCAATGCGGCTCATCAGAATACCTCCGCCAGCACTTCGCCACCGACATTCTGTTCGCGCGCTTCGGCGTCGGACAGAACGCCACGCGGCGTCGAGACGATCGTGATTCCCAGGCCGTTCATGATCCGGGGCAGATCCTGCGATCCCGAATAGACACGGCGGCCAGGCTTCGAGACGCGCGCAACATGCTTGATCGCAGGCTGGCCCTCGAAATATTTCAGTTCGATGCGGATGCCCTTGGCAGGCCCCATCTCTTCTTCGGAATAGCCGCGGATATAGCCTTCGCGCTGAAGCACGTCGAGCACGCGGGCGCGCAGCTTGGAGCCTGGCGTCAGGACGGAGTCCTTGCGCGCACGCTGGCCGTTGCGGATGCGGGTGAGCATATCACCAATGGGATCGGTCAGTGCCATATCTCGTCCTTACCAGCTCGACTTCGTAACGCCGGGGATCAGGCCCTTGTTGGCCAGGTCACGCAGCTGAATACGGCAGAGGCGGAACTTGCGGTAATAAGCACGCGGGCGACCCGTGAGCTCGCACCGGTTGCGAATGCGCGTACGGTTGCCGTTGCGCGGGATTTCAGCCTGCTTCAGGCGGGCGATCAACCGCTCGGTATCGTCGAGCGACTTGTCGTTCGCGATTGCCTTCAGCTTGGCATACCGCCCAGCATACTTTTTGGTGAGCTGCTTGCGGCGCTCGTTCTTGTTGATCGAACTCTTCTTGGCCATCTTATGCCGCCTTCTTCGCGTCGTCGGTTTCTTCGATCGGGAACGGGAAGCCGAACAGGCGGAGCAACTCGCGCCCTTCTTCGTCGGTCTTCGCGGTCGTCGTCACAATCACGTCCATGCCGCGGATCTTGTCGACCCGGTCATAGCTGATTTCCGGGAAGATCAGCTGTTCCTTCAGGCCGCAGGCATAGTTGCCGCGTCCGTCGAACGACTTGGGGTTCAGCCCACGGAAATCGCGGACGCGTGGCAGTGCGATCGTGATGAAACGATCGAGAAATTCGTACATCCGCTCACGGCGCAGCGTGACCTTGCAGCCAATCGGCATGCCTTCACGCAGCTTGAACTGCGCGATCGACTTCTTGGCCTTGGTCACGACGGGCTTCTGCCCCGCGATCAATTCCATCTCGCCAACGGCCTGCTCGACCTTCTTCTTGTCCTGGGTCGCTTCGCCCACGCCCATGTTGATCACAATCTTTGCGATCTTGGGCACTTCCATCGCGTTCTTGTAGCCGAACTTCTCGGTCATCGCCTTGGCGATAACGTCGTCGTACATCGACTTCATCCGCGGCACATATGCATCAGCCACTGATCGTCTCCCCGGACTTCACGGCCACGCGGACCTTCTTGCCGTCCTTGATGTCAAACCGCACGCGCGATGGCTTGCCGGTCTTGGGGTCGGCGATGGCGACCTTCGACACGTGCATCGGCGCTTCGATCTTTTCCAGGCCACCCTGCGGGTTTGCCTGGCTCGGCTTCTTGTGGCGGGTCGCGATGTTCGCGCCCGATACAATGACCTTGCCATCCTTCGGGAAGGCGCGCGTCACTTCGCCCGTCTTGCCCTTGTCCTTGCCGGACAGGATGACGACGGTGTCACCCTTTTTGATCTTGGCCGCAGCCATCACAGCACCTCCGGCGCGAGCGAGATGATCTTCATGTGCTTCTTGCCACGGAGCTCACGCACCA
>JBBQHG010000182.1:0-5731 GCA_038323755.1 Sphingomonadales bacterium
CGCTCGGCGAGAATGTTGAGCATTTCACGCCCGACATTGCCCGTCGCACCAACGACTACGATCCGATATCCCATCACACGCTCCACATGCTTATCACGCGGTCGCATACGCCTCCCGTCGTGATTGTCCAGCCTGCCCGGGGTATTGGGGCGCGAGCTATTTCTTCGCCGGCATCCGCTGATCGAGGAAGTCGAAGATCGTCCCCCACAAATGTTCACTCACGCCCGGCCCGCCAACGCGGTGCGTATTGCCGGGATAGAACATCATCTCGAACGGGCGCGCATCACGCTGCATTTTGGCGGCAAAGGCGGTGGAGTTTTCAAACACCACATTGTCGTCCGACATGCCGTGGATCAGCAGTAGCGGATCGGTGATTTTGTCGGCGTCGCCCAGCGCATTCGAGCTTTCATAGCTTTTGGGGTCCTTGCCCGGATCGCCTAGATAGCGTTCGGTATAATGCGTGTCGTACAGCTCCCACTTGGTCACCGGTGCGCCCGAAATGCCGGCTGCATAGACGCCGGGGTTCGCCTCGAGCATCTTGATCGTCATATAGCCGCCATAGGACCAGCCGAATGTCGCGACCCGATCGGCATCGACAAAGGGTTGCGCCTTGATGAATTTGGCACCGGCCAGCTGATCCTCGACCTCTACCGTGCCCATCGCGTGATAGATCTGGTCCTCGAAGGCTTTGCCACGGTTGAACGAGCCGCGATTGTCGATCTGGAAATAGATATAGCCGCGATCAACGATATATTGCGCCAGCGCCCCGTTCCAGGCGCGCGTCACCTGTTGGCCGGTGCCGGGGCCACCATAATGCTGGAAGAACACCGGATATTTTTTACCCGGCTCAAGCGGCGGCGTAATCATTTCCCAATAGAGCGTCGTGCCATCTGCCGCCTTCAGCGTACCGAATTTTCGCTCCTGATGGCTGGCGAGATAGGGGTAATAGGGATGCCCTTCTTTCAGCGCATTCTCGTTGATCCAGGCGATCCGCTTGCCGCTGGCATCCGCAAGATAGGTCTGCGTCGGCTGGTTTGGGTTGGAACGGCCGATGATCATCCGGGTCGCCGCATCGTCCATGCTGCCACCATTCCACCAGCCAAGCTCGGTCAGGCGGGTGATCTTGTCGGGATGCGCGATATCCACCGAATAGAGATGCTGCTCGAGCACGCCATCCTTGTTGCCCGCAAAATACAGCCGCCCCTTGGCCTCATCCACGCCAGCGAGATATTCCACCACCCAGTCGCCCTTGGTCAACTGCGTCCATTTGCCCTTGGCGAAGCGATAGAGGTGGCGATAGCCGCTGCGCTCCGATGCCCATATGAGGCTGCCGTCCTTCATCGGGCGATACGCATCGCTCAGGTTGATCCAGCTCTTTGCACCCGCCTTTTCGGTGAACAACACGGTCGCTCTGCCGGTGGCCGGATCGACCCGCAGCATGTCGAGCGTCTTCTGGTCCCGGCTTTCGCGCTGGACGAGCAGTGCCGACCCATCGGGCGTCCAGTCGACCCGCGCCAGATAGATATCAGGATCGCTCCCCAGATCGACCTTCACCTGCCCCGTGCCATCCGGCTTCATCACATAAAGCTCGACGAGCGAGTTGGGGGTGCCGGCCGCCGGGTAGCGCTGATTGAACACCTTGGTGCCTTCCGCTCCAATGGCGGCCCGCGTCACGACGCCGACGGGGGCATCGTCGAATTTCTCGACCGCAATCAGCGTGTCGCCGGGTGCCCACCAATAGCCGGTGCGCCGATCCATTTCCTCCTGTGCGACGAACTCCGCTTCACCCCAGTGAACGGTGCCCGCCCCCGTCGTCGTCAGCGCGCTGGCAGCGCCGCCCGCCAGCGGTTGAACGAACAGATTCTGGTCGCGCACAAAGCTCACATACCCACCGGCAGGGCTGATCACCGGGTTCAGCTCGCCCTCCTTGGTCTCGGTCAGCCGCTTCACCTTGCCGTCAAGCGTGGCCAGGAAGAGATCGCCATCGAGTGGCACCAGAATGGATTTGCCATCAGGCGCCCAATCATAGGTGACGATACCCTTAGATCCGCCGATCCGCGCGCGCTCGCGCTGCATTTTCTCTGCTTCCGACAGCTCGGCACCCGATCCGATCTTTTTGGAATCGACCAGCATCCGTTCCTTGCCGGTTTTGGTATCGAGTGCCCACAGGTCGAAGCGCTCCTTCTCGTCCGGTCGCGCCCGCAGCGATGTCAGCAGCGTGCCGTCGGGCGACAGCCGCAGCGCGCGCGGTTGCGGGCCGGAGAGATCGGGGCTGGCGAAAACGCGCTTCAGCGTCAGCGCGGTCGGTGCAGGATCAGCAGCCAAGGCGGGCGCCCCCAGAGCGACGAGCATTGCGCTCGCCAGCAGCCATGATTTTGGCATCGATCATCTCCATTCCCGATTTTTCTACGCCACACGATCGGTGGCGGCTTGGTCGCCTTTATTGCGGGATGGATGCGTTAGGTAAAGGGGCCGACGCGCGACGCCTCCAACAGAAACGGGGCGCGGAAGTTGCCTCCCGCGCCCCGCGCTGATCGTGATATTGTGGTGGCTTATTCAGCCGCTGCGGTGTCCTTGGCAGGACGCGGATCGCGACGCTCGGCGATACGCGCGCTCTTGCCGCGACGGCCGCGCAGATAATAGAGCTTGGCGCGCCGCACGACGCCCTTGCGGACGACTTCGATCGAATCGATGTTGGGCGAATAGAGCGGGAAAACGCGCTCGACGCCTTCGCCGAACGAAATCTTGCGCACGGTGAAGTTGCTGCCCATGCCCTTGTTGGAGCGCGCGATGCAAACGCCTTCGTAATTCTGGACGCGGGTGCGTTCGCCTTCGACGACCTTCACGCCGACCTTCAGCGTGTCGCCGGGGCGGAAATCAGGAATGGTCTTGTTCTCGAGAAACTTGGCGATGTTCTCGGCTTCAATCGTCTGGATGAGATTCATCTCATTCTTCCTTCGTCTGTTGCCGCGCGCCAGAGGGAGGTTTGACCCGAGCGCCCTCATGACGCTCCCAAAGGTCCGGCCTCCTTAGCCGTGTATCGGTTTCGGCCATCGACTTTCGCCATGCCGAAATCCTCGCATGATCCCCCGATCGCAGCACTTCGGGGATCGTGCGTCCTTCCCACATTGGTGGTCGGGTATATTGCGGGTATTCGAGTAAGCCTCCTTCGAAGCTCTCATCCACGCCGCTAGAAGCCGCGCCCATTACGCCGGGAAGCAGCCGAATGCAAGAGTCGAGCAGCACCAGCGCCCCCATCTCCCCGCCTGACAGGACATAGTCGCCGATTGAGACCTGTTCGATGGCCCGCGCCTCGAACAAGCGCTCGTCAAACCCTTCAAATCGGCCGCAGACGATAATCGCTCCCGGTCCATCAGCCAGCACCCTTACCCGGGCTTGCGTCAGCGGTGCGCCGCGCGGCGTCATCGCCAGAATTGGGCGATCATCGGCAACGCTGTCAATCGCCGCCGCAACCACGTCGGCCCGCAGCACCATGCCCGCTCCCCCGCCCGCCGGCGTGTCATCGACTGTGCGATGCTTATCGGCCGCAAAATCGCGGATATTGACGGCATTTAGCGACCATATGCCATCGCCAAGCGCCCTGCCCGCCAACGAATGACCGAGCGGCCCCGGGAACATATCAGGGTACAGGGTAAGGATGGTGGCGGCAAACGTCATGCGCACAGCCATGTCGCCCGCCTTTGCCGTGCGCTCATCGAGCCCAATTCTCGACCTTCAGCCCAGGCACATCTGCAAAATCAGCTTCGTTATGCGTCACGATCGTTGCTCCAACACTCAGCGCGTGCGCCGCCAGCAACCGATCGAACCGCGCGCATTTGAACGGCAGTTTGGCATAGGCGCGCGCTGCGGCGTCATCAAAGGGCAGGATGGGAATAATCTGGATAAATGCATCGAGCACTGCTTGCCGCGGCGGCTTCCCGTTCCACGTGGCGAGCGCAACCTCTGCAAAGCTGACGGCGGAAATGCCCACGTCGCCGGGGTAGCATGCCGCAAGGCGTTGATTCAGCACCGATTGAGCGTCGCCACCCATCGAATAAATCGCAAGATCGGAATCGATAAAGTAACGCGTCACTCGGCCGACTGCGCCTTGCGCCGTGCCGTTGCGCGGGGCCGTTCTTCGAAATCCTCGCGAGGCGCCGGTTTGAAGCCCGGCAGTTTCCCCGCAAAACCACTGATATCAATAGTACGGCGGGGTGCTTCGATCGGTTCGATCCGGAATGACATGGGGGAATCCTTCACCATGCGCACCTCGGTGCCCTCGGGAATGCCCATACCCTTGGGCAGCCGCAGCGCGACTGAATTGCCCGACTTAAACGTTTTGCCCTGATATTCGTCTTCCATGCCGAGCCTTCTGTATACACACCACGTATATACACGCCGCCCCAATTCCCGTCAAGCACCCTCACCACCCCGTTTAACGTTAACATTGTTCTTACCACCATTGCCTAACATCAGCAGATGCTTGGGAAAATCTTGTCGCGTCCTCGCATCGGCATCACCGTGCTGGTGGCTGCGTTCATGGCCTCACCCGCGCTCGCCCAATCCAGCTTTGCCGATCGTACACAGATGCGCTGGGACGGGGCGCTGACCGGCATTTTCCTCGGATTGCTGGTCTTCTCAGTTGCCTACAATGCCGCCTTTTATTCAGTCCTGCGCGAACGGTTCCTTGTTTGGCAAAGCCTGCGCGCGCTGATCTATTTCGCGCTGACCGTGGGGCTGTCGCCGCTTTATATGGGCGAAGCGCTCAGCGCGCACAGCTTTGCCCGGCAGGTGTATCTCTGCATCCTGTTCGATCTGTCGGTCGCGGTTACCGGCCCGTTCATCCGCACCTATATCGAGCCGGGCATGATCGCGCCGCGCGTCTACCGCCTGCTCGGCTGGACAGCACCCGCTATCCTGGTCACCACGCCGGCAATGCTCCTGCCCGATTGCCCACCGCTTTACATGGCGCTGCGCAACGCCGTGCTGGTCGGCACGCTCCTTTTGATGTGCTTCACCCTTGCCCAGGCCTGGCGGCGTGGCAGTCGCACCGCGCGCTTCCAGGCGGCCGCGTGGAGCAGCGTGCTGGCGGTTTACGGTGTCAGCCTGTTTCATGATATTTTCCTCGGTACGCCCTTCACGCTGTTCCTGTTCGCGCTCTTCGGTGCGCTGGGCTTTGAGGTGATGCTCACCGCGATCGGCATTGCAGACCGATTTTTGCGGTTGAAACGCGCCCATGATGAGGCGCGTGCGACGGCCAATGCGTTGCAGGTTATTGCTCACACCGACCCGTTGACTGGGCTGCACAACCGCCGCGCCATTGAACGGATGTTCGCAGAATGCCGCCCCTATGCGATCGCGATCGTCGATCTCGATCATTTCAAGGCGGTGAACGACCGCTACGGTCACGATGTCGGCGACCGCGTCATTCAGGCTGCGGGCGCGGCGCTGGGTTCCGGCACCGCATCCGCGGGTCGGATCGGCGGTGAGGAGTTCGTCCTTCTGCTTCATGGCAATGCTGAAGACGTTCAGGGCGAGACAGAACGCCTGCGCCGGCGAGTCACCTCCTTTACTGCAGAGCGCGTGGCCGAACTGAAAAGCGCTGTCACCGCCAGCGTTGGTTTAGTGCTGGTCGGCGAGTCCAGCTTTTCGGTTGCGATGAAGATTGCCGATATCAACCTGTATTCGGCAAAGAGCGCGGGCCGGAACAGGCTGGTCCCGCCTCCCCGCG
>JBBQHG010000183.1:0-5730 GCA_038323755.1 Sphingomonadales bacterium
AGCGCACGAGCAAAAGGATACATCATCCCTGTCTAGCCATGTCGCAGCCGGTTCACCAGCCATTGAAGTGTGCGGCGCGCAGCACAATCTGGCGCAAGTTCAAACAATCCCCAGAGTTTTGCCATGATTTCGACCAAAAGCGCCGGATAATCGTGCGCGGGGGCAAGACGATACGGGTCACGCCGTCGGAAGGCAGGGGGGCTTTCCGAGCGGCGGTGCCGACTGACGAACGACAACAACACGGATACCATCGTGACCCTGCAATCCAGAATCGACCGGCACGATGCCGGCCCTCATTTTGGCCCCGCTATCGAGCTGCCAGGTCCGCCCTCGCCGGACCCGGCCGCCGATTTGCCGCTGGCAACGTCGCCCGACCAGTCACCAGCCCGGCGCCCGCTGATCATCGCCATCGGCAAGAAGCTGCGCGGCGTGTTCGACCGGCTGATCGCGCGGTCGTCACTGGTGCCCAATGATCCGGTGCTCGACATCCGCGATTTTCCCTGGACGGCGGCCCTGCGCGACAATTGGCGGGCGATCCGTGATGAGGCGATCGCGGTTGCGCTGCAGGATCGGCCCGCCCCGTCGCTGCTCGCCATCTCTCCGGACCATCGCGGCATTGCGGAGATGGACAGCTGGCGTTCCTATTTTCTTTATGGCTATGGCTATGCGATTGAAGACAATATCGCCAGATGCCCGCACACTGCGCGGGCGATTGCGGGTATTCCCGGCCTGACCAGCGCCTTTTTCTCGATCCTCGCGCCCGGCACGCACATTCCAGACCATCGCGGGGTGACCAAGGGGCTCATCACGTGCCATCTCGGGCTCATCGTCCCGCGTGACGGCGATGTCCGCATGCGCGTCGACCAACGCATCGTCCGCTGGGCTGAAGGCGAAACGCTGGTGTTCGACGATACCTACCGCCACGAGGTGTGGAACGACAGCAACAGCACGCGGGTCGTCCTGCTGATCCATGTCGAGCGGCCGCTGGCGCAACCGGGCAAATGGTTTGCCGATCTGTTCCTTGGCTTTGCCCGGCGGTCGGCCTTCGTCCAGGAGGCGCGCCACAATATCCTGTCGTGGAACGCGGCGATGCAACAACTCGATGGCTGATCTTGATCAAGTCCGCCCAACAGCCCACATGGGGGACATGTTGATCGAAACCGAATCCACGCCGAACCCGGCCACGCTGAAATTCCTTCCCGGTCGCACCGTGATGGAAACCGGCACCCGCGACTTTGCCGATCCCGAAGCGGCAGAAGCATCACCGCTCGCGGCCGCGCTGTTCGAGCTCGGCGACGTGACGGGCGTGTTCTTCGGTCGTGATTTCATCTCGGTAACGGCTGCCCCGGGCGTCTATTGGCACGCGCTGAAGTCGGACGTGCTGGGCATTTTGCTCGATCATTTCTCGGCCGGCATGCCGCTGTTCCGCCCCGGCAGCGCGGCTGGGATTTCAGTGCCGATGGAAGGTGGCCATGCTGATGACCCGGCCGATGCAGATATCATCGTCCAGATCCAGGACCTGATCGAAACCCGCATCCGCCCCGCCGTCGCCAATGATGGCGGCGACATCATCTATCAGGGGTTCGACAAGGGGAAGGTGTTCCTGAAGATGCAGGGCGCGTGCGCCGGCTGCCCGTCTTCGACCGCCACACTCAAGAACGGGATTGAGCAACTGCTCAAATACTACGTCCCAGAGGTCACCGAAGTCCGCGCCGTCTGATCGGCGACGATAGCAGCAAACGAGGCAAATGCATGAGCGAGAAGCTGTCCGATGCAGCGCTCGATACGATCTTTCGTACCGCGCGCAGTTACAATGGCTATACCGATCATCCGGTGACCGAGGCAGATTGCCACGCGATCTGGGATTTGATGAAATGGGGCCCAACCTCCGCCAATCAGATGCCCGCGCGCCTTGTCTGGGTGCGTAGCGATGGCGCCAAGGCCCGGCTCGCCGCCTGTGCCAGCGGGACCAACGGGCCCAAGATCCTGGCCGCCCCCGTCACCGTCATCCTCGCCAACGACATGCATTTTCACGAAAAGCTGCCCGAGCTGTTTCCGCATGCCGATGCCAAGGCCTGGTTCGAGCATAACCAGCCGCTGCGTGAAACCTCCGCGATGCGCAACGGCACGCTGCAGGGCGCCTATTTCATCATCGCTGCACGCGCCCTCGGCTTCGATACCGGGCCGATGTCCGGGTTCGACAATGCCAAGGTCGATGCCGAATTCTTCGCCGATACGCCGCATGTGAAATCGAATTTCATCAGCACGCTGGGCGTGGGTGATCCGGCGACGATCTTCGGCCGTCTGCCTCGCCCGGCTTTCGAGGCGTTCAACAGCGTCGTCTGAGCATCGCGCTTCCCCTTTCATTCGCTCGCCGCTTGCGGCTAAGCGGCTATCATGCGCCTGCTCGTTATTGATACCGCCACCGCGGCCTGCTCGGTCGCCCTTGTCGACGATGGCATGGTGGCCGCCGCCGTGCATGATGAAGTCGGGCGCGGCCATGCCGAACGATTGCTGCCGATGATCGCCAGCCTCCCAGGCGGTGGCCGGGCCGACGCCATTCTGGTTGATTGCGGCCCCGGCAGCTTCACCGGCATCCGTGTTGGCATTGCCGCCGCGCGGGCGCTTGGGCTTGGCTGGGGCGTGCCGGTGACCGGCTATTCGTCGCTCGCGCTCCTGGCCGTGCAGCATTTCGCGCTGAAGCCAGACTCGCACGAAGTCGCGGTGCTCCTGGAAGGCGGCCATGGCGAGGTCTTCATGCAAGGCTTTACGGCCACGCCTTTTGCCGCAACCGGCGCGCTCGAGTCGCTCAAGCCACAAGCCGCTGCCGCACTGCTCGGCGGTCGCCCGGCGGTGGGCAATGGCAGCCGGCTGCTGGCGGCGATCGATCCGGCGCTCGACCTGGTCGCCATGCTCCCCAACGCGGCCACGGCCCCTGCCCTGCCCGCTGCTTTCAAAACGCTCGACCCGCGCCCCATTTATGGCCGCGCGCCAGATGCCAAGCCGATGGTTGCCGCATGAGCACGACCCTCAACATGATCGAGCTGCGGCCCGGCAGCCCCGCCGATCTGGCGATCGTCGACATGGTCATGCAGCGCGCTTTTGATCCGCGCTATGGCGAGGCGTGGTCGCGCAGCCAGTGCCTGGGGATGCTGGCCATGCCCGGAGTGTGGCTGACGCTGGCCACGCTGAACGGGCAGCCGGCGGGATTTGCGCTCGCCCGCGCGATGAGCGACGAAGCCGAACTATTGTTGCTCGCGGCACTACCGGAGGTGCGACGACGGGGTGTGGGTGGTGCCCTATTGCGCTCAATCATCAATGATTGCCTAGATCGTGACATTACAAATCTTTATCTTGAGGTGCGCGCAGGCAATGAAGCCTTGAGTCTTTATCGATCAATGGCATTTAAAAAGGTAGGAGAGCGGCGCGCATACTATCGCGGCCCGGGCGGCCAAATATTCGACGCTTTGACCTTTCAACGTAAATTGCGCTGACTTACCCGAATTGGGCATTTTTTTCTTGCTAAGTCCAACGCTTGGGCTAATAGGTCCAAACTGAACCGAATATGACGGCATTGTGCAGTAGCGAAAGGACCACCATGGATACCCAGTTAGAGCTTCAGGAGACATTGATTGCCCTCACGGCTGATATTGTTGCAGCGCATGTCAGCAACAACAGCGTGGCAGTTTCTGATCTCCCAGTGCTCATTGCCAACGTCCATGGAGCGCTCACGGGTCTTGGCACGCCGGTTATCGAGCCAGAAGTCAAGCAGGAGCCAGCGGTATCGATCCGCTCGTCGATCAAGCCTGATTTCATCGTTTGTCTCGAAGACGGCAAGAAGCTGAAGATGCTCAAGCGCCATCTGATGACGCATTACAAGATGACGCCGGAACAGTACCGCGCCAAGTGGAACCTGCCGGCTGATTATCCTATGGTTGCGCCCAATTATGCTGAGCAGCGCCGCACCCTGGCCAAGAAGATCGGCCTCGGCACCAAGCGTCGCAAGGCTGTCCGCTAAGATTGCATGCCCCTCCCGACCGGGAGGGGCACTTTCCCCGGCGGGCGATTGCCGGTACACCGCGCCTGAACAACGGGATTCACGAGACCGCTGATGGCGCGCAAGATCGATCTGGAAGCGCTCTGTAACGAAAAGGGCCTGCGCATTACCGAGCAGCGCCGCGTCATCGCGCGGGTGCTGTCCGATGCAGAAGATCATCCCGATGTCGAAAAAGTCTATGAACGCGCCTCGGCGATCGACCCCGGCATTTCGATTGCCACGGTCTATCGCACCGTCCGCCTGTTCGAAGAAGCCGGCATTCTGGACCGGCATGATTTCGGCGATGGCCGCTCGCGCTATGAGCCCGCCCCCGAATCGCATCACGACCATCTGATCGACGTCGAGACCGGCAAGGTCATCGAATTCGTCGATCCCGAGCTCGAACAACTCCAGAAGCAGATCGCCGAGCGATTGGGCTTCCGGCTGGTCGATCACCGCATGGAGCTGTACGGCGTTGCGCTTGACCGCAAGGGCTGACGCCGCCGGCTGGACTCGCTTCTGCCTCCGCGTCGCCAGCCTGATCGCGGTGCTGATCATGGTTCTGCCGCCCCATGCGATCTGGCGGTTGTTGCAGCTGTCCTCGCCCTGGCCGAAGGTCTTCATGCTCGCGACAACGCGCATCTGCGGCGTGCGGCGCAAGGCGGTGGGCGTGCCGCTGCGGCGCGACGTATTCTTCGTCGCCAATCACCTCAGCTGGCTCGACATTCCCGTCATTGCCAGCGCCAACGGCACCGCCTTCATCGCCAAGGCGGAGCTGGCCGATGCGCCGATCATCGGCTGGCTCGCCAAGATGAACCGCACCGTGTTCGTCAGCCGCGCCGACCGGATGGGGGTGGCCGAGCAGATCAACGAGCTGCGCGAAGCACTCGCAGCGGTGTGGGCGATCACCATTTTTCCCGAAGGCACGACCACCGACGGCCTGTCACTGCTACCCTTCAAGCCCAGCCTGCTCGCCGTGCTCGATCCGCCACCGCCCGGCATCATGGTCCAGCCCGTTGCCCTCGATTATGGGCCGGTCGCGCAGGAAATCGCCTGGGTGGGCGTCGAAGAGGGGCAGGACAATGCCTTTCGCGTGCTCACGCGCAAGGGGAGTTTCCCAGTCGCGGTGCATTTCCTCGAGCCCTTCAACCCGCGCGATTTTCCGGGCCGCAAGGCAATCAGCGCCGAAGCCAGGCGCCGCATCGCCGAGGCGATGGAGCGCAATCTCGGCATGCCGCTGCGCGATTTTCCGGGGCATGACGCGCTGGCGACGGTGCCGCCGGGGGTGGCGTATGATCCGCCGACTGAGGTGCTTGCTCCCTAGCCGTTATCGCTGCCGACCGGCGGGGAAGAGTTCACGCGAAGCCCGCGAAGGGAAGAAGGCCGCGAAGCCTGGCGCTCGCGATCGACCGGCAGACATTCCAATCGCTCTCTTGAAAAACTGCGGCAAGACCGATCGCACCAACCTTCCATCCTTCGCGGCCTTCGCGCTTTTCTTCCTTCACGCCTTCGCGTGAAACCCTTAAAACCCCAGCACCAAGGCCCAACACAAGCATTTGTCCCCCCGCCCCCCACCAGCTATAGCGCCGCCGATGAACGCGCTCCCCCCAAAGACTTTGCCCAAGACCTTCCACGTCAAGTCCTTCGGCTGCCAGATGAACGTCTATGACGGTGATCGGATGGGCGAGCTGATG
>JBBQHG010000184.1:0-5701 GCA_038323755.1 Sphingomonadales bacterium
GGCCGTGCCGAGCTCGAGGATGTCGCCGAAACGATCGACCCGCGCCTTGCCGAAACCGATGACGATATCGACACCATCGGCGGGCTTGCAGCGGTGCTCATCGGCCATGTGCCCGAGGCGGGCGTGTGCGTCGAACATCCCAGCGGCTGGACGCTGGAAGTCCTTGAGGCAGATACCAAGCGGATCCTGCGACTGCGATTGCATCCCGCCGCAAAGGACAAGATCGACGAGGATTGATCATCGCGGGACGGCATTGTTGATGACAAGCGGCGTTTTGGGCCTTCCCCCGCCGGGCGGGTGCCTCTAGTTTAGGGCATGCGCAAATTCCTCATCCTGCTCGCCATTATCGTCATCGCTGCTGCTGGTGCCTGGTATTGGATCAGCCGCCCGGATATCGCCAAGCTCAGCGTAGAGGCTGTAGAAGGGCCGCGGCCGATCATCTCTGCCCCGCGTGAGCAGACGGTACCGACGATCAAGGTTGCCGATGTGGTTGGATGGAAAGATGGCGCGGCGCCGATTGCCGCTGCCGGGCTGAAGGTCAACGCCTTTGCCTCAGGGCTCGATCATCCGCGCTGGCTGTACGAACTGCCCAATGGCGACATGCTGGTGGCCGAAACCAACTCGCCGCCGCGCAAGAGCGAGTTCAGCATCACCAGCTTTGTGATGAAGGCGTTGCTGAGCAAGGCCGGCGCCGGGGTTCCTTCGGCCAACCGAATCACGTTGCTGCGCGATGCCAATGGCGACGGTGTGGCGGAAAGCCGATCGGTGTTGATCGACGGGCTCAATTCGCCGCTCGGTATGGTGCTGGTCGGCGATCAACTCTACATTGCCAATACCGATGCGCTGGTGCGCGTGCCCTTCTCCGTCGGCCAGACCAAGATCGCTGCCAAACCCGAAGTCGTCGTGCGCTACCCCGGCGGCGGCAATCACTGGGCGCGCAACGTGATTGCGAGCGCCGATGGCAAGCTGCTGTATGTGGCGGTGGGATCGTCCACCAACATCGCCGAAAATGGCCTCGACGTCGAAACCAACCGCGCCAACATTCTGGAGGTTGACCCCGCCGCCAAGACCTATCGGGTATTCGGCGCGGGATTGCGCAACCCACAGGGCATGGCGCTTGAACCGCAAAGTGGGCGGTTGTGGACCGTCGTCAACGAGCGCGACATGCTCGGGTCCGATCTCGCGCCCGATTACCTCACCGCTGTCGGCCTGGGCGATTATTTCGGCTGGCCCTATAGTTATTGGGGTGGCTATGTCGACAAGCGCGTCCAGCCCGAGCGGCCGGACCTGCTCGAATATTCCAAGCGTCCCGATTATGCATTGGGGCCGCACACCGCTTCCCTGGGCCTAAGCTTTGCCAAGGGCGCCACATTGGGCGCCGGTTTCGCCAATGGTGCCTTTATCGGCCAGCACGGATCATGGAACCGGGCCCCTGTTTCCGGCTATAAGGTAATCTACGTGCCCTTCGCGCCCGATGGCTTTCCTGTGAAGGGGGCAAAGCCAGTCGATGTTCTGACGGGCTTTCTCGATAAAAATGGTGACGCGCAGGGACGGCCCGTTGGGGTTGCGCTCGATAAAACTGGCAGCTTGCTGGTCGCGGACGATGTCGGCAATCGCGTGTGGCGGGTCAGCGCCGCGCGCTAACGTCGCGCGGAATCCCTAAATCATGATGATCGGGTGAGTTTTTGGTTCATTTTGGTTGCTCGCCAGTAGCGTCATAAGATAGGCAAGCCGGGAAGATACCCGTCATGGGCATCAACCTATAGCCGCATCCATTGCGGACAGGGAGGGGCATAGTCTGTCATGGCGTTGCGTATCGCTACCAATCCAGAAAAAATGGTCTCCCATTGGCGCGTTGCCATGTTCAGCCTCGCCAACATGTTCCTTGCTACCGAACGCGCATTTACCAGCGGCGAAGTAGCAATAAGCCCTAGCGAGTTGTTGATCTACCTAACTGTTTGTGTCGCCAATGTCCAAAAGTTGATGCGCGAAAGATCGATTCCGGATCATTTTACCGCGACCGCCGTCCTGCCCCGCGAATGGGTCGTCCCGATTTCGCGCAACGCCATTGCTTCCTCCACCGGTCTGCCGCGTGAAACCGTCCGCCGACAGGTCGAAAAGATGATCGCGCGTGGGTTGCTGATAGAAGATGAGCGTGGCGGGGTAACGCCGCCGCCGGGCGTGATCCAAAAACTCGGTCTGGAGCCGATGCTCGAACCGTTAATGACCGAATTTGCAAGAGCCGCCGAACAGATGCTTCGGGTCGGTGTCATCGAAATGCACGACGATTGATCTAGTCGTGCGCGAAGATCATCGCGTCATCGGCAAAGGCTTTGAACTCGAGTGCGTTGCCGCTTGGATCGAGACAGAACATGGTTGCCTGTTCGCCGATCTCGCCCCGGAAACGGATATGCGGCGCAATTCCGAAAACGACCCCCGCCGCCGTCAGCCGATCGGCTAATTGCTGCCAGTCATCCATCGTCAGAATGATGCCGAAATGCGGGACTGGTACGTCGTGCCCATCAACCGGGTTGGACACGACAACGGCGCGCGCGGTCGGATCGAGATGGGCAACTATTTGATGGCCGAACAGGTTGAAGTCGACCCAATGGTCGCTGCACCGCCCCTCATCACAGCCAAGAACACCACCGTAAAACGCACGGGCGGCGGCTAGCTCATGGACCGGAAAGGCAAGGTGAAAGGGGCGCAACATTGCTAGCCTCTAGCAAATCGCATGGAAGCACGCGATAGCCGCCGGGTGAAAAACCGCCCCGCCCTGCTCTCGCTCCTGCTCGGGGCGGTCGCCGCGACTGGATTCGCGCCGCTCCAGCTTTGGCCCGTGACGCTCGCCTGCTTCGCTGGCTGGTTGTGGATCGTCCATGACGCACCCTCGATGCGCGCGGCGCTGTGGCGCGGCTGGCTGTTCGGCATTGCCCATTTCACGATCGGCAATAACTGGATCGCACGGGCCTTCACACTGCAGGACGCGATGCCGGCATGGCTCGGCTATCCGGCCGTGACGATTCTTGCCGCGTATCTGGCGATCTATCCCATGCTGGCCGCCGGGCTGATGTGGCGGCTGGCGAGCCCGCGCGCGGCAGGCGACGGCGCGACACCGCCGGGTGGCAGCTTCGTGGCGGTCGCAGGGGCAGCCTGGCTCGCGACAGAATGGCTCCGCGGTACGATGTTTACCGGCTATCCGTGGAACCCGCTCGGCGTCATTTGGCTGCCACTGCCGGGTGTCGCGCGGATCGCGACGCTGGTCGGGACATATGCGCTGGGCGGCCTGACGGTGGTGGTTGCCGGAGCCCTGTTACTACTGGTGACGCAGCGGCGTTGGCGGCTGGCCGCGCCTGTGATCGCTGTCGTCGCGCTCGCCGCGCTCAACGGCATCGACATCCCGATAACGCCCGTTGCCGTTGCGAACGACGCCCCCCACATCCGCGTGATCCAGCCCGATCTCGACCAGGAGGAGCGCCCGCGCGACGATTATGCCGAGATGAACCTGCAGGCGATCGAGCGGCTGATGGGCAGCCCCGGCACCGCCCCGCGGCTGATCGTCTGGCCCGAGGGCGCGTTGCGCTTTTTCGTCGAGCAGGGCTATCCGCCACAATGGTATTGGAAGGGCCGCCCCGAGGTAACACTCGCGCGCATCGCCAGCCATCTTGGGCCGCGCGATATCGTGATGACGGGCGGCAATGCGCTGCAGTTCGATCCGCGCGGCGAGGTGACGACGGGGACCAATTCGGTCTTCGCAGTCGATTCGAACGCGCGCGTCGTCGGCCGTTACGACAAGGGCCATCTGGTGCCCTGGGGCGAGTATCTGCCCGCCCGGCCGATCATGTCGGCGCTAGGGTTGTCTCGGTTGGTGCCGGGCGATCTCGATTTTCAACCTGGCCCCGGCGCATCGGGTTTGAAGCTCCCGGGCTTTGGGCTGGTCGGCGTGCAGATCTGTTACGAGATTATTTTCTCGGGCGAGACGGTGAACCGCGCGCATCGCCCCGCCTTCATCTTCAATCCATCGAACGACAGCTGGTATGGCCGCTGGGGCCCGGTCGAGCATCTCGCCATGGCGCGGTTGCGCGCGATCGAGGAAGGATTGCCGATCATCCGCGCGACGCCCACCGGCGTCTCGGCGATCATCGATGCCGATGGGCGGGTGCTTGCTTCCATCCCGGCGCACATCGACGGCGCAATCGAGCTGCCGGTACCGCAGGCGCATCGCCCGACCCTGTTCGCCCGGATGGGCAACCTGATGGCGGCGATCGTCGCGCTTGCCTTGCTCGCGCTGGCAGTTGCCATTCGCCAAAGAGCGCGATAGGGGCCATATAACGAAAGCTTTATATGGCGATTACCGCCCTGTTCAGCCGCTCAAATCTTGCCCAACTAGAGGGATCTTCATGCGCGCATCGTTTCTCTTCACGTCCGAATCGGTTTCCGAAGGCCATCCAGACAAGGTCGCCGACCAGATTTCCGACGCGGTCGTCGATCTGTTCCTGTCCAAGGACCCCTATGCGCGTATCGCCTGCGAAACGCTGACGACCACCAACCTGGTCGTGCTAGCGGGCGAAAGTCGCTGCAAGGGCGTGTATGAAAATGGTGCATGGGCACCCGGCGCGCTGGAAGAAATCGAAGCTGCCGTCCGCGCGACCGTGAAGCGCATCGGCTATGAGCAGGACCAGTTCCACTGGAACACCTTTGAATTCATCAACCGCCTGCACGGCCAGAGCGCGCACATCGCGATGGGCGTGGACGAGAGCGGCAACAAGGATGAAGGCGCCGGCGATCAGGGCATCATGTTCGGCTATGCGACCGATGAGACTCCCGATCTGCTGCCCGCGACGCTCTATTATTCGCACCGCATTCTCGAGCAGATGGCGCATGACCGCCACAACAAGGTCGTTCCCTTCCTTGAGCCCGATGCCAAGAGCCAGGTGACGCTCGCCTACGAAAACGAAGTGCCGGTGCGCGCCACCGCGCTTGTCGTGTCGACGCAGCATGCGCCCGGCTATTATTTCCACGACAATGAAGGTGATCCGGCCAAGTACAAGGAACTGCGCGACTATGTGGTCGGCGTGTTCCACAAGGTGCTGCCTGAGGGCTTCATCACCGATGAAACCGCGATCTACGTCAATCCGACCGGCCGCTTCGAAATCGGCGGGCCTGATGGCGATGCCGGCGTTACCGGTCGCAAGATCATCGTCGACACGTACGGCGGCGCTTCCCCGCATGGCGGCGGCGCGTTCAGCGGCAAGGACCCGACCAAGGTCGATCGCTCGGCCGCCTATGTCTCACGCTATCTGGCGAAGAACATCGTTGCCGCCGGCCTGGCCAAGCGCTGCACGATCCAGCTGAGCTATGCGATCGGCATTGCCGAGCCGCTGTCGGTCTATGTCGACACGCACGGCACCGGCACCGTATCCGAAGCAACGCTGGAAGAGGTGCTGCCGCAGCTGGTCCGCCTGACGCCCAAGGGCATCCGCGAGCATCTGAAGCTCAATGCGCCGATCTATCAGCAGACTGCAGCCTATGGCCATTTCGGCCGCAAAGCCGAAGGCGACAGCTTCACTTGGGAAAAGACCGATTTGGTCGACGCGCTGAAGGCCGCCGTCGCCTGATCAAGTGGTCGGTGACCGGCGGCATTGGAATAGAAAAGCCCCGCCCCCACCGGCAGCAACAAAAAGTACCAGCGCGGCCACCG
>JBBQHG010000185.1:0-5678 GCA_038323755.1 Sphingomonadales bacterium
GGGCCGAAAATGCGCAGCAGATCATCATCGAGGCTGAGGTAAAAACGGCTAAGACCGGGGTCACCCTGGCGGCCAGATCGACCGCGCAGCTGGTTGTCGATGCGGCGGCTTTCATGCCGCTCGGTACCGAGGACGAACAAGCCGCCGGCGGCCAGCACCTCGGCCTTCTCAGCCGCCACTTCTGCCTTGATCCTGGCGATTGCGGCATCCCGCTCCGGCCCTTCGGCCATCCCGGCAAGCTCGTCATTGACGCGGAATTCCACGTTGCCGCCCAGCTGAATATCGGTCCCTCGCCCTGCCATGTTGGTCGCGATGGTGACCACGCTCTTGCGCCCCGCCTGAGCGACGATATGCGCCTCGCGCTCGTGCTGGCGCGCGTTGAGCACTTCATGCGCGACGCCTTCCTTGACGAGAAATTCGGAGAGCAGCTCGGATTTTTCGATCGAGACCGTACCGACCAGCACGGGCTGGCCTTTTTCCGCATGATATTTGATCTTCTTGGCGATCGCGCCGAACTTATCCTGCGTATTTTTGTAGAATTCGTCTTCCTCGTCGACGCGCTGGACCGGCACATTGGTCGGGATCGTTACGACGTTCATCTTGTAGATGTCGAAAAATTCAGCCGCTTCGGTCGCGGCCGTTCCGGTCATGCCGGACAGCTTGGGATACATCCGGAAATAATTCTGGAAGGTGATCGACGCCATCGTCTGGTTCTCGGGCTCGATCTCCACGCCTTCCTTGGCCTCGACCGCCTGGTGCAGCCCATCCGACCAGCGTCGGCCATCCATCATGCGGCCGGTGAACTCGTCGATGATGATCGCCTTGCCATCTTTCACGATATAATCGGTGTCGCGCTTGAACATCATGTTGGCGCGCAGCGCCTGGTTCAGGTGATGGACCACCTGCGTATTTTCGAAATCATACAGGTTCGTGCCTTCGAGCAGACCGGCAGCCTCCAGCATACGCTCGGCTGTTTCCGTTCCAGCCTCGGTCAGGATGATCGATTTCTGCTTCTCATCGAGCTCATAGGTATCGGGTGTCAGCTGCTTCACGATCGCATCGACCCGCAGATACAGGTCGGTCTTGTCGTCGGTCGGGCCGGAGATGATCAGCGGCGTGCGCGCCTCGTCGATCAGGATCGAATCGACCTCATCGACAATCGCGAAGTTGAACTTGCGCTGCACCATCGATTCGCGCTCGTACTTCATGTTGTCGCGCAGATAATCGAAACCAAGCTCGTTATTGGTGGCATAGGTAATGTCTGAATTATATGCGTCGCGGCGCTGCTGATCGGTCAGATTCGGGACGATCACGCCTGTTGTCATGCCCAAAAAGCCGTAGACGTTGCTCATCCACTCGGCATCGCGCGCTGCAAGATAGTCGTTGACTGTGACAACATGGACGCCGGTGCCCGGCAGCGCATTCAGATAGCAGGCAAGCGTCGCGACCAGCGTCTTGCCTTCACCCGTGCGCATCTCGGCGATTTCGCCCCGGTGAAGCACGATGCCGCCGACCATCTGCACATCGTAATGGCGCTGGCCCAGCGTCCGCTTGGCGGCTTCGCGCACGGTTGCGAAAGCTTCGGGAAGGAGGTCGTCGAGCTTCTCGCCATTGGCCAGCCTCTGGCGAAAGAGCACGGTCTGATGGGCTAGTGCCGCATCGTCCAGCGCTGATATCTGCGGCTCAAACGCGTTGATCTTGGCGACAATCGACCCAAGCGATTTGACGTAGCGATCGTTCGACGATCCGAAAATGGATTTGGCGAGGCCACCGAGCATAGAAAATTCCTGAACTGGTAATGACGCAGGCAACGCGACGATCGCGAGCGCGCTGGAGACAATGAAACGCTGGCCAATGGCCACGGCATAAGGGCCGATGGCGCGCTATTCGCGCAGGCGGCTCGCGAACAAGGGTTCGATCGTCACCAACGCCAGCGGGCTGGCGAGCGGCATTGCCGCACTATCGATCAGCGACCGCACCGCCTGTTGTGGGCGTTTTGTGACCGCGCGATCCCGCACCTGAACGGCTGCGGATTCTACCAGACCGCGGCTGAGTGCCTGTGGCGCCACAGCGCCGCCAACCGTCACCACACCGGTGAAGGCAGAAAGCATCGCAGAAAGGAGCAGCAGGAAATTCACAAGCGATCCAGCATCAAGTCGTGAGCGCACATAGGGTCTCCCCCCCGATACGTCCAACCCAAATCCGCAGTGGCTGCGGCAAGCTTATTCCTCGGACGCGACCGGCTCGACCAATTCCCATCGCATCGCCGATGACCAGGTGCTCGCCACGGGCTTGCCGTCCTTGTCATGCGCCGGCGAAAAACGACCATTGGTGATGAGCTGGATGCAGGTTGTTGAATCGAGCAGTTCAGACCCGCTGGACTCGACGATATTGCAGCCGGTGATCCGGCCGCCGGCATCGATATCGAGCGAAAATGCGGTTCGCCCCTCTTGCGACGCTGCTTTGGCCGCCGGTGGATAGGAATCACGAGGGAACCAGTCGGCAGGGTTGCCAATGGGTTTAGGCATTGCATGCTCTGCCTTCGCCGGTTCCACTGCGATGGCGGGCACGGCAATCGAAAATGCAGCTATCGCCAAACTCCAATGGGCGAATGCCATCTTGCCTTCAATCATACGCACTCTAACACCCCCAGAAATTCGAACCACCACCTTAGGCCGAGAGTATTGCTATGTCATCCCGCTCCCCGCTGGCACCTGCCCACTTCCCTGCCCTGCCCGATATTGCAGGGGTAATCCCGCATATCGCCCGCGCCGGATACAAGGATTGGGGCCGATGCGATCTGACGCTGGTCACGCTCGCGCCGGGCACCAGCGTTGCCGGCGTGACGACGACCAGCAAATGTCCGTCGCCGGAAGTGGAATGGTGCCGCTCGGCGCTTGCCACGGGCAGCGCTCGGGCGCTCGTCGTCAACGCAGGCAACGCCAATGCCTTTACGGGCCAGCGGGGGCGAGCCGCCGTCGACGCCATTGTCACGCGCATCGCCGAGCGGCTCGGATGCCAGCCACATGAGGTGTTCGTCGCATCGACGGGCGTCATCGGCGTGCCGCTGCCGATCGACAAGGCAGAAGCGGGGCTAGACGCCGCACTGGCCGCCCCGCGCTGCAGCTGGGAGGACGCAGCCACCACCATCGGCACCACCGACACCTTTGCCAAGGGCGCAACCGCAACCGCCATCGTTGATGGCAAGCGCGTGTCGCTCACGGGCATCATCAAGGGATCAGGCATGATCGCGCCAGACATGGCAACGATGCTGGGGTTCATCTTTACCGATGCCGCCATTGACCCGGTTTTCCTTCAGCAGGCGCTGGCGCGTGCCAATCGATCGACCTTTTCGTGCATCACGGTGGATAGCGACACGTCGACGAGCGACACCGTGCTCATGTTCGCCACGGGCAGCGCAGGCAATGCGTGCCTTGTATCGGCGGAGACGCCAGGATCTGACGCGTTCTGCGCAGCGCTCCATGATGTCTGCCGTCAGCTCGCGCATCTGGTCGTCCGTGACGGCGAAGGCGCACAGAAGTTCATAACGATCGATGTGACGGGAGCGCAGAGCGATGCCAGCGCGCACCGGATAGCGCTGTCGATTGCCAACTCCCCACTGGTCAAAACTGCCATCGCGGGAGAAGATGCCAATTGGGGCCGCGTCGTCATGGCCGTCGGCAAGGCGGGGGAACCCGCCGACCGCGATCTGCTCTCGATCCGATTTGGCACCACGCAGGTCGCGCGCCACGGCTTAGCGGTGGAAGGATATGATGAAGCGCCGGTCGCCGCTCATTTGAAAGGGCCTGAAATCGACATTGGTGTCGATCTTGGCCTGGGCGAAGGCAGCGCCACGATTTGGACCTGCGACCTGACGCACGGCTATATCTCGATCAACGCCGATTACCGGAGCTAATGGCGTGCTGACAATCTGGGGCCGGCTCAACTCGCACAATGTCAAGAAAGTCGCGTGGCTCGCCGACGAGATCGGCCTCGACTATGTCAGACACGATGTCGGCGGCACATTCGGCATGGATGCCGCCTATCGCGCACTGAATCCCAATGCGCTCATTCCAACCATCGACGATAACGGCTTTGTTCTGTGGGAATCGAACGCGATCCTGCGATATCTCGCCGCCCGCTACGCCCCCGCGCTCTGGCCAGCAGACCCTGCGGTCCGGGCGATGGCAGACCGGTGGATGGACTGGCAATTTGCTTATGCCGACGCCCAGCGCGATGCTTTCGTCAACCTGGTGCGCCGGACGGCGGATAACAGGGATGCCGATGCCGTGGCCCGTTCTGTCGCGGCATCGGGGCGGCTCATGGCCATTCTGGACAATGCCCTGGCCCAGTCGCCCTGGCTTTCAGGCGCCGAATTCGGGCTGGGAGACATCCCGATGGGCGTTTACGCTTATACCTGGTTCACCCTGGATGTCCCTCGCCCCGCTTTCACTGCACTCGCCAGCTGGTATGGGCGGCTGACGGAGCGGGCCGGGTTTGCCCGCCAGGTCATGATACCGCTAACGTGACCTCACCCACCTCTCGCTCGGGAAACATGAAATGCACGATGTGATCCTCCACCATTATTCGCGCTCGCCTTATGCCGAGCTCGTCCGCCGCGCGCTGGGGATCAAAGGTGCGCGCTGGCACTCGGTAACCATCCCCAATGTCGCGCCCAAGCCCGAGCTAACGCCGCTGACCGGCGGCTATCGCAAGACGCCGGTGCTGCAGATCGGGGCTGATATCTATTGCGACACGGCGATCGCGATTGAAGCGATCGAGGCGCATCAGCCCTCCCCCACTTTATACCCCGGCCCGCTGGGTCGGTTGGGCGCACTGGTCGCGGCGCAATCGGGCGGTGCCACGTTCAGCCAGGCGGTGGGATCGGCAATGGCCGTGGTCGCCGACAAGATCGACGATGCTTTCATGGAAGACCGGAAGAAATTGTTCGGCATGGACCGCGAGCGGATGATCAAGGCTGCGCCGCACCAGACCGCGCAGTTCCGGGGTTGGCTCGCCAAGCTCGAGGATGCGCTGGCCGATGGCCGCGCGTTCCTTGGCGGAGACGCGGCGGGCTATGCCGATTGCGCGGCGGGGATGAATGTGTGGTTCCAGGGCCATTTTGGCTTGACCGAGGCGCGGCTTGCCGGGTTCCCGCATGTCGCCGCTTGGATCGCGCGTTGCGATGCGATTGGCCATGGCGAGCGGATCGACATGACGGCAGCCGACGCGCTGGCAGTAGCGCGCGAGGCGGCTCCGACCGCAACCGCGCAGGTCGATGCGGGCAGCGGGTTCAGCGAAGGTCAGGCGGTCGCGATCCGCACCGAAGACCCGGGTGCCGATACGGTGACGGGGACGCTGCTGCGCTGCACCGATCGCGATATCGTGCTGCTGCGCGACGATCCGCAGGTCGGGACGGTGGCCGTCCACTTCCCGCGGATCGGGCAGATTCTCAAACCCGCCTGACGGTCAGGCGAGCGCGCCCTCGAGCCATGCCTTGAGCTGACTCTTGGGGGCGGCACGGCTGAAGCGCGCGACTTCCTCGCCGCCCTTGAACAGGACGAGGTTGGGGATGGTGCGGATGCCGAAGCGGGTGGCTGCTTCGGGCGCGTCGTCGAGATTGGCCTTGGTGATCGTTACCTGATCAGCCAGCTCTTCGGAGATTTCCTCGAGGCTCG
>JBBQHG010000186.1:0-5664 GCA_038323755.1 Sphingomonadales bacterium
CATCGGCCATCGGCACGAGCTGCGCGGAATCGGTGATGTGCCGGCTCCAGAGATGGTCGAGGCTGCTGGCAGATACCAGGTTCTGGTTTGCGGCTTCGGTCGTGATCAGCTGCGCATAGCGTTCAAGCTGTGTTTCACGTGAAACATCGAACCGTGTCCGCACCCATGCCCGCGCTTCCTCCTCGGTCATGCCGCACGCCTGCGGGCATGGAGCAGGATGGCGGACAGTGCTGCGGGCGTGATGCCGCGGATGCGACCAGCAGCGGCAAGCGACGAAGGGGCAGCAGCCGACAGGCGCTCCACCATTTCATTCGACAGACCGGCTATCGCCGCAAAATCGAGATCTACGGGCAAAAGCATCGATTCGTCCCGGCGCAACTGCGCGATTTCGCTCGCCTGGCGCTGAAGATAGGGTGCGTAACGCGCATCCTCAACAATCTCTGCAACCAGCGCTGGATCATGATGGGCGGCGAGTGCAGGCGCGACGTGATCGATCGAGACGCCAGGAAAGCGGAGCCAGTCAAATGCCGAGCGCCGGACGCCATCATTGGCGATTGCGCCGCCCCGCGCGATAATATCATGCGGGCGTATCTCCTTGGACAGTACGCCCCGGATTGCCGCAGTGTCCGCTAATCGGCGGCGCTGGCGAGCGCGGCGTTCAGTGCCAAGACTGCCCGCGGCCTCAGCAATGGGGCCGAGCCGCGCCTCGGCATTGTCCGCGCGCAGGTGCAACCGAAATTCAGCGCGCGCCGTGAGCATCCGATAGGGCTCTGTAACGCCGTGAAGCACCAAATCATCGATCATGACGCCAAGGTAGCTGCTCGCGCGGTCAAGAATAACGGGGGCGAGTTCGAGCGCGTGCGCAGCAGCATTCAGGCCGGCAAGCAACCCCTGCCCCGCCGCTTCCTCATAGCCTGTCGTGCCGTTGATCTGACCGCAGCAGAACAAGCCGGGCAGCGATTTCAGCGCCAGCGTTCGATCAAGCGCGCGTGGGTCGATATGATCATATTCGACCGCATAGCCAGGCGCTGCGATGTGCGCGCGCTCAAGGCCAGGGATCGACGCGATCATTGCGGCCTGGATATCAACGGGAAGCGACGTCGATATGCCGTTGGGATAGACGAGATGATCGTCCAGCCCCTCCGGCTCGAGAAAGATTTGATGGCCATCGCGGTCTGCAAAACGGTGGATCTTGTCCTCTATCGAGGGGCAATAGCGCGGCCCGGCAGCGCCGATCGCCCCGCTGAACAGTGGCGAGCGATCCAGCCCGCTCCTGATAATCTCATGCGTTTGCGCTGTCGTCCGGGTGATCGCGCAGAAAAGCTGCGGTAGCAGGCGCCCCCCGGTCAGCGGCGACATTGTCCACGGATCACTGTCCGAGCGCTGCTCCTCAAGCGCGGCCCAATTGATTGTCCGTCCATCCAGTCGCGGCGGGGTACCGGTCTTCAGCCGTTCCATTGGCAAGCCCATCTCTCGCAGCTGCGCACCGAGAAGGGTCGCTGCACGCTCCCCGCGACGCCCGCCCGCGTCGCGCTCTTCACCGCAAAAGAGACGACCACCCAGGAAGGTGCCGGTCGCGAGAACGACCGACCGCGCGTGCAGCTCTCTGCCGTCAGCCAGCGTCACACCTGCCACGCCAGTGTCCTGGATCAGCAGCGACGCGGCCTCACCCGCGACAATCTCCAGCCCCGGCAGGTCTGCGAGCATCGCCTGGATCGCGCCAGCATAAAGCCGCCGATCCGCCTGCACACGCGGCCCCTGCACCGCGGTGCCTTTGCTGCGGTTGAGCATGCGGTAATGAATGCCGGCCGCATCGGTGGCCCGTGCAATCAACCCATCGAACGCATCAACTTCGCGCACCAGATGGCCTTTGCCGAGCCCGCCAATCGCAGGATTGCAAGACATTGCCCCGATCTTGCTTGCATCAAAGCTGATCAAAGCCGTGCGCGCGCCCCGGCGAGCAGCCGCAGCCGCAGCTTCGGTACCGGCATGTCCGCCGCCGACGATGAGTACATCGAAATGCATCCTGGCTCGCTATGCCGAGACGCGCTTCAAGTCAAAAGCGTTCCACGTGAAACATCATTTGCCAATGCAGAAGCGACCGAACACGGTGTCGAGCACATCCTCCACGCCGACCGCGCCGGTCACCCGATCAAGCGCGCCACGCGCTACCCTCAAATCCTCGGCCAGGAGCAAGACGTCTGGCTGCTCGAGACCAGCCTCGAGCGCTGCTCCACAGTGCGAAATCAAGCCGCGCTGGCGGGCATTGAGCGCGACCTGATCATCGCGCGGGAGCAATGACCGGGCCAGATCTGCAATCGCCAGCCAAAGCGCATCGATGCCCTCGCCAGTCGCGGCTGAAACGGCCATCCGCGCCGCAGATGACGGCTTGCCGCGCACATCCGCGCGTGGCCAAAGCCATAAGAGCGGCGGCCAGCCATCATCAGGTGGCGCGTCATCGAGCCACAGGACAATATCCGCCGCCGCCAACGCCTCGCGCGCGCGCGCGACACCGATCGCTTCGATTGGATCGGCGGTTCGATCAACTAGGCCCGCTGTATCCGTCAATAAATAGGCGATCCCCTCTCGCAGGACAGGCGCGTCGATACGATCGCGGGTCGTCCCTGCAATGGGGGACACAATCGCGGCGTCGCGATCAGCAAGGCGATTGAACAGCGTCGACTTGCCAGCGTTGGGTGACCCAGCCAACACCACCCGCACACCATCGCGAAGTCGCTCGACCGGGGGGGTGGCCAACGCCACCGCGATATCCGTCGCGAGCTGCCGGATCACGGTGCGCGCTGGTTTAACAGGGTCCGCGCCCACATCATCTTCATCCGAAAAATCAAGCGACGCCTCGACCATCGCGGACGCCAGTAACAGCTGATCACGCCAATGATTGACCGATCGACTGACAAGTCCTTCGGCAGCCGCCATCGCGGCGCGGCGCTGCCCTTCGGTTTCCGCCGCGAGCAGATCGCCCAGCCCTTCGGCTTCCGCCAAGTCGATCCGTCCGGCCATCAGGGCGCGGCGCGTAAATTCGCCTGCCAAGGCAGGTCGCAAGCCCTCCATCCGCCCGAGCGCCGTACATAATGCCGCGATGACAGCACGGCCGCCATGCAGGTGCAATTCGACCAAATCCTCCCCCGTGACGCTGCCAGGCCCTTGGAAAAACAACAGCAGGGCCCGGTCAATCAATACACCGTCCAACGGATCCCGAAGCGCGCGCAACGAAGCGGTGCGCGGGCGCGGCAAATCACCCGCCAGCATGCGCACGGCAGCAGCAGCAAGCGGCCCGCTGACTCGCACGATGGCAATCGCCGCAGGCGCCTGACCGCTGGCGAGCGCAAAAATCGTATCGTCGCTCGGCAATGGCTGTCCCTTCTAGCCCTTGGGCCGGGCGCTGCTGTCAAACAATTGCCGCCAGAAGTTCATCCCCGCCTCGCCCATCGGCGCCCAGCTGCGCATCACCGATTCGAGCATTTCGGGCTTGATGTGCCCGTCCATCGAATCGGTCAGCGTGGTGATATATTTTTCATGAACGGGCGTGAAATCGGGCAGGCCCATGAGCCGGCGCGCTTCCTCTGGCGTGCATTCAACCTCAACATTGATTTTCATTGACCCATCCAACTCCGCTTGAGCATTGGCGTCGCACTTTGCATAACCACGCTTATGTATGCGCGCGAGTTCATCCAGATCGCAACGCCCATCGGTACCATCACATTGGCCGCCGAGGGCAATCAGCTGGTGTCGCTCACGATTGGTGGGGAAGGCAACGGCGTTTCACGTGGAACAGCCCCGGTGCTTGAGGACGCAGCACAGCAAGTGGCTGAGTGGTTTGCGGGCACCCGCACCGACTTCAATCTCCCCTTGCAGCCAATGCGGACCGCGCGCGGCCAACATCTTCGCGATGGGATGATCGCCATCCCCTATGGTGAAACCTTGAGCTACGGCGCGCTTGCTCACCAGCTGGGATCAGCACCGCGAGCGATTGGCCAAGCCTGTGCGCACAACCCGCTGCCGATTATCGTGCCATGTCACCGCGTGCTCTCCGCCGGCAATGTCCTGGGATATTATTCGGGCGGCGGCGGGCCGACCACCAAGGCGTGGCTGCTCGCGCATGAGCAACGCCATCATCCCGACCCGAGCCGGTTGCTCTAGAGAAACTGCGCCATCATTGGTTCGACATCGAACCAGCCATCATAAATCATCCGGCCCGCTACATAGACGATGACGATCAGGCCGAACCACGCAATCCAGCGATAGCGCTCGATATATTTGGCGATGACGTTGGCGGCGATGCCCATCAGCGCGACCGACAGGATCAGGCCGATGACCATGATGCCGGGATGCGCGCGCGCCGCACCGGCGACCGCCAGCACATTATCCAGGCTCATCGACACATCAGCGAGAGCCACGGCCCAGGCCGCACCCAGAAAGCTTTTGGGCGGGCGGATGCCGCTTTCGTCATCTCCGACATGGCCGCGCGGTTGAAGCTCACGGTACATTTTCCAGGCGACCCACAGCAGCAACAGGCCACCGCCAAACACCAAGCCGTAATGCTTGAAGCTCTCCAGCCCATAGAGAACCGCGATCGCAAACACGATCCGCAGGATCAGCGCAGCGAGAATGCCGATCGCAATGACCTGCTTGCGCTGGCTCGCCGGCAGGCCAGCGGCCAGCGCGCCGACGACCACGGCATTGTCACCCGCAAGCGCAACATCGAGCAGCACGACGGTGCCGAACGCAATCAGCGCCGATGTCGTGCCGATATTGGCGAAATCCAGCAGAATATGCTGCCACAGATACGCCATCGACATCGGTTCGGTGGCGATCAATGCCAGCATCGTCAATTCTCCGGGGACAGTGGGCTATTGATTCATCGAATCGAAAAAGTCTTCATTGGTCTTGGAATCCTTCATCTTGTCGAGCAGGAATTCCATCGCATCAATCGTGCCCATCTGCATGAGGATGCGGCGCAGCACCCACATTTTGGACAGCTTGCCCTTGTCGACCAGCAGCTCTTCCTTGCGCGTGCCCGACTTGCCGACGTCGAGCGCCGGGAAGATGCGCTTGTCGGCCACCTTGCGATCGAGCACGATTTCCGAGTTACCGGTGCCCTTGAATTCTTCGAAGATCACTTCGTCCATGCGGCTGCCGGTATCGATCAGCGCGGTCGCGATGATCGAGAGCGAGCCGCCTTCCTCGATATTGCGCGCGGCACCGAAGAAGCGCTTGGGCCGCTGCAAGGCATTGGCATCGACGCCGCCGGTCAGCACCTTGCCCGATGACGGGACGACGGTGTTGTAAGCGCGGCCAAGCCGGGTGATCGAATCGAGCAGGATGACGACATCCTTCTTGTGCTCGACCAGGCGCTTTGCCTTTTCAATAACCATTTCAGCAACTTGAACGTGGCGCTGGGCTGGCTCGTCAAAGGTGGAGGAAATCACCTCCCCCTTCACGCTGCGCTGCATGTCGGTCACTTCCTCGGGCCGCTCGTCGATCAGCAGCACGATCAGGAAGACGTCAGGGTTGTTGTCGGTGATCGCCTTGGCGAGATTTTGCAGCATCACCGTCTTGCCGACGCGCGGCGGGGCGACGATCAGCGCGCGCTGACCCTTGCCCTGGGGCGAGATCACGTCGATCACGCGCGCCGATTTGTCC
>JBBQHG010000187.1:0-5655 GCA_038323755.1 Sphingomonadales bacterium
AACGCCATTGGCTTCAGCACTGTGACGGTCCTGCCGGTGGTCCGCAGCACCATGGATTCCTTCAAATCGAGCGTGACGAGCACATTGTCGACTAGCGCCGCAACATCGACCCGACCTGATGGCTCGCCCTCATTTCCTCGGCCAAAGTCGAGGAATTGGCCAAGCATCCGGTCCATCCGATCTAACTGGCGCGCAACGATCGCATCTTGTTCAGGATCGCCGATTGGATGCAGGGCGGCGGCCAGCCGAAGCTTGGCAAGCGGCGTCTTCAGATCATGACTGATCCCGGCGAGCATGAACGCCCGGTCACGCTCCTGCGCTTCGAGCCGCGCTGCCATGCGATCGAACGATCTAGCCACCGACGTGATCTCGGTGGGACCATGCACCGCCAATGCCCGAACGGGTCGCGCATCGGGCATCGCGTCGACCGCATCGGTCAGCGCTTTGAGGGGGCGATTGACCCAGCGCTGTAACAGTAAGCCCCCCAATAGCGCGATCGCCAGTGCAATCGCGATCGACCCGAACCCCGCGCCACTAGGCGACCAGCCCGTCGATGGTGCCAGAGCCAACCAATAGGCCTCTTTGGGCGCAAGCTGGAGGTGAACCCAAAGCTGTTTGCCCCCGCCACCGCGCCAGACCATCGTGTGCTGCTGGCCAAGCTCGACCGCAAGCGCGGTAAGCGTTTGCTGTTCGAGCTGGCTCGGGCGCCCGTCGACACCGGGTGGTGGGCCCGAGCCGGAGACGATCCGAACCTTACCCGCAGCATTGATGCGGGCGATGAATCCGGCGCGCTCACCCGGCGGCAGCGCATCGATCGCGGCACTCAGCATCCTGACATTGTGCGCCAAAAGCCCTGCGACGCGCTTCACCTGCGGATAGACGGCCAGCTCGACGACAAGGGTGAGCGTAAGCGCTTGAGTGAGCAGCAGAACAACCGCCATCAATGCGACCTGACGCGAGCGAAGCGACTTCAGCACGGCGTTGCCTCGACGAGAACATAGCCGATGCCCCAGATCGTCTTGACCCATTTGGGATCGTCAGGATCTTCACCCATGGCTTTACGCAACCGCGCAATCTGGACGTCGATCGCCCGATCGGTGACCTCGGCGTTGCGGCCCAGCGCGCGGTCGATCAGCTGGGCGCGGCTTAGCGGGCGGCCCGCGCTTGCGGCCAATGCGGCGAGCAGTGCAAATTCGCGCGACGACAGGGAGAGCAGCGTGCCGTCGCGCGTCAACGTCATTGCGCCGGTATCGAGGCGATACGGCCCGAAGGCCAGTCCGTTGCTTGATGATGCTCCGGCCTGTGTGCCAGCGCGCCGCAACACGGCATTCAGCCGGGCGACAAGTTCGCGCGGCTCGAAAGGCTTGGCGAGATAATCGTCGGCGCCCATTTCGAGGCCTATGATGCGATCGACTGAATCGCCGCGCGCGGTGAGCATGATGATCGGGGTCGCGTCGCCAGTGGCGCGCAGTCTGCGGCAAATGCTGAGGCCGTCCTCTCTGGGCATCATCAGATCAAGCACAATGGCGTCGGCCGGATCGCGTGTGAGCGCGACATCGAGCGCTGCCCCATCGGCGACTGCACGTACCACGAAGTCATATTGACCCAGAAACCGCTGAATCAGGGCCCGCAGCTCCGGGTCGTCGTCGACGACAATGATGCGCCAGGATTTTTGATCGGCCATGGTCAAGTCATGCCGGGACTGAAGCCGACCCGCAACGGGATGATGTGACACGCCATGACATCGCTCGGCCAACGTAACGCTTTGTCGCACAAAGGCGGTTTGGCGACGACAAGGTGCAATATCGCAAGGGGTAATTCGTCCTCAGCAAGCGGTACCCCGCCGCTCGCCGATATGAGAATATGGAGACCTATTGTGAAACGCTTATCTCAGCTTGGCCTGGTCGCACTCAGCGCGGGCCTGATCGCAACATCTCATGCTGCCGATGCCCAACGAAGTCGTGCGCATGTGCGCGGCACCAATGGCGCGGCGACGGTTGTCAGCGGCCCCAATGGCACGGCGGCGCGCGCCGGCGGCGCCAGACGTAACGCCGATGGATCGGTTACCGCCGCATCGGGCGGAGCCTTCAATACCGCCAGCGGTGCCACCGGCCTGCGCGGATCGACCACCACGGTCAACCCCGATGGATCGGGTACGCGCAGCAGCGGACTTGCCGCCTCTGGCGCGCGCGGTTCCGTAAACAGCAGCAGCAACGTATCGCGCGCTGCCGACGGCACCTGGTCAGGCGGGCGCTCGACCAACGGGACGTCAACGGCAACGGGCAACAGCTATAGCGGCTCAACGCAGATCGATCCGGCAACTGGCAAGCCCGTCCATTCAGGAACGTGCACCAACGCCAGCGGCGAGGCGATTGCCTGCCCGCGTTGATCTTGCCCGTCTTCGCGCCGCTCCGCCCCCTCTCCCCGGGGTGGCGCGAAGTTTCCGATATTATCGCTCGAACCCCCAAGGAGCCATTTCCATGCGATGGTCGCTATTGTTTTCGGCGCTCTTCATTATCACCCCAGCCACGGCGCAGCAGGCGGCCGATGCCGCCCAGGCGATGGCGCGCATGATGGAAGCCGACGCCAACCATGACGGAAAGGTGACGCGGGCCGAGCTGATCATGTGGCGCGCGTCCAATTTTGTCCGTTTCGACCGCGATCGCGATGGGGTGTTGGCGCCCGATGATATCCCTGCCTTCCTGCGAGCGTCATCAGTCGGCCTTCAACTCGAGAGCATGATCAAGCAATATGATACCGACGCTGACCGTCGGCTGAGCCGCGCCGAATTTGTTGACGGCCCGACTCCGCTCTTCGACCTGGCCGATGCCAATCACGACGGCTGCGTCACCAAGGCAGAGGCCGATGCTGCGACCGTGCAGCTGCGTGCTGGCGGGGCGCGCTGACATGCCTGAGATTGTGCATCGCCCCGCCATTCTGCTCTTCTTCCTGATTCTGGCGCTGATCGAATGGCGCTGGCGATCGACCGATGGCACGCGCGGCTATGACTGGCGGGCGAGCCTGGCGTCGTTTGGCATCGCCGCCGGGCAATTCGTGATCCGACCTTTGACCGCAATCGTGCTGACCGGTGTTTATAGCGCGGCCCACCGCATCGCGCTCTTCCCCTTGCCAATCGACGACTGGCGCGTCTGGGTGGCCGGGTTTGTCGCGGTTGAATTCACCTATTACTGGTTCCACCGATGGAGTCATCTGGTCAACTGGTTGTGGGCAACGCATGCTGTGCACCACAGTGCGAACGAAGTGACGCTGCCGGCCGCGATCCGGCTCGGCTGGACCGGCATTTTTTCGGGCGGCTGGCTGCTATTTCTGGGACTCGTCGTGATCGGCTTTCCGCCGCTGATGGTGATCGGGCTGCTCAGCGCAAATCTGCTCTATCAATATGGCCTGCACACCGAAGCCATCGGCAAGCTTGGGCCGCTCGAATGGGTGCTGAACACCCCGTCGCACCACCGCGCGCACCATGCGTCTGACGCTGCCTATCTCGACTGCAATTTCGGGGGCGTGGTGATTGTGTTCGATCGCCTGTTCGGGACGTTGCGGGTCGAGCCCCAAGGCGGTGGTCTCAAATACGGACTAGTCACGCCGATAGTGACCTATAATCCAATCGTCATTGCTTTTGCACAATGGCGGTTGATGCTTGCCGGCCTATTGGCAGCGGTAAGCTGGCACCAACGCTGGACGATATTGTTCGGGCGACCCGCAGCCCTTGACCAGATCATCGCAAATAGCGCCAAATCAGGCCGAACCGCATCGGCGCGTCGGCAAGAGCTCGGCGTCAAACAATAGCGACCGATCGGAAACCGTAATTGGGCTCGCTCTATGCGACGAGCGCCCGGGGTGAGCGCGGTATACCTGCAAGATCGGCAGGTTTTTGGCTTGCAATATTTCGTGTCTAACTGCGTCATTTTTAAGACTCATAGCAGTCGCCGCGACGGCGATGAACGAACGTCCGAAGTTAGGACACGGATGGGGCGCTTTGAACGCCCGCAACTGGGTCTTTTCGCCCTGAGTCATTGGCTGAACGAAGGTCCACGTTAGCCACGGAGCGACTCGGAAGCGGAAAGCGCGCAACCGGCCAAGTTCCCGCCGAAGAGCGTTTGCCAAGCGAACGGCAGGTTTCGGGAAACCGAGAATCTGCGGTCAACGTCCGCGTCTGGGGCGACTCCCGTCCGTCCGCAATCGCGGTTGCAGAACGGCCGTTTTCGCCACTGGCTTTCCGAAAGCCGCCAGGCAGGAAAGTCCCCAGCTCCGGACCTTTATGGGTGCGCGACCTAAGGACGTTCTCTATGACGCTATCGCCACCTAAAAACTTTATAAGCTTATTGTCTCTAAGTGATTGTTGAATGATATGATGCGTGTTTGGTTCGCCGCTCATGACAAATATCCCAAGTCATTCCAGTATTCATTGTTGAATAGGCCAAATCGATAGCTGCGTTCATTTGGTGTTGGGGGCTGCAGATGAGTAAACGCGACGCCGCGTATGCCATTAGACCTGCATATGTCTGCCACGATTTCATCGACGACTGTACGCTGACCGTCCGGTATTAATTTAAAGATATGATGATTGCTGACAACGTTACAATCCATGTGAATATCATTGAGCGTTAAATAACGAACGCTGTCAACAGGTTCGCCGCTTGAAAACGGATTGTCTGTCTGACGCGTAAATATTGACCGCGACTCGTCTACTGCGTCTAATACGGTAGTGACATCAATCCACCAATATGAATCGATTGCATTTCCTGCGGCGTCATAAGCATCGCATTCCACCATTTCAAACGCGGTAGGGTCGATATTACAAAGAATATCCTTCAACTTAGTAGATATAAAAAAATCATCGTCTCCATATAAATCCATTGGTCGCGGATCCTCGTTATCATATGATCCGACCAAAATCTTCGGCCGTTCCTTGAGAGGAGGAAGTCCAACTTGATAACTAAAGTCCAGATCTCGAAGGCGGACCTCCCTTTGGCCGCCCATTTGCCCATCTATCAGGGCGCTAGCCTCGTTCAAGAACTCAAACCTTTGGTGAAGCTCGATATCTTGACTTAGAATATAATAGCGCGGGCGCTCCGGGTCGAACGGAAGGGATGAATTCATCATGTTCCCGGTCTTCCTCATTGATCGATAACCCTTAGTTTAAAAAACGGACCCAGCAGAAATAAAAGCCATACTTGGCAACGTTATCTAGGTCGTGAACCCATAAATGGGATTCCCAAAGCGGCGTTGATCTGATTCAGCGTTGCGGCATGAGCCGCTATGATTTGACCGACTTTGAGTGGCGCGTAATCGCGCCGTTGTTGCCGAACAAGCCGTGAGGCGTCCCGAGAGTCGATGTCCGTCGGGTGCTGAACGGCATTTTCTGGGTGCTGCGTTCGGGTGCGCCGTGGCGCGACCTTCCCGAGCGCTATGGACCCAGAACGACCTGCTACAACCGCTTTGTGCGCTGGCGACAGGCGGGCGTGTGGGGCCGACTGATGGACGCGATCACCGAGGCATACGACGGCGACATCCAGATGATCGACAGCACTTCTGTCCGGGCGCACCAGCGGGCTGCGACGGCAAAGAGGGGGGGCGAGATCATTGTCTCGGTCGTTCCCGAGGCGGTCTCACGACCAAAATCCACGTGCTCGT
>JBBQHG010000188.1:0-5639 GCA_038323755.1 Sphingomonadales bacterium
TTCAGGCCTATGTCGAGAGCGGGGAAGGCAATCAGGGACTGATCGGTGCCGCACCGTCCCTGTTGGTCGAAGCCAGACCCATTGTCGCCTTTGCGATCCGGTGGCTTGAGACGTGGGTTAATCGGCACCCGTCCAAGATAGCCTAGGCACCTGTCCTGCGCACTGTTTCTGCCGGAAAGCCAGTGATCTGCGACAATGGCCGCAATCTCCACCCGCCCCGTTACCGCTTGACCCCGACAAAGCCCGCAATCGCCGCCACCACGCCCGGATCGATCGGCAGGTCCGGATTGGCATAGCTCGCCGCGTTGGCCGCGCGATCGGCGGCGCCCACTGTCTTCAGCACATGATTGACGCCGGGCAGCAGCACCAGCTTGGCATCGGCCCGCCCCGCCGCCAGTAACCGCGCGTCCTGCACGCCAATCTGGATGTCGTTCTCGCCCTGCACGATCAGCAACGGGCCCTTGCTTTTGGCGGCGAGCTCGGCCGGGCGGTAGTGGATCAGGTCGATGAGATAATCCTGCACCGCCGGCGCGAACAGCCCGAGCAGCCCCGGGTGCATGCCCGCAGTGTCGACATGCCCGCCGGCTTCCAGCTTCGCGAGCGCGGCATCGGCCTGCTCGAAGATCACAGCATTGGCCGGGTTGGCGTGGATTTGATCATGGATCAGCGTCCCGAAGGGGCGCCCGGCAGCGGAAACAAGGATACGGCCGCAAATGTCCGGCGCATCCGGCGTGGCGAGCACCACCAGCCCGCCTTCACTATGCCCGAGCAGCCAGACGCACTTGGCGCCCGTCGCTGCGCGGGCTGCCTGCACCCAGGCCTGCACATCGCCGGCATAATCGGCAATCGTCACCTTGTTTGCGTCTGGGATCGCTGCCTTGCTGCCGAACATGCCGCGCTTGTCGATCCGCACGGTCGAGACGCCCCGCGCCGCCAGCGCCTCGGCCAGCAGGCGGTAGGTGGCGGCCTTCACACCCAATGGGTTGTTGCCGTCGCGGTCGGTCGGTCCCGAGCCGGGCACGATCAGCACGACCGGCCTGCCCTTGCCCGCGTCGATCACCGTGCCGTGGAGCAGCCCGGCAGGCCCGGGCGCAGTCAACTCGGTGGGCGCGGCTTGATCAGCAATCGCCGCTACAGGGTTTAACGCCAGCAAGCCAATGGCGAGCATCAACCAAAGGGGATTGATCATGGGTCGCGTCACGGCAGTTTGTCGCCCCGGGCGCGGCGGGCGCGGATTTCTTCGGCAACCGAGTCGATATCGATTGTCTCCGATCGCGCCATGGCAAAGCGGATGAACAGGAACAGGATCGTTGTCGTCACCAGCAGCGGCACGACGATGAGCACTGGCTGCGCCGACACAAACGGCACGGTCGCCAACACCACGCCCAGGGTCAACAGCACGACGAGCCCGGTCGCCAGCCAGCCGGCGGCATTGCGCGGCGTGATCTGCAGCTTGCCGCGCCCGCGATAAGTAATGAACCACGGATCATTCATCGTCTGCCTCCTGCTTTGCCGGTCTTCCGCGCTTGGGCGTCTGGCTCACCGAAACCTTGATGCCCCGTTTGCCGAGCGCCTCGCGCAGCAGATATTCCACCTGAGCGTTGACGCTGCGCAAGTCCCCCGCCGCACTCCGCTCGATCGCCGCATAGAGCGCGGGATCGAGGCGGAGCGGAAAGGCTTTCTTGGGCGGCGGCGGCACGCGTCCAACCGATCAGTAGAGCGAACCGGCGTTCACGACCGGCTGGGTATCACGCTCGCCGCACAGAACGACCATCAGGTTCGAGACCATCGCCGCGCGGCGCTCGTCATCCAGCTCGACGACATTCTTGGCCGAAAGCATGTCGAGCGCCATCTCGACCATACCGACCGCCCCCTCGACAAGTGTCTTGCGCGCGGCGACCACTGCTTCGGCCTGTTGACGGCGCAACATGGCGCCTGCGATTTCCTGCGCATAAGCCAGGTGCGTGAAGCCGCATTCGTCGACGGTGATGCCGGCGACCGAGAGCCGGTTCATCAGTTCGGCGCGCAGTTCGGCGCCGACCTGATCGTGGTTGCCACGCAGCGTGATCTCCTGATGCTCGAAATCATCATAGGGGTAGCGCGAGCCAATCGTCCGGACCGCCGCCTCGATCTGCGCCAGCACAAAGGCCTTATAGTCATCGACATCGAACAGCGCCTGCGCGGTATCGGTCACGCGCCACACGACCTGCGCCGCCATCTCGATGGGGTTGCCGCGCAGATCGTTGACCTTGATCTTTTCCGATATCAGGTTGTTGGCGCGCAGCGAGACGGTCTTCTTGCCCATCCATGGCCAGACCCAGCGCAGGCCATTAACCCTGTCACTGCCCTTATACGCGCCAAAGAGGGTGATCGCCGCCGCCTGGTTGGGCTGCAGCATGTAGAACCCCGGCGCCACAAAGACGAACAGCAGCGCGCCGCCGACCACCGTGCCGAGCCCGATCAACCGATCCGCCGGAAACATCAGCCCGCCGATCACCATCGCCGCCAACGCCGCGAGCATGACGACGAGCATCAAATACCCGCTCGACGCGCCCGCCGGATAATCCCGGCTCCGTGCCAGAGACTCGCCAGCTACCACCGACTCAACCATCATGACCTCCATTAATATAATATCATATTTATATCGCATCGCAGGGCAGGGCAAGTAGAATCGGCGGGACGCAAAAAGGGCGGCGGTGCCCCAACACCGCCGCCCTTCAAAAGTCGCTCGAATGAAGCGCCTGATAGATCGCCTAGTTGATAACGATCGTCACTGCGCGGCGGTTCTGCGCCCAGCTGGCTTCGTCCGAACCCAGCGCAATCGGGCGTTCCTTGCCATAGCTGATCGTGGTGATGCGGGTCGGCGCGATGCCCCGTGCGGCGAGATAGTTCTTGGTGGCGTTGGCGCGGCGATCACCGAGCGCGAGATTATATTCGCGCGTGCCACGCTCGTCGCAATGGCCCTCGATCGTCACCGGTACATTGGGATATTTCGCAAGCCAAGCCGACTGGCTGTCCAGAATGGCGCGTGCCTGCGAATCGATATCATACTGGTCCAGCGCGAAGTGAATGGTGTCGCTGGCGATCGAGCGCAGGAAATCGGCGGCCGATCCCGGGATGATCCCGTCGCCGGTCGGCTGATAGCCGGGTGCGGTCGTACCAACCGGGCCCGGGGGCAGTGCTTCTTTACGCTTGGTGGTGCAACCCGCAGTGGTGATCAACGCGGCAGCGATGATGATCGTGGTCGTCAGTCTGGCCATTTTCGTCCTCCTTCGACTTTGGTCGTTTCGTTCCCGCTCCGAATGAGCGTCAAGTTGAAGCCATGATGGCTTGCCTGTCAATTGTTACGGTCTCAGGGGCCCCCAACCCGGATCGGAGCCATCAAGCGGCGTGCCGAGCCGCCGCGCGTTGACGCCGGTCAGGTCGACCGACCACAAATCGGCCGTCCCCGATCGTCCCTGGCCCGAGCGGAAGAACATCAGCACGCGGCCATTGGGTGACCAGCTGGGCGATTCATCCTGCCAGTCGTCGGTGAGCAGTTTCTCTCCGCCGCCGCTTGGGCTCATCACGCCGATCTGGAAATTGCCTGTCACCCGCGTGAACGCAATCAGGTCACCGCGCGGGCTCCATACCGGCGTGGCATAGCGTCCGCCAGCAAAACTGATGCGGTGCTGATTCGATCCATCGGCGTCCATCACATAGATTTGCTGCCCGCCAGAGCGGTCGCTTTCGAACACGATCTGCGACCCGTCAGGCGAATAGCTGCCGCCGGTATCGATGCCGGGCGCGTTGGTCAGTCGTTGCGGCTGCCCGCCGGATGCCGGGACACGATAGATATCGGTGTTGCCGCCCACTGCCATCGAGAACAGGATATACCGACCATCGGGCGAAAAGCGCGGGGCAAAGGTCAGGTTGCCGGGCGGCACAACCTGGCGCTGACGGCCACTGCCAATGTCATAGACATAGATGGCCGGGCGATCGCCGACATAGCTCATATAGACAATCGACTGCTGGTTGGGTGCGAAACGCGGGGTCAGCACGATCGACTGGCCGTTGGTCAGGAATCGGTGGTTCGCCGCATCCTGGTCCATGATCGCCAGCCGCTTTATGCGATGGTCTTTTGGCCCGGTTTCAGAGACATAGATCACGCGGCTATCGAAATACGGCCCCTCGCCGGTCAGGCGGGTATAGACCATGTCGGCGCATTTGTGCGCCGCGCGCCGCCAATCGGAGGGCTGGACGACAAAGCCCTGCCGCGTCAGCTCGATCTTGGAAAACACATCATAGAGATAGCAGCCCACCGTCAGCGTGCCGTCGCCATTGGCGCGGACAAAGCCCTGCACCAGCGCCTGCGCGCCCGTCCCGCCCCAATAATCGAATTGCGGCGACGTCACCTCGGGATAATCGACCGGCTTGAGCGCATTGGCACCCAGCGGGCTGAACAGGCCGGAATTCTTGAGATCGGCGGTGATGACATCGGCGAGTTGGCGGCCAAGCGCGTCGGTCTGGCCGGCGGCGGTCGAGGCGATGGCCGTAGTCGGCATGACGGGGATCGCGATCGGCAAGGGCGCGGAGATGCCGCCCGTCACCGATACTTCGAGCGGCGGCGGCCCGGCGGGCAGCGTCTGCCCGGCGCCCGCAGCCGGCGCGGCCGGCGGCGTCGCAGGCTGTTGCGCCATTGCAGGCACAGCGACCCAGGCCAGCAACGCGGCCAGCGATCGAAGCAAAGAAACGCGGTACATCATTACAGACCCATCCTCAGCGCAGTTGCCATTTGTAGTTAATATTGTTCCAGCCGCCACTTGGCGTTTGGTAAAATTCCGGCGGCAGGTGCAGCGGCGAGCACCCCTTGAAAGCGGCTATTCCCAGATCGATAACCCGGCGTGCATAACGCCCCGCCTCACCATCTGTCCCAGTTTGACGCACCATAGTCGGTGTTGCGGCCAATGTCCCGTCGGGGTTGAGCCGCAGATTCAGCACCGTGACGATCTCGTTCGCGCCCGGCCCCGGGTTCACCTGGCGATCGGCGCAGGGCTGGATCTGGCGCGAGATCGCATCCTGAATGCTTGCCAGCGCCTTGGCATCGATCACCGCGGCGCGCGGCGCCGTCGATTTGCTCGGGCTCGGCTTATCGGTCAGCCCTTTCAGAAAATCATCCCCCAGCCGTGATCCACGCGGGCGCGGCTTGGTCGCGCTTGCATCGGTACCCGTCGATGCGGTCTTGGTCGGCCTGGCCGTTGCGGTCGGCGTTGCTTCGCGCTTGGGCGGCGCCTTGGCGACTTGCCTGGGGGTTTCGGGCACCGGCTTTTTGGGCGGTTGCGGCTTGGCGGTCTCGGCCGGTTTCGGCGGCGGCGCGGGCGCTGGCTGCGGCGCGGGCGGCACCGGCACCGGCGCTGCTTCCTTGGGCTCGGGCGGGGCGGCATCCTCGGGCGCGCCAGCGTCGGGCGCGCGCGATTCGGCAGGCGGCACCACCGATTGCGGCGCGGTCGCGACCAGCCCGACCTCATCGACCAGAGACACCTCGATCGGCGTTTCCAGCGACTTTAACGGCTTGGGCGCGGACAGCAGGCTGGCAGACAGCAGCGCAAAAGCGGCGACATGCAGCACAAGGGCAATGGTGAGCCCGGTGGCATCGGAAC
>JBBQHG010000189.1:0-5599 GCA_038323755.1 Sphingomonadales bacterium
TCAACCTAACGCCGATCAGCTTGCGGTGCTCCGCAGCGGGCTGCATGCTGGCAAACCATTTGCAAAATTACTGCACGATCAAGGCTTGTCGGTCGACCTCGCAGCGCTCGTCACCTTCGCCAGGTGGTTGCCGGCACATGCGCATATGCGCATCTTTGATACCTTGTTCTTTTTGGCCGCCTTGCCGGCAGATGCGCCCCATCCAGTCGTCGATGCGACCGAGAACAGCCGCGCGTTCTGGATGACGGCGCAAGGTGTGCTTGACGAGGCCGATCAGGGGCGTGCGACGATCATTTTCCCGACAAGGCGCAACCTGGAACGGCTAGCCCAGTTTGACAGCTTTGCGGATGCTGTGGCGGATGCGCGAGCGACCCCCCTCGTGACGATCACCCCTTGGGTGGAATCGCGCGACGGCGCACAATATCTCCGGATCGCAGAGGGAGCGGGCTACCCAGTAACAAGCGAAGCGATCTCCAGCGCGGTCCGGGGATAAATAGCCGAATCGTCAGCTTGGTAATGCGGCGCTGTCCACCTTTTCCACCCAATGCGGAAAAAAGGATGGCTGGCGGTTCGACCAGCCAGAGGCCGTCGCCGCTGCCTCGCTGATCGATTGCAATAGCTGGCGTCGCAGTTCCGGATGAAGATGCGGCAACGCTGCTGCAGCGCAAAAGGCAGCCGGTAGCCAGGGCCTTATCTGTGCACCGATCAGTCGTTCATAGAGAAATCGATAAGCGGCAAAACTGGTCAACCGCCCCTGGCCCAAGTCGAACGCGCTCACGGTAACGAGCGGACCCAGAAACTGTTCGACCGATTCAAGGCCGCTGTCATCGGGGATCATGGCGCGGATATCAGGCAGGCGATCATAGAGCCGAGACTGAGCGCGGATGCTGGCGGCTTCCACCACGTCGCGTGACCAGCGCTCCATCGCGTCTTCACGATCAAGCCCGATATCGAGCGCGCGACGGACATAACGCTGAGTCGCAGCGCTGAAGCCCGCAAATTCCTTCATCTCGGCCAATGCCATGGCACCAGCGGCTGGCTTCATCCGTGCACTCATCGCCTCATCCTGACCCCATTCGCTTCAATCAAACCAAATCATGCGCCAACATGGTTAACAGTTTCTTGAATGCCGTCGCCAGTCGATATTCAGCAATAAAATTTTGCAATGCAACACGCTCGCGCATCATTTGCGACGAAGCGCTTCTTCAGCCACCGGATCATATCCCGATGATGGCGCCGGATCCATTGCACTGCCAGGCGTGGTCTGTGCCGGTGGATCGGATGCATCCATCGACTCGTCTAGTGCCACATCAAGCTTTGCATCCGCGCTGGTGGGGTCCGCCGCCAATCGCTCTGCGATCGATTTGTCCTGACTGGCATGCTGGTCCGGAACGGTGGAAGGTCTGTGGTCGGCCGCTGCCTTGTCGATATCGCCTGTCATCATGTCTCTCCCTGATTGTCACTGGAGGAGAACGATCCGCGCGGCTGCCCGTTCCTAAAGCTTGGACACGTTGACCTGTTGGTTGTTCATCACCGCGCGCCCAAAGACGGTCATGAAAGCGATGTCGGTCGCATCCCGGCCGACCGCTACCCGTGCGATATCATCGCAGCTCGCCATGCCCGTCGGGTCGAGCAAGTGCCAGCCATCAGCAAGCCACACTTCACAAACTGCATGGAAGTCCTGTGGATCCACCCCCGGCGCGTAGGCAGAAACGCATCGTGCCGGCAATCCGCCCGCGCGCAACAAGGCGCAAAGCAGATGCGCATAGTCGCGACAAACACCGCGCCGATCCGCAAAGGTCATCATCGCTGTGGTGACCCCGCTGCTCGTCCCCGACTCATATCGCAGGTGTTGCCTGACCCAACTGCACATCGAGCGCGCCAAAGCGCCCCCCTCAAGGCCTGCGAATTCGCCCTGTACAAATCCCTCGAACCGATCGGACTCACAATATCGGCTCGGCAGCAAATAGGAGATCACCTGGGCCGGCAACTGCCGTGGCGGTGCGGCAGCAAGCGAGGCCAGGTCGACTGACGGGCGATTAATGGCGACGACCGCATGATATAGCGCACGAAAGCTACCAACCCCCCGTGTCAGGCATCGCTGGCCAATACCATCTTCGCCTTTAACGGCCGCAAGCGGCGAATCTGTCCACAGCGTCAGATCCTGCACCTCAAGCGTCTGGTCGGCCATGGCGGCAACCTCGACTTGCAGCAGGACATCGGCTTCATCCTCGATCCAATAATCGAGCTCGACGTGTATCGACAGGCGCATTCAATTTCCCGAGCCGCTTGGAGGCAATGACAGAATATACAAAAGGCCCGGCGAGTTTCCCCGCCGGGCCCATGTTAAGCAAAGAAGCGCGGTTTAGTTCCGGCTGCTGCCAAACAGGCGCAGGATGAACAGGAACATGTTGACGAAATCGAGGTAGAGCGTGAGCGCCGACATGATGACCGTGCGGCCTTCATACTCGGTACCCGCAACCGCCGCATACATGCTCTTCACCTTCTGCGTGTCATAGGCGGTAAGGCCTGCAAACAGCAGCACGCCGACCATGCTGATCACCAGTGAAAGCGGTCCAGACTGAAGGAACAGGTTGACGACCATCGCCACGATCAGGCCGACCAAGCCCATGATCAGGAACGTGCCGAACGCCGACAAGTCCTTCTTGGTGGTGTAGCCCCACAGGCTCAGACCGGCGAAACCGGCAGCCGTGGCGAAGAACGCTCCAGCGATTGACGTACCGGTGTACTGGAGGAAGATCGTCGAGAGCGACAGGCCCATGGCGACCGCAAAACCCCAGAACATCAGCTGAAGCGTGCCGACTGCCATGCGCCCCTGACCAAAGCTCATCCCGAAGACGAAGCCAAGCGGCGCCAGCATGATGACATATTTCAGTAATCCCGGGCCCGCAAAAACCTGCAGCGCGAGCCCGCTGGCGGCAAAGCCGAGCGCGACGATACCTGTGAGCAAGATGCCCGAGGTCATATAGTTATAGACCGACAGCATATAGGACCGCAGCCCCGCGTCGTAAGCGGCGCCGCGGACGCCAGCGTCCCGAGCGAAAGCTGCCGCGTTCGGCCGGGGATCAGACCAATTAGCCATTTCGAATAAACTCCTTTGCCCGGCAACAAGCCGGATAGAGCGAATATCGGCCCTCCCCCCTCATTTTTCAAGCAAAACCGGTTGTCTGAATTGTTGCTGCGCGGCATGGCGGTGCCAATGCACCGCCTTTTCATCGGCCTGCGTCCGCCGCCACAAATTCGCGCTCAGTTAAGGGCGATAATGGGCGATATCGGCGGTGCCCGCTGGCAGGACGATGATCAACTGCATCTGACGACGCGTTTCATCGGCGATGTCGATCGGCGAATGGCAGAGGATATCGCTATCGCTATGGCGCATGTTCAACCCACCGCAGTCCGCGTCTCGCTTTGCGGCGTCGGTCGGTTCGAAAAGCAGGGTCGCACCGATACGATCTGGGCAGGGATCGCCCCTCATGCTCCGGCGATCACCCTCCACAAGAAAGTCGATCGCGTGCTCGTGGCGCTGGGGCTGCCTGCCGAAGGGCGTGCCCATCTGCCGCATATCACGCTTGCTCGGCTCCCACGCAGCCTCGGCGTGGAGGCGGCTATAGATCATTATCTGGCATGCCGCAGCGGCTTGGCGAGTGCGCCCTTTGCCTTCACCCACATCACGCTTTTTCAAAGCCACCTTTCCCAGGATGGTGCGCGTTACGAAGCCATCGACAGGTGGCCGATCGCCACATGATGAGTCATCACTTGGTCGATTATCCCTTCCGCATGCGCCATTCGCTCTGCTAGCCCCGGGCAAACGGTTAGATTTAAGGGGATAGGCATGGCAAACGCGCAACCGGGCATTGAGCCCAGCACCCCGCGCTATGCCTGGTTCGTATTGGCGATCCTGTTTGCGGTCTACGTCCTGAATTTCATTGATCGTCAGATCATCTCGATCCTCGCCGAGGATATCAAGCGCGACTTGGGCCTGCGCGACGAGGACCTAGGCTTTCTTTACGGCACCGCCTTTGGCGTCTTTTACGCGTTGTTCGGCATCCCGCTCGGTCGGTTGGCGGATAATTGGCACCGGGTGCGCCTGCTGACCTTCGGGCTTGCACTTTGGTCAGCAATGACGGTCGTATCGGGCCTGTCGAAAACGGGCGGGATGTTGGCCGGTGCGCGCGTTGGCGTCGGCATTGGCGAAGCGACAGCAGCCCCATCGGCCTATTCCCTGATCTCCGACTGGTTCCCGCGCCGCCTGCGCGCCACGGCGCTCGCGATTTACTCCGCGGGCCTTTACGTGGGCGGCGGCATATCGCTTGGTATCGGCGGGCTGATCGTCTCGAGCTGGAACCACGCCTATCCCGGCGGCGGCCCGCTTGGCCTGGTAGGCTGGCAGGCTGCCTTCATGATCGTCGGCGTTCCGGGCTTGCTCCTCGCACTCGTTATCGCAACCCTGCGTGAGCCGATCCGGGGACAATCAGAAGGGTTGGCGCCGCCAGCGCCGCATCCCGCGCCGTTCCGCGCTTTCTTTGCAGAACTGATGACCATCGTCCCACCGCTGACCCTGATCGGTGCCGCACGCGGGGGCGTCCGTGCCTTTGCGATCAATATGCTCGGCCTTGGAATAGTCTGCGGCAGCGTTTGGTCGCTGATGGCGATCGGTGAGCCAGCGCCGCAATGGATCGCGATCGGGATCGGCGCCTACGCGGTTTTTTCTTGGGCCTGCGCGCTCAAGCAGCGCGATCCGCCTACGTTTGCGCTTATCGTCGCTAATCCAGCTTTTCTCTGCGTTGTCGTCGCTTATGGCCTCAATGCCTTTCTAAGCTATTCGGTTACCTTCTGGGCGTCGCCTTATGCGATCCGCGTGTTGGGGGCTTCCCCGGCAGAAGCGGGATTCATCATCGGTGGCATGGGTGCAATGTCAGGATTTCTGGGCGTTACCGTTGGTGGCATCGTTGCAGATCGGCTGCGCAAATCGAACCCGGCAGGTCGCCTACTCGTCGTGATCTTCGGCGCCGCCGTTCCGTGGATGGCGATTTTGACCGCGTTCACGACCACCAACATCACATTATTCTACATCATGCTGTTCCCAGCGCAGGCGTTTGCAAGTTGCGCCCTTGGCGCTGCTGCCGCGACGACGCAGGATCTCGTGCTGCCAAGAATGCGCGGTACAGCAACTGCCACCTTCTTGATCGGCACGACATTGTTGGGACTGGCGCTCGGGCCATATCTTGCCGGTCGAATTTCAACACTGTCGGGCAGTCTGTCGATCGGCGTCGTCTCACTCTTGGCCACAGTGCCGATTACGATAACGGCCGCGATCTTGGCCTATCGCCTCGTTCCCAAGGCAGAAGCAAACAGGGAGGCACGCGCGAGAGACGCGGGCGAACCGATTTGAGCCATCGTTAAGGCGGCGATTAACCACTGGTCGGCGAAACCATGCAGGCTCCGCGCAAGGGATTCGTCACAACATGTTCACCGTTGAAATTATCGTCAAACCAAAAGAAAACCGCCGCAGCCCACGCCAAAAGGTCGATATGCCAGGGCATGTCACCACAAATGGCCAATGGCGCTCGATCTGCCG
>JBBQHG010000190.1:0-5583 GCA_038323755.1 Sphingomonadales bacterium
CAAATCCCCACTCCCTCGGGGTGTGGGAGGGGCCCATCGCGCCAGCGATGGGTGGGTGTGGGCGAGCGGGCCACCGCCCTCACCAGCCTCGCTTCGCTCGGCACCCTCTCCCGATGGGAGAGGGAAAAAATCAGTCAGCGCGCTTCACATAGGTCTGTTCGTAAACGTCGACCACGATCCGTGTGCCAGCGCCGATATGCGGCGGGACCATAACGCGGACGCCATTTTCCAGCAGCGCAGGCTTGTAGGATGAGGACGCCGTCTGCCCCTTCACCACCGCGTCGGCCTCAACGATCAGCGCCTCGATCGTATCTGGCAGCTGCACTGAAATCGGACGTTCGTCGTACAGTTCCATCACCACGTCCATCCCGTCCTGCAGGAAGGCTGCAGCATCGCCCAGGATCCCCGCGTCGAGCGTGATCTGTTCATAGGTCTGTTTGTCCATGAAGGTCAGCATGTCGCCTTCGCGGAACAGGAACTGGAAATCGGTCGTGTCGAGCCGCACGCGCTCGACCGATTCAGCCGAGCGGAAACGCACGTTGTTTTTGCGCCCATCGATCAGGTTCTTCATTTCGACCTGCATATAGGCGCCGCCCTTGCCGGGCTGGGTATGCTGGATTTTCACCGCTTTCCAGATGCCGCCTTCATATTCGATGATGTTGCCGGGGCGAATTTCGACGCCGCTGATCTTCATGGGTGTGCCTGCAAGTTTGAAAGAGCAAAGGATTGGATTCTCGAAGCGTGGGGCTTTAGCCGGGGCCGCTCTTTCCCGCAAGGCTGGGATAGGGATCGACCGGCGTTCCCTGCCACCAGCCATCGCTGGGGCTCATATGGGAAAGTCCGAAGTGCAGATGGTAATTGCCGGTGCCTGCATTGCCGGTATCACCAACAAAGCCGATTAGATCGCCACTATCCACCCGCTGCCCTTCATGCAGACCCGGCGCATAGTTTCCTAGATGGGCGTAATAATAGCTCCATTGCCGGTCCGGCGAACGAACATAAAGCGTCGTGCCGCCTGCCGCACTTACATGGAGCTTTTCGATGATGCCGGGGGCCGCCGCGACGACCGGCGTGCCAGCGGGCGCCAATATGTCCGTGCCATGATGCTCACGCAGACCATTGTCGCGGGGGTCGCCCCAGCTGTCTTCAATCTTGGACGGCGCCACGTTTGCAACCGGCATGATAAGCGGCACCGTGATCGCCGGGCTGACCGAGCGGACGGCGAACAATGGCCGTCCGGCCCCGCGAACGATCGGTTGCGACAGCGCAGCCGATACCGCCGGGTTCGCCGAAGCAGTCGACCCCACCCTCACCTTCACTGTGCTGGCAAAGGTCGTCGCGACGACCACGAACAGCACGCCAGTGATCGCCGTCGCGCGCACCGGATCAGCGCTGGAAGATCGCGGGCGTGCCCGGGCCGACCATCAAGGCAAGCCGTGCGGCGTCCCAATTGCTCAGGCGAATACACCCGTGACTTTCGGCACGTCCGATTGTTTCGGGTGCAGGCGTGCCGTGGATACCGTAATGCGGCTTGGAAAGATCGAGCCAGACAACCCCTACCGGGCCGTTGGGGCCGGGCGGCAACAGCGCCTCCTTTGCACTATCCTTGGCATCCCAAAAGAGGTCAGGATTATAGTGGAAGGGTGGGTTGTACGACACCCCTTGCACCTTCCAAGTGCCGATCGGCAGCGGATCATGCGTGCTGCCCATCGTCGCAGGGAACTGGCCGACGAGCTTGTCGGCCTTGTCATAGACGCGCAAGACGCCATCGGATTTGTCGACGACAATTTTTGCGCCGCGCGGCTGAACTGCATCAACATTCAGCATCGACAACGTGTTGCGCCATGTCTCGGGCAGCTTTTGATCATAGTTTCGCGAAGCTGGCAGCGCGTTTGGAAACGTAACGATGGTGCCGGGGCTCAACCGGGTGTGGGGGCTGTTAAGGGCGACCAGCACCTCAGGCGTGGTATGAAACATCTCAGCTAATTTTTCCATCGGTCCACGATATCCAAGCGATTCCAGCTTTGCCTTGTCCTGCGGAGAATTGGGCAGCGGATTGATAAAAGGCCCAGCCAGCCCGTCAGCGGTCAGCCGCAGCTGGCGGGTCGATCGCATGTTGCGATACTGGCGCAGGGCCTGCATTGTCGGCTTGTCGAGCTCGCCGGTTTGCTCGAATCCGCGCGACTGCTGAAATCCTTTCAGCGCGATCGTCATCGACTGGCCGGGGCGACCGTCGAGCAGGCCGGGTGAAAAGCCAAGGTGATCGAGGATGACCTGGGCATGCAGAATCGTCGCGTCGACCGTCGGCTTTGCTGCCCGATCCTCCACCGCCGACTGTTCTGGCGCGGCGCGGGCGACAACGGGCCCAATCGAGCCCAGCATCAGGCAGATAACGACGGCGGCGGTTTTCTTGGTCAAATCAATATCCTACACGATGGGTTATGCTGTTAACGAACCAATCGCGATCGGTGTCCGCTGCACGGTCGACAAATGACACCTCACGGCGGACGATGCTGGGTGGCATGGTGGCCGGTGCAGCGATGCTGGCGCTCCCGCACCGCGCGGTTGCAGCGCCGATGGAATGGCGACTGGCGCTACGGAACGTGCATACCGGGGAAAAGGTCGACGCGTTGTTCGCGCGCGGCGGGCAGTTCCTGTCCTCTGGCCTTGCAGAGCTGGCGCACGGCATGCGCGACTGGCGCACGGGTGAGGTCTTTGCGATGGATCGTCAGCTATTAGCGTTGCTTGTCAATTTGCGGGAGACGCTCGGCCAGCCGGACAGCAAGGCCATCGATCTGATTTCGGGCTATCGTTCACCCGCTACCAACGGCGCGCTTAAGGCCGCCGGCGGCGCGCATAGTGGGGTGGCATCGAGAAGCCAGCACATGCTTGGCAAGGCAAGCGACATCCATGTCCCAGGGGTGGCGCTTGATCGGGTGCGAGCGGCGGCAATAGCGCTCGGCAAAGGTGGCGTCGGCTATTACCCCGACGACGGTTTCGTCCATGTCGATACCGGGCGCGTGCGCCACTGGTAGGAAACCGACATCAAAGCCAACGGCGCATAATCGCGACCGCGGCTTACGAGTCAGCCAGCGCTTCCGGGCAGACGGGGTCCGATAGGCGATATCAGCGTTTCATGATCGATTCGAATGCCTTGATGGCGGTGGCCTCATCATGGTTCCACACGGCGCCCGACACGGCCAGGAAGTCGGCGCCGGCATCGACCAATGGACGGGCGTTGGCTGGTGTGATGCCCCCGATCGCGACACACGGGATTTCGAACATCGTCGACCACCAGCTGAGCAGCACGGGTTCGGCATGATGCTCAACCTGTTTAGTCGTTGTCGGAAAATAACTGCCGAAAGCGACGTAATCGGCACCGCGCTCACCCGCTTCCATCGCCAGGTGGCGGCTGGCATGGCAGGTAACACCAATCTGCGCCGCCGGCCCGAGCACTGCCCGCGCTTCCTTGGCGTCGCCATCATCCTGGCCGAGATGCACGCCGTCTGCCCCAAGCCGTTTGGCGAGCGAGATACTATCATTGATCAGGAAGGCGACATCATACTCCGCGCAGATTGTCTGCAACGGTTCGGCGAGCGCAGCGGCGGCATGCTGATCGATGCCCTTGACGCGGAACTGAAACGCCGCGACCGGCCCTGCCCCCAATGCGCGACGCAGTCGATCAGCAAACGCACCGCTCACGTCGAGTGGTGAGACAAGGTAGAGCTGGCACGCCGGTCGCCGATCATCGCGCTTGAACTGCGTTGCGAAATCGGGGTCGAGCGGGCCGAGTGGGTCTTCGTCATCTGCGATCATTGCCCGCTCCTAGACCCGGATCGACGGCGATGAAAGGACCGTTCATCGGCGGCTCATCGGCAACAGCTAAGCTGGCCGTATGAAACAGATCGCCGCGCTAGCCTTACCAATCATGCTGTTCGGCGGCGCATCATCCGCAGTCGCATCCCCAGGTGACAGCTTGGTGCGGCTGAATGAAACCTTTCGTGTCGGCGGGGTGCGTATTCGCCCACTCAAGGTGATCGAAGATAGCCGCTGCCCGGCCGATGCACGCTGCATTTGGGCAGGCCGCGTGGTTGTGCGGACGCAAATTATATCGGGCCGCCACCGCCAGCAAGTCGACCTGACGCTGGGAGAACCCCGGCTGATCGCTAATGACACCTTCACACTGACCAGCGTGCTCCCGGTCAAATACACCACCCCGGTATTGCGACAGGCCAGTTACCGCTTTGGATTCGAGCTCATAGCGATCCGCTGATGACAGGCGGTCACGCCATGACGGCGATCAGGAAGCCGTCCCATTTTTTGGCACCGACTGTTTGTACGGCCGTTGCCGCCAGTCGCGGCTCCTTGCTCACCATGTCGAACAGAGCGCGGGTGCCGATGATCCGGGGATCCTCGCTCGCGGGATCTAGGACGCCGCCTTCTCGCACCACATTGTCGACGATAATCGTGGTGCCCGGGCGGCCAAGCCCGATGGCGCTTTGAACATATTGCGCGCCATTGTCCTTGTCGGCATCGATGAACACAAAGTCGAAGGGCCCTTCACCCGCCGCGACCATTGCCCGCAGCGTATCGAGCGCAGCGCCGAGGCGGATATCCACGCGGTCGGCCAGCCCAGCGGCAGCGATATTGGCCCGAGCGACATCGGCATGATGCGGATCGATCTCGAGGGTAACGAGGGTGCCGCCCGCGGGTAAAGCGCGCGCCAGGCAAATGGTTGAATATCCACCAAGTGTACCGATTTCGAGGATGCGCTTCGCTCCCGCCATTCGCGCGAACAGATGCAACATCCTGCCCTGCGCCGGCGAGACATCGATATCGGGCAGACCCGCGGCGGCATTGGCGACGAGGGTCGCCGCCAACAACGCATCCTCGCCGAGCAGTTTTTCGCCGATATAGCCGTCAACCGCCGCCCAGGCGGGATCGGGCTCGGCGATGCGCTCCACCACTTATTCCTCGTTTTTGTAGATCGCCACGAGCTTGTCGAGCATCGCCAGCGCATCGGCACGGGGCCGCTGGAAGGTATTGCGACCGATGATCGATCCATTGCCACCGCCGTCGCGAATGTCGCGCGCATCCTGATAAACGGCGTCGGCCCCCTTGGCCGCGCCGCCCGAGAAGACGACGATCCGCCGTCCATCGAAGCAGCTTTGCACGACATGCTTTACGCGACTGGCCTGGGTCGAGCTGTCGATCCCTTCATACGCCTTTTTTGCATCATCCTGCTCGATATGGTCGCTCGGCAGCTTCACCTTGATGATGTGTGCGCCGAGCAATGCCGCCATGTGTGCCGCGTAAGCGCCAACGTCGAGCGCGAGTTCGCCTTTTTTGGAGAGCTTGCCGCCACGCGGATAGGACCAGATGACGGTGGCGATGCCGACAGACTTGGCGTGATCAGACATTTCGCGGATCTGCTCCATCATCGCGAACACGTCGTCCGAACCAGGATAAATGGTGAAGCCGATCGCCGCGCAGCCAAGGCGCAGCGCGTCCTCGACACTGCCCGTCAGCGCCTGATTGATCTGTGTGGCCCAGCTGTTGGAACTGTTGACCTTCAGGATCGTG
>JBBQHG010000191.1:0-5571 GCA_038323755.1 Sphingomonadales bacterium
CGCGAGGCCGCCCAACACTTCATCGAGCAGAACGGGGATGTGCGGCGCGGTCACAGGCTTTCGCCCCGCTCGTCCAGGCAGTGACGCACGATATCGCGCATCGTATCGGTCGCGCGCGGCGAGGCGAGCAACGCCGCCGGATCCCAGATTTCGAAGTGATTGCCGAGGCCGAAGAAGAACGCATATTTGCCGATCCTGGCGCGCTTGCGGGCAAAGCTGGGCAGGATGAAGCGGCCGCTGGAGTCGAAGGCGAGCATTTCGACCACCATGCCGCGGCGCAGGATTTCATCGTTGGCGGCGCCGTCCGGGCCGGCATGTGCCCGCGCCCGCGCCTCTAGATCGGCAAATCGCTGCGCTGCCTGATCGATGTCATAGCCAACCAGGCAGGTATCGGATTCATGCACGCCGACAACGACCTGCGCTGCCTCTTTGGGGTCGAGCCCGGCCGGGGTCCGGGCGACCAGAGTTGCGCGCAACGACGATGGGATCGCAACGCGACCCTTCTCGTCCACCTGCTGCAGCGCAGTGCCCTGATAGATACCCCTGATCGACACGCCCACCTCGCCCGCGGCGCGCACAGCTCTCTCGCCCCGCAAATCGACCCAATGCCGCGTGCGGATGTTTTAGAATCGCCAAACCAGAGAGCCCGCCCCTGTTAACCATGGTCTAACAAGGGACAGGGTGGGACGCAACGGGAATTTGCGGGAATTTATGGGTATCTACTCGCCTGTAGCGGTTTTCAGCCTCATGGCGACCAACCAATACTTAACGTGTTCTTGCTTTGTCCTGGTGCATCACGGGAAAACGCCCCATCAGCCCCGCCAAAGCCCCGGGCGGTGGGGCAATGTCCCCGCCGTTGTAGGGGCAGTGCGGGGGCGGTCCGGCGGATCATCGCGGCGATTGGTTGGCGGGCACGGGGTCGGGCGCCGGGCGCGGCGCTGCGGCGGCCGAATTGGCGGGCTCCACGGCGGCGCTGGGGGCCACGCCCAGTTCGGCCAGCGGCTCCTTGCTGGCGTCGATGCTGTTGTCGGCGGGCGCGGTGATGTTGGCGACCACCTCGGGCTTGGCGGCTCCCACCGCCGTCACCGGGCCTTCCCGGCTCGCCGAACTCAAGATGGCGCTGGCCAGGAAGATCAGCAGAATGACAAAGGCAAGGCCAGTCATGCCGACTTTGACGCGTTGTATTGCCTGAGACGGGTCTTGGACGATCTTCATCTTGCCGACAAATCTAGCGCAGCGGCGGCAAATTGTCGAACAATCCTGCCCGGCACCGCGCGACGATGCGCCTCACGCCGGGACGGCGAGGCCCTTGGCGGCCAGCCACTCGGGGTTGTACAGCGTCGACAGGTAGCGAAAACCGGTATCGCACAGGATCGTCGCCACGCGGCGCCCCGGCCCCAGCTGCCGCCCCAGCGCAACCGCGCCGGCGACGTTGATGCCCGATGACAACCCCAGGCACAGCCCCTCTTCATCAAGCAGTCGCCGCACCCATTGATAGCCCTCCGCATCCGAAATGCGGAACTGCGTGTCGATCGGCGCGCCTTCCAGATTGGCGGTAATCCGCCCCTGCCCAATCCCTTCGGCAACCGATGATCCCTCGGATTTCAGCTCGCCATGCGCATAATATTCATACAGCGCCGCGCCGTGCGGGTCGGTGAGCGCGATGGTGACGCCCTCGTCCTTGCTCTTCAGCCCCATGCCGACCCCGGCAATCGTGCCGCCCGTGCCCGCGGCACAGGTGAAGCCGTCGATCCGCCCGTCCATCTGCGCCCAGATTTCCTCGGCGGTCCCGGTGATGTGCGCGCGGCGATTGGCGATATTGTCGAACTGGTTCGCCCACACCGCATTCGGCGTCTCCTCGGCAATCCGGCGTGACTGGTGCACGAAATGGCAGGGGTTGGAATAAGGACAGGCAGGCACCAGCACCAGTTCGGCACCCAGCGCGCGCAGCGTGTCCATCTTCTCCTTGCTCTGGGTGTCGGGCATCACGATGATCGTTTTATAGCCCTTGGCATTGGCGACCAGCGCCAGGCCGATACCGGTGTTCCCCGCCGTCCCTTCGACGATCGTCCCGCCGGTCTTGATTAGTCCGCGCGCCTCGGCATCCTCGACGATCGAGAGCGCCGCCCGGTCCTTCACCGAGGCGCCGGGATTGGCGAATTCGCATTTGCCATAAATCTCGCCGCCGCTGGCCTCGCTTGGGCCCTTCAGGCGAACGAGCGGGGTATTGCCGATAAGCGCGAGCGTGTTGGGGACTATTGTCATGCCCATCTAAATGGCGCGACGCAGGCGACACGGCAAGCGAGACAATCTTTTGGCGGGGATGGCGCGTGTTGTCGGTCGTCCGCCGCAAGGGTATATTGTCGCCGATCAGAGCTAGGCATGGCCAGCCAGCGCACCATCAAGGACGGCCGACACGATCAGAATGGCGCGCGATCTCGCCAAAGCCCCGGGCAGCAGCGCGAGCGGCGAGCCCGTGTTGTTCAAGGGCGATGATTTCATTCACACTGACGTGTCGGCCGCTACCTGATGAAGCCCTGACTGTACCCGTCGTGGGGTGACTCGTCCTTGAACCGTTCGTTCCGAGCCCTTCGACACGAATGCGAAGGGGGCAATTCAATCCAACACCATCTCGCTCTGGCGCATGGCGTCGTCATGCGCCATCACCGGCCATTGCCAGCGCAGCGACGATTCAACGTTAAGGTACAATGCTCTAGACGTGATTCTGGTTAGCTGAACCGGCACCGTCCCCCTGTGAAAGCACGGGTCCAGAGCCACGAAAGACGGTGCCCTCAACACCGGACGTCCGCGTTCGCGCGCGCGATTCGATCAGAAAGAAACCAGTCTAAGCTGCCGATTTCCGCTCAACGCCCGCCGCTACCAGATGCGCCGGCAGCCGGCCGCTCAGCCACAGAAAATACATCCGGTAATCGCTCACCAGCGACCAGAGCGGATAGGTAAAGGTCGCTGGCCGGTTCTTCTCGACTGCAAAATGCGCCGGCCAGGCCAGGCCATAGCCCGCCAGCGGTACCAGCGCCCACCACCATCCACCCAGCACAATCGCCACAGCGGCAAAGCCAAAGGTCAGCGTCGTGCCGATATAATGCAGCATCCGCGTCTCGGGCTTGGCATGCTCGCGCAGATAGAAGGGCCAGAAGTCGGCATAGCGGGTGATCTTGGTCATGGTCGGCATGCTAGCCTCATTTCGGTCGGCCTGAAAAGCCCGCAGCATCGCGCAGGTCATCGGCGTTCATCAACGCCCCGTCGGACATCACCCACAATGTCCGCCGCAGCGCGCCGATATCCTTGGAGACATCGCCGTCGACCAGCACCAGATCGGCCTGTTTGCCGACCGCTACCGATCCCGTCTCCTTGTCCGCCCCCACCAGCCGCGCGGGCACGATCGTCGCTGTTTGCAGCGCTTCGGCATTGGTGAACCCGGCATCGACATACAGCTCCAGCTCGCGGACGATCTCCAGACCCGATCCGTCGGTGCCCGCTACGATCGGCACGCCGGCATCGTGCAGCGCCTTCACCAGCGCCACCATCTTGGCAAAGCTCGCGCGCCAATCGGCCCGGGTCACGCCTGCCGGTGGCTGGAACCCGCCCGCGCGAAACCCGCGCTCCACGGTTGGCGGCAGGGTGCCGAGATACGGCTTGTAGGCGGGCGACAAATCGCCATTCTCGGGCACATAGAGGCTCTCAAAGGTCGACACGGTCGGATCGACGACGATCTTCTTCGCCGCCATCAGCGCGATCAGCGATTTCATCGGCTCGGCGTTCAGGTCGACGTCCTTGGCGTATTTGCCCGGGCCGTTGAAACGCTCGATGCCATTGTCGATGTTGACGACGCTGTCGGGCAACGCCTGCATCATCACAAAGTTGATGTGCGTGATCTCGTCATAGCCCCCCGCGATCACGTCGGTCGGCCGCAACGTCGCCGGAATATGGCCATGGACATGCAGACCCAGCTTGTGCGCTTCGGTAATCGCTGGCCACAGCCATTCCGGCTTCATCGATGTATAGAATTTGACGGCGCTGAAGCCATTGTCCTTGGCGCGGTGCACCGCGGCAATCGCTTCTTCGGCGGAGGAGACGCTGATCCCGCCCTGCGCCTGAAGCGGTCCCTTGCCGTCGATCAGCACCGACGAATACACCGTCGGAAACAGCAATTTGCCGTCGGCGATTTGCTTGTTGCGCAGCACGGTCGGCTGGATGTCGGCGCCGGGGTTGCGGGCGCTCGTTTCGCCCTGCGACAACAGCTGCAATCCCTGCAGATCGCTGCCGACATGCATGTGCGCATCCCAGATCCCGGGGCTCAGCGTCTTGCCGGTCCCGTCGATGACGCGCGCATTGGCGGGCAGCTTGATCGACGTGGCCGGGCCGACGGCGGTGATCTTGCCGGCATTGGCGATAACGGTCTGGTCAGCTAGAAACTTGCCCCCGACCGCGTCGAACAGCTGCACATGGGTGAAGGCGACCGGCACCGGCGACACCACCCCAAAACGGGCCTTGATCGCCGGATTGAGCGCCGCCATTGCATCGATCTGCGCCTTTTGCAGCGTCAGCAGGTCGCCGGTATACGCTTCGGGCAGCATCGATATCCCGGCGCTGACAAAGCCGAAGAAACTGCCATCGGCGTTCATCACCAGCGGGAGTGGTTCGTTCGACACGCCCTCGATCATCCAGACCGCAACGGTCTTGGCGGTCGCGCCGCTGCCGATTGGCACATCGACCAGTTTGGTCATCCGCGCCGAGCCGCCCGGCAACAGCTTCAGGCGGTGGTCCGGCGCTTTGAAAAGCGCCTCGGCGAAATAGGCGTTGGAAATGATCGGGCCGCCAAAGGTCGCATATTGCGCGGCGCCATCATAGCCGACGGTACCGGCGTCGATCGGTGACTTCCACGTCGCCTTGCCGTCGGCGATGGCAAAGCTTTCGGCCGCATCGCCCGATGGCGTGTAGCCACGGATGACGATGCGATCGGGCTGGCCATTGGGGCCGCTATGGATCGTCTCGTCCTGCTCGAAAATCTGGCCGCGCAGGTTCATGCTCTCGCGCGTCGCGATCGTCCCGTCGGGCAAGCGCCAGATCGCCGATTGGCCATGCTGCCCGGCCGCCGAGACGATCAGAAACTTCTGTGCGTCGGCTGGCGGCACCAGCAGCTGGTCTTTCGGGGTCTGCGCCCCGGCAGCGGTTGCGATGAGGCCAAGAGTAGCGGCGCAGGCGAGCAGGATATGACGGCCAGGCATAGAAATCCCCCAACTTTGTGTATTGTAGATATAGTACACTGGGGACGATGTTACGCAAGCGAAAACAGGTGGGCGACCGGGGCAGGCGATCCATCACCAAGGCCCTTTCCCACACGCGCCAAATTTGCTATGTTCTTTTTATGTTCTGTCAGGCATCCGATTCTGCCGCGTCGATTCATCCGTCGGCGGCTCCCGGGCTGCAGAATATGCGCGATGTCCCGCAACTTCGACAACTTCGACAACTTTGACCGCCCTCTCCCCTCCTACAGACAATGGTCACGTCTTCCCGCCACGCCCGCTTCGATGGCTTTTTCTTGATTTG
>JBBQHG010000192.1:0-5565 GCA_038323755.1 Sphingomonadales bacterium
CACTCTTGTCCTCATCGTCATTCAGCAGCAGGCTGACGGTCTCGTCGCGTTCGGCCAAGGCTATTTCGCCAGCCCGGATGATGACCAGGGATTTGGCTCGGCCGAAACAGCCGATCACCAGCAGGGTTGTGAACAATAGACTGGTCGCCGCAAAAAGCGGGCCGTTGACCAGCAGCAGCATCGCGGCCAGCGCAAGGCCAAGCACACCGAGAAAGCCGATTGTCGCCAGCGGTAAGGCCGCCATCGCCAGCGACGATGCGGTCATCAGCACCGAAATGACGACCCACATGGCAAAGGCTTCGCTCATATCCGCACGCGCGCTGAGCGCGAGCGGCGGGATCGACCAGACGGCCGCAAGCGCCACACCTTCAAGCATGGTATCGCGCACCGCCGAGATCGGGGCACTGGTCGCGTCGCGATAATGAGAGGAAAGGCGACGGAAGGCGATGGTGGCGCTGACGGCAGCGATGATTGCGCCCCAGCTGATTCGTGCCCAGGTTGGCGCCAGATGGGCAGACAGCATCACCATGAGCGCGGCCCCGATGACGTTGGTTGCCAGCATGAACAGCGCCAGCTGGCGCCCTGCGTGCAGCTGGGCTGCACGAATCGGACCCCAATCGGTGGAATCGGCCGGATCGTACAACCCGAGAAGCGCCCAAGCGTCGATCTTTGGCTGCGCAAATTGAGAGGCGGTTTTGGTGCTCACACCGCTAGAATAGCCGCGGCTGGTTAGCGGATGGTTAGGGCAGGCGCTCGAGCCGACAGATTATTTTGCGCCTGCGTGTCTCGATCAGGCAGCGATTGCGTAGGGCTTGATCTCGCCTTCCAGATACAGCTTGCGTGCCTTGGCCCGGCTGAGCTTGCCTGAACTGGTTCGGGGCAGGGTCCGCGGTGGGATGAGCTCGATCACGCAGTTCATGCCCGTTACCGAGCGGACTTTTTCCCGGATTTCCTCACGCAGGCGAAGGCGCTCGCGCTCATCCGAGCTGCGGCATTGGACAAGGACGGCCGGCGTTTCCTCACCACCGGGGGTGGTGATGGCAAAGGCGGCGATGTCACCGGCCTTGAAGCCCGGCAGCTGCTCGACTGCCCATTCGATGTCTTGCGGCCAGTGGTTCTTGCCGTTGACGATGATCATGTCCTTGGCGCGGCCAACAACATAGACATAGCCGTCAGACATATACCCCATGTCGCCGGTATCGAGCCAGCCGTCGACAAGGCAGGCAGCGGTAGATTCGGGATCGCGGAAATAGCCGTCCATGATCGACGGTCCCTTGCACCAGATCTTGCCGATCGCTCGCTCCGGCAGCGGCGTGCCGTCCTCCTCGCGAACGGCCACGGCCATGTCGCGTACCGGCTTGCCGCAATTGACGATCGCGCGGTAGCGCTGCGGCCGGTCCTGCCCGGCTGCGACGCCTGAAAGCTGGGTTTCCTCAACCAGTTCAACACGGATCCCCTCGCCCGGCGGCATGATCGACACCGCCAAGGTCGCCTCGGCAAGACCATAGCTGGGCAGGAAAGCGCTCGCCTTGAAACCGGCGCCCTCGAAGGCGTCGACAAAACCTTGCATCACGTCTGGCCGAATCATGTCCGCTCCGTTGCCGGCAATTCGCCAGCGCGACAGATCAAACCGGTCGGAGGCCTTGGTCTGGCTCGACATGCGGCGCGAGCAGATATCGTAACCGAATGTGGGTGAATAGCTGACCGACGTGCCCTGATTGCGCGTGATCAGATCAAGCCAGGCGAGCGGGCGCCGAGCGAAATCTTCGGTCTTCAGATAATCGACGGACAGCTGGTTCGCGACCGGGGACAGGAAGCAGCCGACCAGACCCATGTCGTGATACCATGGCAGCCACGATATGCAGCGATCGGTATCGACAAGTGCCATGCCGTGGCTGTGCGCGGCAAGGTTGTTCAGCAGGGCGTGGTGGGTGACGGCAACCCCATGCGGGAAACGGGTCGATCCGCTGGAATATTGCAGATAGGCAATGTCACTGCCTTTGGCCTGCGGCAGCGGCGCGGAAACCGCGGGCCGCTGGGCCAGTTCCAACCAATCGAACCCGGCGACGCCAGCCAGGCGAGCCGCTTCGGATGCCATCTCGGCGAGGTCGGGCGGATAGATCAGCATCGTGGGATCGCAGCTCGCGAGCTGGACGCGAATCTGATCAATGTAGGAATCGCGGCCACCAAATGAGGTCGGCAGGGGCAGGGGGACGGGCCAGGCCCCGGCATAGACGACGCCAAAGAACAAGGCCGCAAACTCTGCGCCGGTCTCAGCAACAATTGCGATCCGGTCGCGCGGCCTGACGCCACTGCCAATCAGCCGCAACGCCATGTCGATGGCATCGGTGCGCATTTCGGCAAATGGATAGGGGCGGGCAAGTGTGCCACGGGGATCGTGAAAATTCAGGCCGCGTGTGCCGGCCGCCGCATAGTCGAGCGCTTCGCCCAGCGTGTCGAAATCGGCAAAGCGTCGCGGCAGCGCATCTTGGGTCGCCGTTGGAACAAGCGCAGCAGCGGCTTCACCCGCCGGCGCCTTTTCAATCTGTCCCGTGTCGATACCCATGTCTGTCTGCCCTGTGATCGCGCCGATGCGCGCCGTCGCTTGAGAGAAGCCCGCCGCACTGCCCCCGGCAAGCGTTCAAAATCCGGTCCGACTGTGGCACAATGATGGCATGCGTGTCGCCAAACGATTGCCACCACCGCTGGACCCGCCCACTTTGGAACGGTTGGCACTACGCTATGTCGAGCGTTTTGCGACGACCAGGGCCAAGTTGGCGACCTATCTCGACGGCAAGATCCGCGCGCGCGGGTTCGCAGGAGAGCCGCCCGATACCGCGGAAATCGCAGAGCGATTTGCTGAGGCCGGGTATATCGACGACCTTGCATTCGGCGAGGCCCGTGCCAGGGCAATGGCGCGGCGCGGGCTGGGCGCGCGGCGGGTAGCGGCGGCGTTTCATCAAGCGGGGATCGATGCCGATGATACGGCAAAGCTTGCGCCCGACATCGCCGACCGCGCCCTGCAAGCCGCACTCACCTTTGCTCAACGCCGCCGGATCGGCCCTTATGGAGCAGAAATCCCGGACCGCCCCACCCGCGAAAAGCACATCGCAGCCATGATCCGTGGCGGCCATGATTTCGCGCTTGCCCGAAAAATTGTGGGCATGGCGCCCGGCGACGATGTCGAGCTGCTGAATGGGCACTGAATGTGCAAATTTTTTTGCCAAATCGCAGCGCTATGCTAACTAATAGCAAGGGGGGCTTGTTAGAATGCGTTCGGAGCCGCAGACGATTGATGGCGCGGCGGCAATTTTTGATTGCCAGCCTGGCGAAGCGGGCGCTTTGGACGTCCGGCTAGATGACCAGACTGAAGGTCAATTCACAGGCACGCTCAAATGGTTCGATGTGACCCGAGGCTTCGGCTTCCTTGTCGCCGACGATGCCGCCGTTGGCGATATCCTGATCCATTTTTCGGTCCTGCAGGCACATGGTCGGCGCAGTTTGCCTGAGGGCGCGAGGATCGATTGCATCGCAGTGAAGCGCGATCGGGGATTCCAGGCGCGCGAGATCCTCTCGATCGATCTGTCCAATGCTGTCGAACCCCCGCAGCGCGCTCGCGGCAATGTCGATCGGATCGATCCGGCCGATCTGATCGAGCAGGCGGGCGAATTCGAACCTGTCAGCGTTAAATGGTTCAATCGGTTGAAGGGCTATGGATTTCTGGTGCGCGATGCCGATCTGGCCGATATCTTCGTGCACATGGAAACCTTGCGCCGCGCCAATATCGGCGAAGTGGAGCCTGATCAGCCGCTCCGCGCCCGCATTGTCGAGGGGCGCAAAGGGCCGCTTGCGGTGGCGGTCGAGCTGGAAGCCTGAACACGGATGACGATCACGACTATTTCGCGCGCCGCCGCCGCGCTGGCGGTCATCTCGATGGTCGCCGGATGCACCGCAAATAATCCTGCGGGTTCGGCGTCGAGCGAACAGCCGACCGTTACCATTCCGCTCGATATAAAGAGCGCAAACGGGCAGCATCAATTCGTGGTGGAACTCGCCAGCACAGAAGGTGCGCAGGAGCGCGGCCTGATGTATCGAACGGACATCGCCCACGACGGCGGCATGTTGTTCGCTCCCTATCCGCCCAGCGGCCCGCCGCGTGAAGCGCGCTTCTGGATGAAGAACACGCCAAGTCCGCTCGATATCATTTTCATCCGCTCCGATGGCAGCATTGCCCATATCGCCGAAAACACGACACCCTTTTCAGAGGCGCCGATTCCCTCAGGCGAGCCGGTTGCCGCCGTGCTCGAACTACGCGGCGGGCGTACAGCGGAACTGGGCATCGCCGAAGACGATATCGTCCGCTGGCAGGGGCGGGCGCCGCGCTGAGGATAGGCCGGTGATTGCCGGATAATCTGCCCATGCTGTGGCGCGGTGCCATCTGGCAGTTGCTGACAGCGCAGCCAGCCGCTAAGCGGCGGACATGGGCCTTCTTGCATCGATCTTCACCTGGTGGAACGGCGCCACCATTGGCACCAACCGGGCATTGCGCGGCAAGCAGCGGGTCGGCGTCGATTCGCTGGGTAATGTTTATTATGCCGGGGGTGTCGACATGAACGGCATTGAACGCCGGTGGGTGATCTATGCCGGTGCCAATGATGCGAGCCGCGTGCCGCCAGAATGGTTCGGCTGGTTGCATCATCAGGTTGAGGGGGTGCCCGATCAATCATTGCCGGCACCCCGCCGCTGGCAAAAGCCGGCCGTCCCCAATCTCACCGGCACAGCGCTTGCCTATCGCCCGGCAGGGGCGCTTGAAAAAGGTGGCGTCCGCGCCGCTGCGACTGGCGATTATGAAGCGTGGACGCCGGGCGAATGAGGAAATGGCTGCTGGCCGGGGCCGCGGCGATCGTGATCGGCCTTGGCATCTGGGGCGGCTATCGTTGGTTTAGCGGCGGTCCCACCGACGATGCTGCGATCAAATCGACGGGCTCTACCGTGCTCGATCAGGTGCAGGCGGACTCAAGCGTCGCCACCGTTGATGTCAGCCCCGATGGCCAATTGACACGCGGCGTGACGCCCATGGCTCAGCGAGTGGCCGTGCTGGGGCTGCTGAACAAGCGCAACGGTGTCGCCCGAGACCTGAAGCTCAAGCCGGGGCAGGCGGTTCGCGTCGGCGATGTCGTCGTTCGATTGCGGGCATGTGAGCATACAGCGCCCTGGGAGCAGGAAGAATTTACAGGGTCGTTCGTTCAGGTGGATGTCGAGCAGCCCGACCATCGCTGGAAACGCGTTTTTTCCGGCTGGCTGTATAAGGAACGCCCGGGGCTGAATGTGGTGCAGCACCAGATTTATGACGTCTGGACCAAAAGCTGCGCGATGACCTTTCCGGGTGGTGGAGAAGCAGTGTCTTCCGCGGCTGATACGAGCCGGTCGAGCGCAAAGAAGTCAGCCCCCGCAACGTCGGCCGAGGCGCCGGAAGGCGCGGCTGCGTCTCCCAGTGCACCGGCAACCGAGCCGTCGACGGCGGCAGCCAACAGCCCGAGATAGTCCTTTCGGCTGATCTCGATG
>JBBQHG010000193.1:0-5507 GCA_038323755.1 Sphingomonadales bacterium
CCGAGCGAGTGGCGCTCGACCAGCTGCGCCGCGCAAACACGCGCGCCGCCGTGCAACTGCCAGAGCCGGAACCCGTGCCCACAGCCGAGGAAATGATGATGGCCGATACGCGCCTGATCCCCGACGACCGGCTGCAGCTGATCTTTGTCTGCTGCCATCCGGCAATTCATCCCGATGCGCGGGCCGCACTGACACTTCGCCTAGTCTGCGGTCTTACCACCGAGGAGATCGCGCGCGCCTTTTTGATCGCCGAGCCAACGCTGGCGCAACGCCTGGTACGGGCCAAGCGCAAGATCGCCGATGCCGGTATTCCCTTTGCGATTCCTGGCCCTGCGGTCTGGCCGGACAGGCTGGACGCAGTCTTGAGCACGATTGAAGTCGCTTATGCCCACGCCCATGCCGACGGGGCGGGCAGCGGGCGGCATGCCGATTATGCGCGCGACATGCTCGGCATTACCGCCACACTGGCATCAATGCTGCCGAATGAGGCCGAAGTGCTGGCGCTGGCAGCAACCGTTCGCTTTGCCGAGGCACGTCGACCGGCACGGACGAGCGCGGGCGGCGTGATGGTACCATTGTCAGAACAAGACCCTGCGCTTTGGGACGCGGTGCTGATTGCTGAAGGGCGTGCTTATTTCGCCGCTGCGGCGCGGCTTGGCCCGCGCCGCCCCCGTGTGGTGGCAGCCTTGCTTCATGCCGAATGGTGCGCGCGCGCTTCCATTTCGGATCCGCCGCCCTGGCACAACATCCTGACCATCTATGACGCGCTGCTGACCGTGCGTGACGATGCGATCACCCGGCTCAATCGCGCCGTGGCGCTTGCCGAAGTCGTGGGACAGCGAGCGGCGCTTGAGGAGGTAGATGCGCTCGACCTGCCGGGGCTGGCGAGCTTCCTGCCCTATCACGCTGTCCGCGCCGGGTTGCTTTCACGCCTGGGTCTGCATGAATTGGCGCGAGAGGCCTATAACGCAGCGCTGGCTCTCGACCCGGGCGATGCGGAGCGGCGCTGGCTCGAACGGCGCTGCGAAGAGCTGGGCTGAGCTCAGCTGCAGCCGATAATGCCGGCGGTTGGGATGACGATTGTATCTTTTCCGGCGCGGTCAAGCCGGAAGGATGCGCTGGGAATGGCAGCACCATCGGTCAGGTCACTGCGCTTCACAATGTTCATATCAACCGTTACCCGGAAATCCCCGCCGGCATATTCGGTGGTGGCGCCAAAGCCAAACTGAGCCTCGCCCGCCTGCCCCACGCGGACCAGATCGGTGATCGCCCCTCCAGGCGCGAAGCGTACTTGGGCCGGATTAGCAACGAGCATCGCAATCAGCGCGTGACTGGGCGTTTGCGTCCACAAAAAGGCGGCGCACGTCCCGGTTGGCAGAGTCTGCGTTGGGATCGCGCCGATCGGCAATTCGTCAACGGATATGGCGGGGGGACTGGTCGGGTTATCGGCAGCGTTGCTCTGCACCGGCGTGACAGCGGCAAGCAAGGCGAAGAAAGCGATGATCATATGCCGATTATTAGCATGGCGATCGCCGCCGGGTAAGCCGCGATTGCTAGCAGCGCGCCGAACGGCAGACGGTCATCGCGCCGGGCGCCGCGCCCGGTCAACATCCAGAACAGCACCACGCCAAACCCCGCCATCGCCGCCAGCACGACGACGACCGGCAGTAGCCGCCAACCAATCCAAAGGCCGATTGCACCCAGCAATTTCGGATCGCCGCCGCCCAGCCCTTCGTGTCCGCGATAGGCCTTATACCCCGCCCCCACCGCCCAGAGCGAAGCGAAGCCCGCCGCTCCGCCAATCAGTCGGTCGGCGAGCGGCGGGTCCACTCCCAGCAAGCCGCTGGCAATCCCGGTCAGCGCAAGCGCCAACGTCAACCGGTCGGGCAGCCAGAAATCAGTGATGTCGAGCGCGGCAAGCGCGAGCAACAGCCAGCCGAAAATCGCAACAGCAATGCCTGCCAGGCCGCCCCCAAGCGACCCTGCCGAGAGGCCGATCAACAGCGCTGCCAGTTCGAGCCGCCAGTGCAGGGGATCGATTGGCGCGGCACAGTGGCGACACCGGCCGCGCGTTCGGAGCGCGCTGAGAAGGGGCACGAGATCGGCGGGTCCCAACACGGCATCGCAGGCATCACAGCACGACCGCCCTGCCGCGACAGACCGCTCCTGCGGCCAGCGGATGACGAGGGCGGCGATGAAGCTGCCAAATATCACGCCGAGCAGCCCCAATGACAACGCCCGGACCCAAACGGGCAATACCGACAGCAAGAGAGCGATGTGATCCACGCGCGTGCGATAGGCGATTTGTAATCGCGCCGCCACGGGCCTAGATCGCGGCCAACGCATCATTCTGCCGGAGCATTCACCCATGGCCACTGATCCTGTTGTCATCGTTTCCTATGCTCGTACCCCGATGGGGAGCTTTCAGGGCGCGCTGTCGGGCGCATCGGCCACCGAGCTCGGTGCCGCAGCGGTCGGTAGCGCCGTCGAACGCGCGGGGCTGTCGGGCGAGGCGATCGAGCGGATTTACATGGGCTGCGTGCTGCCCGCGGGCCTCGGCCAGGCCCCTGCCCGCCAGGCCGCGCTTAAGGCTGGGCTACCCGATCATATCGAGGCGACGACGGTCAACAAGATGTGCGGCAGCGGGATGCAGGCGGCAATTATGGCGGCAGATGCACTCGCGGCGGGTTCGGTCGATCTGCTGATCGCGGGGGGCATGGAGAGCATGACCAATGCGCCCTATCTGTCGATGAAGCACCGGAGCGGCGCGCGGATCGGGCATGATGTGCTCAAGGATCACATGTATCTCGACGGGCTCGAGGATGCCTATGAACCTGGCAAGCTGATGGGCAATTTCGCCGAGGATACGGCGGCTGCGTATCAGTTTACGCGCGAGCAGCAGGATGACTATGCCATCGCCTCGCTGACCCGGGCGAAGCATGCGCAGGACGGTGGCGCGTTCGACCGCGAGATCACGCCGGTCGAGATCGCCGGGCGCAAGGGCGTGGTGACGGTCGACAAGGACGAACAGCCGCTGAAGGGCGATCCGGGCAAGATCCCGACGCTGAAGCCCGCCTTTTCAAAGGACGGCACGATCACCGCCGCGAACGCATCCTCGATATCCGACGGCGCGGCGGCGCTGGTGATGACGCGCGCGTCGGTGGCGGAAAAGCTGGGCCTGACGCCAATCGCGCGGATCGTGGCGACGGCGGGGCACGCGCACGCACCGGCGCTGTTCACCACCGCGCCGGTCTTTGCGATGCGCATGGCGATGGAGAAAGCGGGCTGGTCGGCGAGCGATATCGACCTGTTCGAGGTCAACGAAGCCTTCGCCGTCGTCGCGATGATCGCGATGCGCGATCTGGGGCTGAGCCACGACGTGGTGAACATCCACGGCGGCGCCTGCGCGCTCGGCCACCCAATTGGTGCCAGCGGCGCGCGGATCATGGCGACGTTGCTGTCGGCGCTGCAAACGACGGGCGGCAAGCGCGGGATGGCGAGCCTGTGTATTGGCGGCGGTGAGGCGACGGCGGTGGCGGTGGAGATGATGGGGTAGAGTACCGCCTTCCCCGTTCGATCGGGTTCGAATAGGCCTGTATCACCCCACCCGTTCGGCCCCGGATCAAGTCCGGGGGAAGTCGAAGCCCATGCGCCGCGCTTGCCCTTCGACTTCGCTCAGGGTGAACGGATTAGGGAATGTGATGTGAAGATGGCTGTGGTGTTTCTCAGCTATATTTAGCCCCACCCGTTCGGGCTGAGCGAAGTCGAAGCCCATGCGCCGCGCTTGCCTTTCGACTTCGCTCAGGGCGAACGGGGGTTGGTTGATGAGGGCTCGAATCAATGCTCGCCGTCGCTCTCGGCACCCCGCCAGCCAAGGTAAAGTTGCGGAAGTTGCGGGTTGCGATCACCTTGTTGCAACCGCGCATTCCGGCCGTGCAAAATCGCAAAAAATTGACGGTTTCAAAGAGCAGACGCGAGCATAGCATTCGGTGGCGATGTAGGAAAGTTGCGCGGCTTGTGTGGCTTGCCTCACCCACTTCACTCGTCACCCCGGACTCGTTCCGGGGTCCACCGCGCCCCAACCAACGACGATCCTTGCGGAGAAGTGGACCCCGGAACAAGTCCGGGGTGACGGTTGGTATTGATGACAACAATCAACCTCATTCGCGGACTTTCGGCGATACCTGGGTTGGAACTAGACAATTACCATCAGTTGCTGCGAGGATAGGCATATGGAGATGGTCAAGACTGCAACTAGCCCAGACGGTAAGCATCGCCTCGACATCGAGCGGGGCACGGGTGGCCTTTATCGATATGTCACCTTCGATGACCGATATCGGAACGAGGAGGATTTCCATAACCCACCTCATTGGACGATTGAGTACTTTTCCGGTCTCTATGAATCGGCCGAAGCAGCGGAGGCCGACGCAAGGGCGAAACTTGCTTGGCTTAGCAAATGACGGGGGAAGCAGGGCGAACGTTAATGACGAGCACAGCTTTCCACTAATCAAAGACTTTACAACCCAGTCGGTTAAACAGACTTTACCGCAAAGCCCCCGCCACCAGCTTGTGCAGCTTGTTATGCAGCGCATCGTTCGCCGCCAGGAACTCGTTGCGCTCCATCATCTTGTCGCCGCCGCGGAAGTCGGTGACGTAGCCGCCCGCTTCCTTGACGAGCAAAATGCCCGCCGCGACGTCCCAGCGGCTGAGGCTTGATTCCCAATAGCCGTCGAAGCGCCCCGCCGCGACCCAGGCCAGGTCCAGCGCCGCCGAGCCCAGCCGCCGGATGCCCGCCACGCCCGGCGCAACCGCGCCGAAGATGCGGGTCCATTGTGCGAAATCGCCGTGGCCGAGGAAAGGAATGCCCGTCGCGATCAGCGATTCCGACAGGTCGTTGCGCGCCGACACGCGTAGCCGTTGGTCGGTCAACCATGCGCCGCGCCCGCGCTCTGCCCAGAAGCTCTCGTCGGTCAGCGGCTGATAGACCAGCGCCGACACCGGCTCAAAGCGGCCATCGGGGCGCGGTTCCTCGACCGCGATCGAGATCGCGAAATGCGGGATGCCGTGGAGGAAATTGGTGGTGCCATCGAGCGGGTCCACCACCCAGCGCGGCTTGTTGGGATCGCCAGCGATTTCGCCGCGCTCCTCCATGATGAACGCCCAGTCGGGGCGGGCGTGGCTCAGTTCTTCATAGATCGTCTGTTCGGCGCGCTTGTCGGCCATCGAGACGAAATCGGCTGGGCCCTTACGGCTGACCTGGAGCTGCTGAACCTCGTTGAAGTCACGCCGCAGCCGGGGTGCCGCCTTGCGCGCGGCGCGTTCCATGACGGTAAGAAGGCCGGAGTGGGAAACCATAAATGCTCCAAATCCCCTCTCCCACCGGGAGAGGGAGGGGCCCATCGCGCCAGCGATGGGAGGGTGAGGGCGAGCGGGCCACCGCCCTCACCCGCCGCGCGTCGCTCGGCACCCACTACCCATGGGAGAGGGGCAAAAAAAGTCAGCGCGCG
>JBBQHG010000194.1:0-5497 GCA_038323755.1 Sphingomonadales bacterium
CCAGCTCGGCCGCGCGCGCTCGAATGCCGGCGCGGTTGCTGGCCGATTGCTCGGGCGTCGCGCCATATTTCTCGGCGACATGCTCGACGATATTCTGCCCTTCGGCCGGCATGGCGGGGTTGAGCTCAAAGGGATGAAAAGTGATGGACGGCGCGACCACGTCGCTGGCCGCCTCGATCGCCTGCTCCAGAGCCCGCAGCCCGATGATGCACCACGGGCAGACGATATCGGAGACGAAATCGATCTTCATCGGCTGTGCGGTCATGCCGACGTCTCGTCGCCACGATATTTGATCTCGAGATAGCGGCCGCGTGTGGCAAGCTGGTCGAGGTCGCCTTCCGCGAGTTGTGTCGTGATATCCCCGATCTCGCTCTCGATCAGCTTCAACCCGTCAAGCAACTGCGCATCAGGCGTCTTGCCGTTGCGTTCCACTCGACGCAGTTCTGTGGGTACGCGAGTATAGCCCTTGATGAACTCGGGCAATTGCTCGCCAACCAGCTTGCGCACTTCGGCGGCGGCAGGCTCATCTTCACCCAGCGTCGCCAGTTGTGGGCTCAGCGTGTCCAATCGAAGGCCGATCTGATCGATCAACGTAATGGCGGGTGCAGGAAGCGCTGGGCGCTGTGTGTCGAGCCAGCGCTCGGTCTGCGCGGGGAGGGCCTTTAGCGGCACCTCTCGCAGCTTCTCTGGCGTTGGCAGCGGCGTCGCCGGAAAAATCGCAAGAGCGATCGTCGTCGCCATCAATAACCCCATCACCGCAACTGCACCCAGCAGGCCAATCGGGGTAACGGCCAAGGCGAAAATGATGGCGGCGAGGATGATCGCGCCGTCGGCAATGGCGATGCGCGCGATGCGCCCGCCCAGATCATTGGATCGGTGATTTCTGCGTTCGCTGCGGCGTGCTCGGGCATCGACCCGGTTGATCAGGTCAGCGGACCGCGCGATTTGCCGGTCGATATCGGTCATATCAAACCGACTCCAGCTTGAAGGCATCTGTCGATGGCCCGCTCAGCGATGCCTGGGCCTGGCCCTCGGCGCGGGCGATATAGCCCTTGGACTTCTCGACCTCGACACCCAGCGAATTGACCGTGGTCTTCATACTGTCGAGCGCCTTGAGCTTGAAGGCATCGATCGCATCCATCGTGTCATAGATATTCTGGAAGGCGCGTTGCAGTGTTTCGAGCGGAATCGTCGAGGCTGCCGCCTGCTCGTGAATCTGGGCGGTCTGACTCTTCAACAATTTGCCGGTCGAATCGATGATATTCGCCGTCGTCGTGTTGAGCGACGTGATCTGTTCGAGCACCAATTTCTGGTTCGTCAGCGCCTGTGCGACGGTGACGGCGGTGCGCAGCGCAGCAACGGTGGTGGTGCTCGCGCGATCCACCCCCTTCACCAGCTCGACATTGTTCTTCTTGACCAGATCGAGCGCGAGATAGCCCTGCACCGTCACTGCCATCTGGGTCAGCAGATCCTGCGTGCGCTGGCGGACATAGAAGAGCGCGGTCTCCCGGATCGCCTTGGCCTTGGCGGGATCGGTGTGATCGAGCTCATTCGCCTTGTCCTCGAGCCGCTCGTCCATCGTCTTGGCAAGGACGATCATCTGCTCCAGCCGGCCCATCGATGTCCACAAATTGGCACGCTCGACGTCGATCGCCGCATTGTCCATCAGCAGCTCGTCCTTCCCCGAGCCGAGCGACTTCAGAATCGACGAAATGTGCCCTTGCGACGATTTATAGCCGTCGAAATAATCGCGCATCTTGCTGCCGAACGGGATGATCCCGAAAATCTTCTTCGGTGCGAGCAGGCTGCCCTTCTTGCCGGGATCGAGGTCCTCGATCGTGCGCCTTAACGCGGCAAGATCGGCGCCGACCCCAGATTCCTGGTCCATCGCCTTGACAGGCCTGTCGAGGAAACGGTTGGACTGGCCGGCCGCATCTCGGATTTCCTTCTGCCCCATCGCGCTGATCGCATCGACTCGCTTGCCGAATTCGGGCGAGTTGACGTCCTGCGCGACAAGATCGTCGACGAAACTGTCGACCTTGGCCTGCAACTGGCTCCGCTTCTCGTCATCGACCGGCACGAGGCCAACCGCTCTTTCGGGCGCGACGACGGGTACAGGATCGGGCGGCGTCAGCACCAGATCAGGGGTCGCGGTTTCGGTTTGGGTCGCCATTCATTCCTCCAGCAACGCTTGGCCCCAGCATCAATATCGCCGATCGCCGATCCGTTAAAGTGTAGCATCTATGTAATACGCTATTCGTCCCGCGCAAGCCGCGCCGCTATGACCGCGCTCAGCATGAGTTGCATTTGATGATAGAGCATTAACGGCAGGATGACTGCCCCCGCGAGCGCCGGTGGGAAAAGAATCCTGGCCATCGGCGCACCCGTCGCCAGACTCTTATGGGCCCCCGAAAACAGCATCGTCGCGCGATCGGCGGGATTCAGCTTCATCGCGCTACCCACTGACCACGCGCCTGCAAAAGCGGCAATCAGCAAGGCAAACACGACGGCGGCCAACTCCAGCAGCTCAGCCGCGCTTACTCGGCTCCATAACCCTTGTGTCGCGGCATCGGAAAAGGCGACATACACGGCGAGCACGATCGTCAGCTTGTCCATCATCCCTGCAATCTTTGCGTGGCGCTGCACCGTCGGCAGAACCCGTACGCGCAGCAACTGACCGAGCGCAAAGGGGAGCAGCAGCAATAGCGCCACCTTGCCGATGCCTGACAGCGAGGTCTGGCCAAAGGCAGTGCTCGCAATGATCGCAAACAACAGCGGCGTCAGCACCACCCCGATCAGATTTGAGGCAGCGGCTGCTATCACCGATGCTGCCACATTGCCGCGCGCGATCGACGCATAGGCGATCGAGGATTGCACCGTCGTTGGCAGCACCCCCAGAAACACCAGCCCCATCAGCAATTCTGGCGAGAAGCGCCCCGCTAGCAGATGAGTGGTGCCGAGCATGACGACCGGAAAGCCTAGGTAACCAAAGGCCAGAATCGCGGTTTGCAGGCGCCAGCGCTTTGCCCCGTCCACCACCGCCTGCGGGCTCAGCCGAGCACCGTGAAGGAAAAACAGCAGAAAGATCGCAGCGTTCGATAGCCAGCCAATCGCTGTCAGCGCGGTCCCGGTCGCGGGCAAGAGCGTTGCAGCGATCAGCGTCGCCACCAGCAGCAGGATGAATCGATCGGGGATGAAACGGCGGAGAAGCGACATGCGCCCGCCCTAGCCGACCCGCACCAGACAGCAAGCGATGCCCGCGGCGATTAGGCAGTCGCCGCCGAAAATATCCTATGGAACCGGGCAATATCGACCGGCGCGATGTCGGAAATCGCCCAGAATTCCAGATCGCCCTGCCGCCAGCGGATCAATGTATAGCCAATATGGCGGCTTTCGAGATCAGGCCACAGGCTGGCCCCGATCGCCGGCCGGACGAACAGGTTGATGATATGCCGCCCATGACGATAGGCGAGCGCTGCGACAGGGCGCCCCCCGATATAATCGATCCGACCGCCAACGAGCGGAAACCCTTGCGCGTTCAGGTCGACGACCGGTGGCGCGAAATCGACCCTGCCATTGAACCAGGGTTTTACGACATGCCGGTCGGACGTCGCGATATCGATCAGCCGCCCCGGCATCAGCGATCGGACATGGCTGGCGATGATCTCGTCCTGCACGAGGCTCGTCGACATTGGCGACACCAGCGCAAACAGCGCGAGGCACGCTGCCAGCATGCCGGCCGCCCCGGTCCCCATCCAAGCAACCGGCGAAATGACGCGCGTCCGAGGCGCATCGACCACAGCGCTGATCCGCGCGCGAACCGCTGCCGGGGCGCTCAGTCGAAGCCCGGTATCGCGGAGCAGCGCCCGGGTCGCGCGCAGATCGGCATAGGCGGCGGCGCAGGCGGAGCAGCCAGCGAGATGGGCTTCGATCTCGATGACACTGGCGGTGTCAAGTTCATGGTCCAGCAGCGCGCCGAGCAGCAGCGCCTTGTCGGTGCAGCCGGTCATTGTGTCACCGCGCTTGCGGCCTGCGGCGACGCCTTCAAAATGATGGCGAGCGCCTGGCGCGCGCGTGACAGGCGGGACATCACCGTCCCGATTGGGGAGTCGGTGGCCAGGGCGATTTCCTGATAGCTCATGCCTTCAATCTCCCGGAGAATGATCGCTTCGCAGAACAGCGGCGGCAGCGCTTCGATCGCTGCCCGGACAGTGGCAATGGTGCCGTTGCGGGCCAGAATCGTCTCCGGATCGTCGATCGCCACGACATCTGAAGGATCGGGATCGTCGTGCCCGGCGCGCTGCCGCACCCTGACCCAGTCGAAGAAGCAGTTGCGAACGATCGCCATCAGCCACGCCTTGTCCGCGCCGCCGCGATAGGCGCCGAAATTGCGTTTCGCGCGCAGGAAACTCTCCTGGACGATATCGTCGGCAACCCCGGCATCGCGCGCCAGATAGCGCGCCAATGTATAGGCCGCATCAAGGTGTGGCAGCATCGCCGTCGAGAATTCGTCGAGGGGTGGCGATCCGGCATTTGTGCCCCGCCGATGGCGCCAGATCATCCGCCCGCCTTCTCCTTCGGCATCGTCACTTGGACCGGACGACAATCTTTGCCGTCATGTGCGGATGCAGTGAGCAGAAATAGGCATAAACACCGGGATGCGTGAAGGTGAAGGAAAATTTTCCATCGGTATCGAGCGCGCCGGATCGGAAGGATTTGGTGGTCGATACCACGCTGTGCGGGTCTTCATCGGCATTGGTCCAGATAACGGTTGTACCCGGGGCCACCGTCAGCATGGCGGGCACGAAGGCGAAATTTCTGATCTGGACGCTCTGGGTCGGCGCTTTAGCGGGCGGGGCTGGCTGGGTCGCCCAGATCGGCCCGGCGAAGACGCCGAAAATCGCAAGAACGGGGAGCAGTGGCAGCGCGCGATGAAGGGCAAAGTTAATCATGTGATGTTGACCTATATGGAGGGAAGATCAGGCGAGATCGGTGTCGATCAGCGCAATCGGCTCGCGGCCGGGCAATATCCTGGCGGTGCGGATGCCGAGCAGCGCATGGAGCTGCTCGCTGGGCACCTTGAGCGGGCCGGGGGAGGGTGCAGCGCCTGGAGCCGGCTGCGGATAGGCGGTCGATCGCGCCGAGTGGAAGCTGATCGTGCCCTCTATCTTCTGGATTACCTGGTGGATATGGCCGTTGAGAACCGTGACCGACCCGAAGCGCCGGAGCATCATCAGCGCTTGCGCACTGTCGTCGGTCCCCCAGCCCCAATCGGCATACACCGTCCAGAGCGGGATATGCGCGAACACCACCACCGGCGTGCTCGACGACACGCCCGCGAGATCCTTTTTCAGCCACAGCAGCTGCTCGGTGCCAAGATGCCCCATGCCGCCGGGCTTGAGATCGGCGACGTTGACCAAGGCGACGAAATGCACCCCGTTCGATCCGAAACTATACCAGCCGCTGCCCCGCGTGCCCTTGCCGTAGCGCGCAAGAA
>JBBQHG010000195.1:0-5496 GCA_038323755.1 Sphingomonadales bacterium
GGTGCCTGCGGCCGTCACCGCCTGGCGGTAGATCTTGTCCATCACGTCGCCGCACGCGAACACGCCGTGTACGCTCGTGCGGGTACCGCCCTTTTCGACCTCGATATAGCCATCCGTATCGAGCGCGAGATGGCCACGGAACAATTCCGTTGCCGGATGATGCCCAATCGCGACGAACCCGCCCTCGACTTCAAGCGTCGAGACATCGCCGGTCTTGCGGTCGAGCAATTCGATGCCGACCAGCCCTTCGGGTAGCCCGCCGCCGATAAAGGAGCGGACTTCCTTGTTCCATAATACCGTGATCTTGGGGTTGGCGAACAAGCGATCCTGCAGGATGCGTTCGGCCTTCAAGCTATCGCGTCGGTGGATCAGCGTCACATCGTCGCTGTGATTGGTCAGGTACAGCGCCTCTTCGACTGCAGTATTGCCGCCGCCGATCACCGCCACCTTCTTGCCGCGATAGAAAAAGCCGTCACAGGTCGCGCAGGCGCTGACGCCCTTGCCCTTCATCAGTTCTTCGCTGTCCAGCCCAAGCCATTTTGCCTGGGCGCCAGTGGCGATGATCAGCACGTCGCCTTCGTACACGTCCCCGCCATCACCGATCAGCCGGAACGGGCGCTTCGACAGATCAACCGAGACAATCGTATCGTACATCAGCCGCGTGCCGACATGCTCGGCCTGGCCCTGCATCTCGTCCATCAGCCACGGTCCCTGGATAACGTCGCGAAAGCCGGGGTAATTCTCGACATCCGTTGTCGTCATCAGCTGACCGCCGGGCTGAATACCCTGCACCAAAATGGGCTTCATGCCAGCCCGCGCCCCATAAATCGCGGCGGAAAGCCCAGCGGGGCCAGAGCCGATGATGAGCATGCGGGTATGGTGCGTGGCGGGCATCGAAAGGGTCTTTCATCGAAAAGGCTGACCCGGTCTGTAGGGAAGATCGGGCCTGGCTTGCAACATGGTGTTCGCATGCGCCCGCACAATCGTTACGCGCCGCGAGATTTCCTGGGGGCTGGAAAAGCCGTGCTTGGCGCCTGCGCGCACTCGGCAGGGTAATGGTAGCGAAGGAGGGACTTGAACCCCCGACCCCAGGATTATGATTCCCGTGCTCTAACCAGCTGAGCTACTTCGCCCCAAAGGGACCGCGATGCGGTGAGCGCGGGGCTATAAGAGCGGGGGGCGTGCCGGTCAACCACTCGCTTGATCGATCGGCTCAGGCAAACATGTGGCGGCCAATCGGCTCCCATGGCCCACCGCGATACCGCCAGCTGCCGAGGCCGACGATACGCAGCGCGCGCGGCGCGAAATCGGCTTCCAAGGCGCTGATCAGTGCCTTGGCCTCGAGTGGCGCCACTTTGTTCTGCACCGTGATATGCGGTCGCCACGCGGCCCGGTCCTGCGGAATGAGCATCGATGCAAATGCATCAGCCAGCCGCGCCCGGATCATTTGCAGCGCATCTGATTCGACCCGAAACGCGGTGCCGCGGCCAAGCGACATCAGACCAGTTACCGTGGCCCTTGGCGCTGCCACCCCGCGTGTTTCGGCCACCAGGCGTTGCCGCAGCTCGCGTTCGAGCGAGGGCATCAGGTGGTGAAACATCGTGATATGAGCCGCCAGATGGTTGCGCTCGGGCGGGAAATGCGCACGACGCAGCCCGTCGAAATACCCATGATCTTCCTGGCCGAGCAGCGCGGTAACGATGATCGGCGCGGGCTGAACGGGCGTTTCTCCGCTCAAATTTCCACCTGGCTCCCGAGTTCGACCACGCGATTGGTGGGCAAGCGGAAGAATTCCATCGCGCTCTCGGCGTTGCGCAGCATCCAGGCGAACAGCTTTTCTCGCCACAGCATCATGCCGGGATGTGCCGACGGTAGCAGGGTCTGGCGCGACAGGAAGAAGCTGGTATCCATCATCTTGAAATCAGCGCCACATTGGTGGATCCGCGCGAGCGCCGCCGGCACGTCTGGCTCCTGCATGAAGCCATATTGCAGCACCATCCGATGGAACCCGTTTTCCAGGTTCTGCAGCTGGCAGCGGCCCTCATCGGGGAAATACGGTTGATCCATGATCTTCACGGTCAGCAAGATGATGCGCTCATGCAGCACCTTGTTGTGCTTCAGATTATGCAGCAGTGCATGCGGCACGCCGTCTGCGGTCGATGTCATGAACACTGCGGTGCCAGGCACCCGGGTGGTGGAATTCGCCGCTGACTGAATGAACAGTTTCATCGGCATTGCCGAGTCCCGCATTCGCGCGATCATCAGCTGCCGACCCTTGGACCAGGTGGTGAGCAGTGTGAAGACGATCAGGCCAATCAGCAGCGGGAACCAGCCGCCATCTGGCACCTTGGTCAGGTTAGCGGCCAGATAGGCACCATCGACGATGAACAGAACCGTCAGCAGCGGTACCGCCAGATAGGGCTTCCAATGCCACAGGCGGAAGAGGACGACCGCGAGCAGACAGGTATCGATCGTCATCGCCCCAGTCACTGCGATGCCATAGGCCGAGGTGAGGTTGGAGGACGTACGGAACGATAGAACCAGCACCAGCACCATCACGAGCAATGCCCAGTTGACGATGGGAATATAGATTTGCCCTGCAGTGTCGGCACTGGTGTGCTCGATCCGCAGTCGCGGCACGAAACCCAGCTGGATTGCCTGCTGCGTCACCGAGAAAGCGCCTGAAATAACGGCCTGGCTGGCGATGATCGCGGCCATCGTCGCAAGAATCACGAGCGGCAAGCGCAATATCTCTGGTGCGAGCAGGTAAAACGGGCTTTCAAGCGCTGTAGCACCGTCACGCGACAGCAAGGCGGCCTGGCCCATATAATTGAGGATCAGCGCGGGCAGCACGAAAAACAGCCACGATCCGGCAATCGGCTTGCGCCCGAAATGGCCCATATCGGCATAAAGCGCCTCGGCCCCGGTGACGGCCAGCACGACCGACCCAAGCGCAAGAAACGCCCGCAGCGGATCTTGCACGAAGAAATCCACCGCATAGCCCGGCCATAGCGCCCACAGCACGCTGGGCGTCTGGAGGATGCTCAGCACACCAAGCACGGCGATGACGAGGAAATAGACGAGCATGATCGGCCCGAAGAACAGGCCGACCTTGGCCGTGCCGCTGCGCTGGATTGAAAACAGCCCGACGATGATCATGACGGCAAAGGGGAGCACCAGCGCGCCGAGCCCGGGGGCCGCAATCGTCAGCCCTTCCACCGCACCCAGCACCGACACCGCCGGCGTGATCATACTGTCGCCGTAAAATAGCGCCGTGGCGAATACGCCAAGCAGAATGATCCCACGGCTCCAGCGCTCATTCTTGGTGCGACCTGATACCAATGCGAGCAGCGCCAGGCTGCCGCCCTCGCCCTTATTGTCAGCGCGCATGATGATGCTGACATATTTCACCGTCACCACGATCATCATCGACCAGAACATCAGGCTGACGACACCCATGATGTGGAGCGTGTCGAGCGTCAGCTTGTGGTGGCCGGCAAAGGTCTCACGAAAGGCGTAAAGCGGACTGGTGCCGATATCGCCGAACACCACGCCAATGGCGCTCACGGCAAGCTTCAGTGGCCCGTTATTCCCATAGCCGTGATGGGCAACGCCGTGGTTGTCCTCGGCGGCCTCGCTGGCGGCCATCGGTCCATTCGCCATCGGGGCGTCGGTCACGGTCGGCATGGCCATTGAAGGGGGGATGAAAAAACGATCATAAAGGTGCGGCAATTCGCCTGTTCGGTCCTGCGGGACAGCCCATTTCGCAATCGCGCGGGCCGTAGCATGGGGCAGATCGCCCGGCAACGGGACAATCCCGAAAGACATGGCTATAGCGCGGGCCACAACCAGATATGGAGTGGATCAATGCGAGTCGGTGTCCCCAAGGAAATCAAGAATCACGAATATCGTGTAGGGCTGACACCGGCCTCGGTCGCCGAACTGACCCGCGCTGGCCATAGTGTTGTCGTCCAGACCGGCGCCGGGCTCGGCATCGATTTTGAAGATGCCGATTATGTCGAGGCCGGCGCACATATCGTTGCCGATGCACCGGCTGTGTTTGCGGCATCCGACATGATCGTGAAGGTCAAGGAACCCCAGGCGAGCGAGATCGCGCTGCTCGAATCGCGCCATGTGCTCTTCACTTACCTCCATCTGGCAGCCGACAAACCGCAGGCGCTTGGCCTGATGCAATCGGGCGCGACATGCATTGCTTATGAGACGGTAACGGCGCCTGACCGGTCCCTGCCACTGTTGAAGCCGATGTCCGAAGTTGCCGGTCGCATGTCGGTGCAGGTCGGGGCGCATTATCTTGAGAAGGAACAGGGCGGTCGCGGCGTGCTGCTCGGCGGCGTCCCCGGCGTTGCGCCGGCACGGGTGGCCATTCTTGGTGGCGGCGTCTCTGGCGTCAATGCCGCGCAGATGGCCGTCGGCATGCGCGCTGATGTGACGATCTACGATATCAACAACGCGCGGCTGGCCGAGCTTGACATGTTCTTCTCCAGCCAGATCAAAACCGCCTATGCGTCGTCCGCCGCAATCGCGCATGCGGTCAAGAATGCACATCTGGTCATCGGCGCCGTGCTCGTGCCCGGTGCGGCTGCGCCCAAGCTCGTCACGCGCGAAATGCTCAAGACGATGAAGCGCGGATCAGTGCTCGTCGATATCGCGATCGATCAGGGGGGCTGCTTCGAGACCAGCCACGCAACGACGCATGACGACCCGGTCTTCGAGGTGGACGGCGTCATTCATTACTGCGTCGCCAACATGCCGGGTGCCGTGGCGCGCACATCTGCCTTTGCGCTTAACAATGCCACCCTGCCCTTCGTGCTGAAGCTTGCCGCGCATGGCGCAGAAGCCGCGATGGCCGCCGATCCGCACCTTGCCAACGGCCTTAATGTTTCGGGCGGCAAGATCCGGCATCCAGCGGTGGCGGAGGCGCTCGACCTGCCCCTTAACTAGGCGACGGCATCAGGCGCCGGATCATCGGCAAACATCTTCCTGAGCGGCCTCGCCACCAGGAAGATGCCGATGCCGGCGCCGCCGACAATCGCGCTGTGCAGCAGCCAGAACGCGCTTGGGCTCAGCGTTTCATACAGCCCGCCGAGCCGCCCGCTGATGGTGCTGGCAAAGAACACCGCCATGAAATTGACGCCGATCATGGTCCCACGGATCGACACGGGCGATTTCCCGGCGAACAGCGCCAGGGCGATCGGGGTGAAGTAGAGCCAGCCGATGTTGGACGACAGGTGAAACGCGATCGCCCAGAGCAACGGTGCGCGGCCGTCGGTCGCCACCATCGGCGACAGCGCCAGCCAGGCGGTGCTCGCGGCAAAGATCAGGCAGCCGATCCCCATCTTGGCCAAATCGTCGGGCTCGCGCCCACGCGTCGCCTGCCACTGCCACAGCGCCAAAAAGATCGGCATGACGATCACCGGCGAAAGCCCGTCGATCGCTTGCAGCCAGGGCACGGGCATTTCGAAGCCCAGCACGTGC
>JBBQHG010000196.1:0-5466 GCA_038323755.1 Sphingomonadales bacterium
AATATGAAGGCGCACCGCATGGGCTGACGGTGACGCACAGGGATCGTTTCACCAAAGATCTGCTGACCTTTCTGGGGAGATGAAGAAAAGCTTGGGTGCGGCGAGCAAAGCTTGGTTGCGGAGCAGTACCAACGCGCCCTAAAGCCAACATCGATGGCCACCCCGACCCACCCGATCCAGATCGCCAATTTCCGCGCTTATTGGGCGGCACGGTTTTCAATGACGATCGCACAAAACGCGATGATCATCGTGGTCGGCTGGCAAACCTATACCATCGCTCGGATGAGCATGGGCCCCAGCGGTGCGGCTGCGCAGTTGGGGCTGATCGGGCTGTTGCAGTTTCTGCCGCTATTTCTGAGCACACCGATTACGGGCTGGGTGGCAGACCGGTTCGACCGGCGCATGATCACCAGGGCAACCGTCGCCTTGCAAATTTTCTGCGCCCTCATTCTGACACTGGCCACCTATGAAGGGGCGATGACGCTGCCGGTGCTGTTTTCGGTCGCCGTTTTGCTGGGCTTGGGTCGGGCCTTTGCCGGGCCCGCCTTTGGCGCGCTGGCACCCAATCTTGTGCCACGCGATCTGTTGCCAACAGCCATCGCCCTCAGCTCAATCTCCTGGCAGGTTGGCACGATTGTCGGGCCAGCCGTGGGAGGCATCGCCTATTCGGTCGCTCCCTATGCGGCCTATGCCCTGGCAACCGCCCTATTCGGCGTCGCGTTCACCTGCCTGCTGATGATCGGGCCAGTGCCGCGCACGGTCATTCCCGGAAAGGCTCACCCGATCCGCCAAATTGTGGATGGGCTCGCCTATGTCGGCCAGAACAAGCTGGTGCTCGGGACGATCACGCTCGATCTTTTTGCCGTTTTTCTGGCCGGCACCAGCGCGCTTCTGCCGATTTATGCCCATGACATATTGAAGGTTGGGCCCCTCGGCCTCAGCCTGCTCGCCTCGGCGCCCGCTGTCGGTGCGTCGATAACGGCGATCTTTTTCTCCTTCCGTCCGATCAAGCACAATGTCGGCCCCAAGATGCTCTGGGCCGTCATGGTTTATGGTACCGCCACCGTCATCTTCGGCCTGTCGCAGATAATGGCCGTCAGCCTGGTGGCCCTCGCCATTGCTGGCGCGGCCGACATGTTTTCGGTCTATATTCGCCAATCGCTGATCCAGCTGCACACGCCAGACGACAAGCGTGGCCGGGTCGGTGCTGTTTCGCAGCTGACCATATCCGCCTCCAATGAATTGGGTGAGGCGGAGTCCGGCTTCCTTGCGGCTGCTCTTGGCCCCGTCGGCGCGGTGCTGGTCGGCGGAGGCGGCGCGATTGTCGTGACGATTTTGTGGAGTTATCTTTTCCCCAGTATCCGGCGCGCGCGCAGCTTTGATCCAGCCGACTCGCCTGCCAAACCAGTCCCTAACGAGATGGAGCCAGCATCATGAAGGCGAACACGATCCTCGAGACGATCGGCAATACTCCGCACATCCGGCTGGGCAAGCTGTTCCCGGAGGCCGAGGTCTGGATCAAGTCCGAACGGTCGAACCCGGGCGGGTCGATCAAGGATCGCATCGCCCTCGCCATGGTCGAGGCCGCAGAAGCGTCCGGCGCGCTCAAGCCCGGTGGCACGATCATCGAGCCAACCAGCGGCAATACCGGTGTCGGGCTTGCCATGGTTGCCGCCGTCAAGGGCTACAAGCTGGTCCTCGTCATGCCCGAAAGCATGTCGATCGAGCGACGGCGGCTGATGCTTGCCTATGGCGCGACTTTTGACCTGACGCCGAGAGAAAAAGGCATGCGCGGCGCAATCGAGCGGGCAATGGCCCTGGTTGACGAAACCGCTGGTGCCTGGATGCCGCAGCAATTCGAGAATGCCGCGAATATCGAGGTGCACACCCGCACCACCGCGCAAGAAATCCTCAACGACTTTCGCGATTCACCGATTGACGTCATCATCACCGGTGTCGGCACCGGCGGGCACATCACCGGCGTGGCGGAAGAGTTGAAGAAGCATTGGCCAGCGCTAAAGGTTTATGCCGTGGAGCCAGATGCGTCACCGGTGATCTCAGGCGGCACGCCGGGTCCGCACCCCATCCAAGGCATCGGCGCTGGCTTCATCCCGGCCAATCTTCACACCGCGGCGATCGACGGCACCATCAGGGTTGAGGCTGGCAATGCCAAAAATATGGCTCGTCGTGCCGCCGCCGAAGAGGGCATGCTGGTCGGCATCAGCTCTGGCGCGACACTCAGTGCTATCCAGCAAAAATTGCCAGATCTGGCTGATGATGTCCGCGTCCTCGGCTTCAACTATGACACTGGCGAGCGCTATCTCTCGGTGCCAGATTTTCTGCCAGAAAGCTGAAAGCTGAATATCGCCTTTACCTAGTTTTCGCAGTATCATCGCCGAGTCGTGGGGGACAATCGGGGGGTTGATGGTGCGCAGGGTGATGATCTGTGTCAGCGTGATGCTGGCAATCGTACAGCTTTGGCCGTTGGTTTTCGGGCACAACGTGACGCCTGAACAGGTAGCTGCGACGGCCGCGCCCAGCGCGCAGGCTGCGACATCGGCCGCGTCAAGCTTGATCCCGGCGGTCTCGTCAGGCCCGGTCCAGGCGGTCAAGGCATCTGCCCAAACCACTGCACCCAAAGGCAAAATCAGCTGTTATCGACACTATGAAATTGCCTTCGCCGCCTGCCAGCCGAGCGATCGTGGTTGCCGGATGAAGGCTGCAGATCAATGGGATCTGTGCGAGGCCACCGGCTTTTGGGGCAACTGATCCGCTAACCGGAGTCGGCCGCCCCGTGGCCGATCGACGAGTAACCGGCCGCCCCACTCCCCGGATGCGAATCACAGAGGGGATCCTCCAGATTTATTTCGCAGCTGTTTCAACTTGAGACTCGGCACGAGTGACATCGCCCGCCAGCATCGGCCCTTCAGCTTGATCTTCGCCTCTCACCAATAATGCGCTAAGGGCCGGCACTCATTTTTCCCGGCGACGTGTTTTTTTGTGATGGCGACGAATTCTTCTCCAATCAGCCGAGCGCTGTCGCAGCTGTTGGGACATCCCGGTCGCCGCGTTGCGCGTTCGCTAATAGCGATCGCCTTGTCGGCGATTATCGTGCCCGCAGCGATCGTTGCGGACCGGGCGGCTCATCCTGCCCTGCCCGCCCGGGTGACCCAACAGATGCCCGTTGTCCCCAAGGCCGCATTGCCGCCTGTCGACCCGGTCGCCTTTGCCTCGGTCTCCCCCGAAAAGGCCCGAGCATTCAACGCGACCATCCCATTTTCCACCGGGCCAAATCCAGCGGCTCGCCCATTCCGACTAACGGATGAGGCGCTCGATCAGGCCCGTGCCGTCGACTGTCTCGCCACAGCGGTGTTATTCGAAGCGGGCGATGACACAGAAGGCCAAAGTGCCGTAGCTCAGGTCATCCTCAACCGCCTGCGGCATCCCGCCTTTCCGAAGTCCGTCTGCGGCGTTGTCTTTCAGGGATCCGAGCGCCGCACCGGCTGCCAGTTCACCTTCACCTGCGATGGCGCACTCCAGCGCCACCAATGGTCAGAAGCCGCATGGACGCGGGCACGAGAGGTCGCGCAACGAGCGCTCAATGGCCGGGTCTATGCGCCGGTCGGTTATGCGACCCATTATCACACCGATTGGGTCGTCCCCTATTGGAGCTCAAGTCTGGACAAGGTGCAGGCGGTCGGCAGTCATCTGTTCTTCCGCTGGACCGGCTGGTGGGGCACGCCCCCCGCCTTCAATCGCCGGGTGACATCGTCTGAGCCGATCATCAAGCAGCTCGCCGGCTTGTCATTGGCGCACGGCGCGGCGCTAAACCCCGAGACGCAGCTTCTGGAGGATATGCCGCCCGAAGCGTATGTCGCGCCCAAGCCGCTTGCCAGCGACGAAAACAGCTTTCTCGCCACGATTGATTGGCGGACTCCACCGGAACACTTCCGCACACTCGCCGAAGCAAGCTGCGGCGTGCGGGCGTACTGCAAATACATGGCCTGGACGGCAAAGGTCCGAACGCCGACGTCGCTGCCGCTCGACGCTGCGCAGATCGCTGCAATGTCTTTCAGCTATTTTCGAGACCGCGGTCATGGCTTTGAAAAGGCGTTGTGGAATTGCGGCCAGTTTTTGCGGCCCGATCCGACCCAGTGCATGAAAATTCAGACATTTCAGCCGCCAGCAGCCCCCGCGCAAGCCGACCGGCCCGGGATAAAGGATGCGCCGGGGCCGGGCAACGTGTCGCCAGTGCCTAAACCTGCGGCCAAGCCCGATCCCACCCCGTTGAGTGCCAAGTCGAAAGAGGCCGGGGCAGCGCCGATTTCACGCGCCACCCCGTTACCCATTGCAACACCGACGCCCGCCCCCTGACTGGACCGAGCGCCGTGCCAGTTAGGCTGCTTCGAACATTTCCGGAGAGAGCGCCATGATCGCCTCTGCGCCGCCCTCGATCTTGCGGCGCAATGCACCGGCATCTGGCAGGATACGCTCTGCGAAATAGCGTGCGGTTACCAGCTTGGCTTCCAGGAAGGCCTTGTCGCCCTTGCCCTCTGCCAACTGGCGCGTCGCAGCAGTGGCCATCCGCAGCCACATGAGGCCGAGCGCTACGATACCCATGAGATGCATATAGCTGTGCGCGCCGGCACCAACGTTGTTGGGGTTCGAAATGCCGTTCTGTACGAACCAGATCGTTGATGCCTGCAAATCGTTGTTGGCGCGTTCCAAGCGAGTGGAAAAGTCCACCAGCGACGGATCCTGCTTCGCCGTGGCGATCTCCTCACCGATGATCTTGAACAGCGTTTGCACGGCACGACCACCGTTAGTGGCAAGCTTGCGACCGACAAGGTCCATCGCCTGCACGCCATTGGTGCCTTCATAGATCATCGCGATCCGGGCATCGCGAACATATTGCTCCATGCCCCATTCGGCAATGTAGCCGTGCCCTCCATAAACCTGCTGGCTGTTGGTCGCGATTTCGTAGCCCTTGTCCGTTCCGTAGCCCTTGATCACTGGCGTCAGAAGGCTGAGCAAGTCGTCTGCGTGCTGACGTTCTTCCTCGGTCTGTGCGTTGTGCGTAAGGTCACCCTGGAGCGCACCCCACAGGCATAGTGCCCGAAGCCCTTCAGTGATCGCTTTGCCTTCCATCAGCATCCGGCGAACGTCGGGGTGCACGAACAACGTGTCGGCTTTTTGGTCAGGCTCCAACGCGCCGGTCAGCGCACGGCCCTGCCGCCGGTCCTTGGCATATTGAACGGCGTTCTGGTGCGCGACTTCGCCCTGCGCCAGACCCTGCAAACCGACGCCGAGCCTCGCCGTGTTCATCATGATGAACATCGCGGCGAGCCCCTTCATTTCTTCACCGACAAGAAAACCCGTCGCGCCGTCGTAATTCATCACGCACGTCGAATTCGCGTGGATGCCCATTTTGTGCTCAATCGACCCACAGGTCACCCCGTTGCGCGC
>JBBQHG010000197.1:0-5442 GCA_038323755.1 Sphingomonadales bacterium
ACATCCTGCTCCCAAAGCAGGCGCGCTACCAGACTGCGCCACTCCCCGACGCTGGGGTGCCCTAGGGGGCAACCATCACGAGTGCAAGCAACATATCCGTCATGCGGCATGCATTGCTTGATGAAACTGGTGGGCCCGGAGGGACTCGAACCCCCAACCTAGCCGTTATGAGCGGCCAGCTCTAACCATTGAGCTACAGGCCCCACCGGTCGCAACGCCTAGCGGAGGCGAGTGGGCGAGAGCAAGAGGCTGGCTCAGCCCGCGGCTGCAATAAGCGTCTCAAGATCGATGGGCCGCGCGCCGCGGCGATCGAGCAACGCCAGAATCTGGTCCCACCAGCGATAAAACGCCGCCAGATCATGGGCATCGCGCACATAAGGCGTGTGTCCGGGGACGAGCGACGGCGAGTGGAACGAGAAGTTCAGCACGCGCACCCCCTCCCCTGTCGCCACGCGCACCGCCTCCAGCGCATCGGCGATCGGCATTTCCTCCGGCGTCAGCGCAACCCGCGCCAGCAGGCGGGATCGCGCGAACAGTCCGCGCCCCTTTGGCAAGGAGCCCAACCGATCATAAAGCGGCTGGCCCGCCCCTTTCAGCAGGCCAGTGAACACCGTCGTCAATGGCAGCTCGATCAGCCCGCCTATGCGGAAGGCGGCGTTGCCGATCGCGGCAAAATCCGGCCCGCCTTCGGCTGCATAGCTATAGCGCGACCGCATCGAACTATCGAGGCGATAGCCGCGCGCTGCAAGCAGGCCGATCGTGTTGGGGCCGATGCCATAACGACCCGCGCGGTAGGCGACAGGCGCCTGGCCAAAGGCAGCGGTGATCGCATCGGTCAGCACATTGAGTTTGGCCGCCTCCAGCGCCTGCGGCAGGTTGCCGGGAAAGCTGTTGCGCGGGGTTACGCGTTCGTCGAACGGCGGGTTGACCCAGGGATGCAGTTGCGTGCCGATGGCCGATCGGCCATCGCTGACAATCGCCTGCAATATCGCCACCGCGCGGGGATCGCTGACGATCGGGTGATCGATCATGAAGGTCAGTGGCACGCCCGCCGCTGCGAAATAGGCATGGCCTTGCGGCAAGGCCGTGGCGGCTGTCGTCGCGCGCGATTCCCGCGCCAGCGGCGCATGCCAGTCAAATTCCTCCTCGGTATCGACGAACACGGTGAAGCGCGTGCCAAAATCCGTCGGCCATTCAACGGCATCGCCGCGCGGCGGCGCGGGCACACGGTAGCTGTTCAGCTTGCTGGCCGGGGGATGATCATCCGGCACGCTCAGATCGTCGACGCTTGGTCCATGTCCTGAGAAAAGGCGGCGGGAAGCCGCAAAGTCAAGCGATCAAGCCCGATGGTCAGGCTGCCGCCAAGTTCGACCGCAAGGTTGCGGGACAGGCGCAGCGCAAAGCCTGTACCCAATAATGGCGCACCCTCGGCCTCGGCTTCGGTCTCGGCATCGATCGCGAGCAGCGCGTCGCCGGTATAGCCGGCCAGCGCGCGCGGGCGGTTGATGTGGATCGCCATCGTCTCTTCGCCCTCGGTGCCAGCGCGTACGGTGATGACTTCGCCAGCGCTGCTGGCCGACATGATGGCGGCGAGCAGCCGCGCAAGCAGGCGATCAACGGCGCGATCATCACCGCGAATCATGCCCGCGCCGCTATGGTCGGCCAGCTCGATCACGGCCTGGCGCAACGACGCCAGCGGCTGAAGATCACGCGCGATCCGCTCGAGCAATGGGCCAAGCGGCACCTCGACGGGGCGCAGGTCAAGCGCATGCGCCTCGATCCGCGCGGCCATATCAAGATCATCGATCGCACCGAGCAGGCCCATTGCCTGGGTGCGGATCGTCCCGGCATAGTCACGGTAAGGGCCGGGCACCGGGCCAAGCAGCTCCCCCTCGATCATTTCGGCAAAGCCGGCGATCGCCGTGGTCGGCGTGCGCAGTTCATGGACCAGCTGGCGCAGCGAATCGGTGGCCGGGGTGCGCCCGCCATGGTCGGGCTCAGCCCGCTCGTCCGGCCGTGGCCGTCGAGCAGAGCCACGATATCCGGTAAAGCGACCACTGGCCCGGTCAAACGCAGGGACGGCCGAAATCCGCCATTGGCCAGACGCTTCCGACTGGCCGTCGATCAACAGCCGTGCATTGGCAAAGCCGGCGCGGCGGCGAAACGCGCCCGCGGCAACGCCATCGACCTGGCCGGCACCGCTGCCATCGCTCAGCTCGAGCGAGACACCGACCAGCGCCGCGCGCGAAACGCCGGAGACCCAGCGAATGACGCCGCTCGCATCGGTTTCAAACTGGAAGGATTCGGCCGTGTGAACCGTCGCGTCGGCCGCAGTTGCGACCAGCGGTACACCATCGGCCGTCCCGTCTTCGCGCTGCTTTTGATAGGCGTCGATCCGGGCAACGAGGTCCGAAATCTGGAACGGACCGCGCGGTTCAGCGGGGCCGATATCATTGGCGGCCAGCGGTTCGGCAGCCGGTAGCGCTTCAGCCTGGGCCGGGGTCGGCGCCTCAACGGGCAGCGCGTCGGTGGCGGCCGGCACCGCCTGCTCTGGCTCAGCCAGCGCCGCCACTTCCTCGATCGGTGCTTCGGCGGGCGGCGGTTCGCTCAGCGCGGCGTCGGTCTCGCGTTGCCGCAGCGCCTCGACGACGACCGGCAGGCCGAAGGCCACGCTTGCGATCGACACGAACGACAATTCACTGGCGGGCATTGCCGCCGGTGCAGGCGCTGGCACGGCTGCCTCCGCGCGCGGCGCCAGTGCTGGCTGGGGTGCTCGATGGGGTGCTGGCTGCAATTCTGGCTCGGCTGCCGCCGGTATTGGCGCCGGTATTGGCGCCGGTATTGGCGCCGGTATCGGCGTCGGCATCGGCAGCACCTTTGCCATCACGGGCGCGCGAACGATCGGCGGTGCCGGGCGAGCGGCGATCACCGCCGTCCAGTCGATCGACAGCGGTTCGGGCACAGGCGCCGGATCGGGCGCATCCACCAGCACCATGTCGGGCGCTGCCGGGGCGCCATCGGCAGGGCGCGCATCGGCCGGTTCGGGCGCCTGCGTGAGCGACTCGGTCGCATTGTCGGTCTCGCGCTGGGCCCAATCGGCCGCGTCGGTCGATGTCACCACCGGCGCATCGTTCGGCACCGGTTCGTCCGCCAATTCTTGCGGCGCGGTTGGCACGGCCTCCGTTGGGGCATCGATCATGGCCCCGGGCCCGGGCTCGCCGCCTTCGGCCGGGGGCAGAATGAAATCGGTTGGCCCAAACGCTTCGAGCGCGCGCAACACCGTATCGGGCAGGTCACGCCGGTGCCGCAGCACCGATCGCCCGGCCGGCGTCATCATCGGCAGCATCGCCGTCCACTCGTCGGCGCTCAGCACGGCCATGCGCAGCACGGGCGCCGCGATGGCAAGATCTTCCTCGGCAAACAGCCGAACCAGCGGCGCTGGGGGCCGGGCAAAGGCAAGCGCGCGGGCGCTGGCTGCACGGATGGGTGCAGGGACCATCGAGCGAATCGATCGCAGCCGGGACAGTGCCCTTTCGCTCGCCGGGGCACGGCCGCGACCGATCAGATCGACAAGCTGGCGCCAGGCCGTTTGCGCACCAAATGGTGTCGACATATCGGCCGTCAAAACAGTTTCCAGGCTATCGTCGAAACGCAAATCAGCAGGCCTCGTCCAGACGCGTCACGCTGCGCCGTAACGATTTCTTAACCGCAAAAAGGCTGGCGGGGAAACAGCTCTTTTCGGTACGTAGCAATGTGGGACAATTGCGTTTCGTAGCAATTATATTATGTAATTTTTCCCAGTCGCGCGTCCAAAATTGCGGCATTGGATAAGGGATACGGCATGGCTTTCGATCGGATCGATCGGCAAATTCTCGATCTGTTACAAGATGATGGCCGGATGACGAACGTCGAGCTGGCCGAACGGGTCGGGTTGACGGCGCCCCCGTGCCTCCGCCGCGTTCGCGCGCTGGAGGAGGAAGGCGCGATCCGTGGCTATCATGCAAGCCTCGATCCGGCGATTCTGGGCTATCCGATCACGGTTTTTGCGCTGGTAAGCCTGCGCGGACAAGCCGAGCAGGACCTTGCTGCGTTTGAAGACTATGTGCTGACCATTCCCGAAATTCGCGAATGCCACATGCTGAACGGCGAAATCGATTTCATCCTGAAGATCGTCGCGCAGGACCTGAAATCCTTCCAGGAAATTTTGACGACGCATCTGACGCCGGCGCCCAACGTTGCCAGCGTCAAGACATCGCTCACAATTCGGACGTCAAAGAACCTGCCGGGCATCCCGGTGCCCACCGAGCTTTAGAGCGCCTTAGAAAGCCGACAAAAAAGGGGGCGGCATCGCTGCCACCCCCCATCCTGTTGCTGCTACCAAATGGCAGCGGTTGGGTCAGCTGGCCGCCGGCGTACCGCCCAGGTCAAGCCATGCCAGCCAGAAGGCCGCAATCTGCGCGCGAGGCATCGTCTTGACGAGCGCAAACGCCGCGCGCGCGCTGGCAGAGTCGTGCGACAGGGCATAGGCAATGCCCAGCCGGGTGTTGACTTCCTCGGGCTTGGTCACGCCCTTGCCGAGCGCAACCTGATAAAGCTCGATCGCCTTGGCGTAATTGCCATCACCCAGATACGCATCGCCCGCTGCCGCTGCAGACGCGCCGGTTGCAGAGGCCTTTGCCTTTGCTTCACGCGCCGCGATCGGGCCGTCGAGCTTGATCGCGGAGCTTGCCGCCGCATACAGCGCCTTGTCGTCGTCGCGCGTCAGGGCCATCTTGCCCGATGCCTGCCCCTCGTCGAGCACTGCCTTGGCCTCAACCGGCAGGCCGCTGTCCTTCAGATACTGGGCATATTGGCTGAAATCGGCGAGGTCGGCGAGCGCATGGTTGGCGCGCAGCAAGCGGAACAGATCGATCTTCTGCTGCTTGTCGAGGATGTCGCCGCGCTTTGGCGAAAAGCCATAATAGACCACCAGCGTGCGCCAGTTCTTCGCCGTCGGATACTGCTTCAGCTTGTTCTGCGACCAGCTGATGAATTCGTTGAACTTGTCGGCCTGCAGCAGGCGCGGAATGATATAGTCATACCAGGTTTCGGGCGGCTTGCGGCCGGCCGCAACCTCCACATCGATCGCGCGCTGCATGTCGGCGGCACCACCGGCAACATTCCCGCCCTCGATCTCCGCCTTGACGAGCGACAGCTGGATGTCCGGCTCCTGCACATTCATCTCGATCGCCTTGCGGAAAAACCCAGCCGCCTCGGCGTAATGCTTCTGATCATATTCGATCAGGCCGCGACGGAAGGTGAAGCGCCCGACATCGCCCGCCTCGGTTTTCGGGTTGGCGATGAGCGCATCGAGCGGCTTGATCAGCACCGTTTCACCCCGGCGAAAAGCAGCAGAGTCACCGCCCGTTGCCGCCGTCAGTCGCTGGTTTTCAAGCTGCAGCC
>JBBQHG010000198.1:0-5400 GCA_038323755.1 Sphingomonadales bacterium
GGCTGGGCACGATGATGACATATTGGCCGCGATTGCCATTGGCCGAATAGGTATCGACCGGCACGCCAGTCGATTTGTTCATCAGCCAGAAGGTCGCACCATAGCCGAAGGTGCCGCTTGGCTGCGGCCCATTCGGCGCCGAAACATATTTTATCCAGCCTTCGGGCAGCAATCGTTCCCCGTTCCAGACGCCGTCGTTGAGGTAGAGCAGGCCGAACCGGGCTAGGTCGCGGGCGGTGGTCCATACCTGGCTCGACGAGATATAATTTCCCCTCCAGTCGGTTTCGGCAATCGTGTGCGTCATGCCCAGCTTTGCGAACAGCGCATCGTGCGGAAAGAGGCGATAGCGTTCTTCACCCAGGCCGGCGCGGACCGACAGCATCGCCAACAGGATATCGTTGTTGGCATAGCGAAAGCGCGTGCCCGGCTTTGCCTCAAGCGGCCATTGCACGACATTTTCATCGACGCTGGTGCCGCCAAAATAGACGGCGTCAGTTCGGTTGCCGGCCGTGTCGCTGTGCAACCCGCTTGCCATGCGCATCAGGTTATCGAGCGTAATGACACGGCGTGGATCGCGCGGATCGGCCCATGCGGCGATCGGCGCACGTTGCTCGACCTTGAGCACACCCTGCTTGACCGCCATGCCCACCAACGTGCCGGTAATGCTCTTGGCGACCGACCAGGTGCGCTGGGCCGTATAGGGGCCAAAGCCCGGCGCATATTGCTCGGCGATCAGCTTGCTGCCGCGAAGGACGACGACGCCCGTCGTCTTGGTGCCCTTGCCATAGGTCATGCCGTCAAACGCCGCTGCGACCGGCGGCAGCGACACTGGCGCCATTCGCGGGAGCGCATCGCCCTTAGGCCACGGCGCTGGATTGCCTTCAGCCAGTGGCGGCACCGGCAGAAAAGCGGCCGTTCGCCCGCCCGGCATCGCGCCGATCGGCTGTGTAATGCAGCCGGTCGACGGGTTCCACTCGACCAGGCGGGGCGGCATGTCAGCCGCATAGGAGACGCGGACCGATCCTTGCGATCGGTCGACAACCGTCTTCAAGGTCGGGACGATCGCATCATATTCGCTGTAGATGCCGTGCAATTCATCCTGTGCAATCTGTGCTTCCGTGCGCCCCGCGATGAACACGCCACTGCAGGTAAACGCCGCCTTGTATCCCGCCGCAATCGCCAGGTCATAAGTCGATGGTTGCTTTGCCTGGTGCTGTGCCGCCGCCGGCGCAGCGACCGTCGCCAACATCATGATGCCGAGCCTAGTCTTCAGCTGCATTTTTCAACCCCTCCCAATAGGCCATCCGCTCGGCCAGGCGTTTCTCGAAACCCCGATCGGTTGGACGATAAAATGTTTCCGGGGCCATTTCAGTCGGCCAATAATTTGATCCGGAAAAGCCGGTGTCGCGGTCATGGTCATAGGCATAGCCCTTGCCATAACCGATGTCCTTCATCAGTTTGGTCGGCGCGTTCAGGATGTTTTGCGGCGGCATCAATGATCCGGTTTCGCGCGCAGCTTTCCACGCCGCCTTTTGCGCTTTGTATGCCGCGTTCGATTTGGGCGCGGTTGCGCAATAGAGGCAGGCCTGTGCGATCGCGAGCTCTCCCTCGGGACTGCCCAGAAACGCATAGGCATCCTTGGCCGCAAGGCATTGCACCAGCGCCTGCGGATCGGCCAGGCCGATGTCCTCGCTTGCAAAGCGCGTTATTCGCCGGAGCACATAAAGTGGCTCCTCACCTGCAGTCAGCATCCGCGCAAGATAATAGAGCGACGCTTGGGGGTCCGAACCGCGCATCGACTTATGGAGCGCGGAGATCAGGTTGTAATGCCCCTCGCGATCCTTGTCGTATACCGCCACCCGGCGTTGCAGAAAGGCGCCGAGTGCCGCCGGATCAAGCGGCTCGGGCAGATCGACGGCGTAAAGCGTTTCGGCCTGATTGAGCAGGAAGCGGCCGTCCCCATCGGCGCTGGCGATCATCGCCGCGCGCGAATCGGCCGTAAGGGGCAGGGGACGGGCCTCAATCGCCTCGGCACGGTCGAGCAACTGTCCCAGCGCTGCGGCGTCCAGCCGGTGGAGTATTAAGACCTGAGCGCGACTGAGCAGGGCTGCGTTGAGCTCGAATGACGGGTTCTCTGTCGTGGCACCCACCAGGGTGACGGTGCCATCTTCGACATAGGGCAAGAATCCATCCTGCTGCGCGCGATTGAAGCGGTGGATCTCGTCAACGAAAAGCAGTGTCCGTTTGCCCATCCGGCCGTGCTCGCGCGCCTCGGCGAATACCTTTTTCAGGTCGGCAACGCCGGAGAACACTGCCGAAATGGCTGCAAAGCGCAGGTCGACTGCATCGGCCAACAGCCGCGCAATCGTGGTCTTCCCAGTGCCGGGCGGGCCCCACAGGATCATTGACGACAGGCGCTTTGCCGACACCATCCGGCCGATGGCGCCGTCGGGGCCCGTCAGATGATCCTGCCCAACCACCTCGTCAAGCGTCCGGGGGCGAAGTCGGTCGGCCAGAGGCGCGTTGGCCAGTGTCGGGGCGGGTGCTTGATCTGGGTCTGCAAAGAGATCGGCCATGCGCCAAGATAGGCCGCTTGAGATTTTTTTGCAGCAGGGCTTGTTTCGATATGTCGAAGATATATCTTAGAGCAATCGAGAATGAACGAGAGGTAGTATAAATGTTTTATCATCACGGCCACAAACATTGCGGCCCACGCGGGTCCCGACGCTGGGGGCCATTTGCCGTCAGCTGGGAAATGGAGTCGATGGAGCCCGGGCAAGGCCGCGGCCGCCGCGGTCGGATGTTCGACGGCAGCGAGCTGCGCCTTGTGCTGCTCAAGCTGATCGCCGATCAGCCCCGTCACGGCTATGATTTGATCCGCGAAATCGAAGAGCGCACCGGTGGCGCCTATGCGCCAAGCCCGGGCGTCGTCTATCCGACGATCACGTTGCTCGATGATATGGGCCTGATCGAGGAACAGAAGGCGGAAGGCGCCAAGAAGCTGTTTGCGGTGACGGCCGCTGGCACGGTGCATCTCGCCGAGCGTGCCGACGAAGTCGAGGCGCTGTTCGCTCGCCTGTCTGAGCTTGGTGCGGAGCGTCAGCGGACCGACAGCAGTTCGATCCGCCGAGCAATGGGCAATTTGCGCTCGGTGCTCATGCATCGCTTCAGTCGTGGCGAGATGGACAGCGACACGCTGCATCAGATCGTCGCGCTGCTCGATGAGACGGCGCAGAAGATCGAGCGGCTGGATTGAGGATGAAGGGCGCGGCGGTTATTTTCCTCGCCGCGCCTCAACCTCCAGATATTTGTCGAGCACCTTTTGGTTGATCGCGTCCCAGCCATAGGCACGGCTCTTTGCTTCGCCGGCTAGGCCGTCCTCGTCGGCCAGGTCGCGGTCCTCGCAATAGGCCTGCAGCGCATCCGCAAAGCCCGCAATATCTTCAGGCGGCACCAGTCGGCCCGTTACGCCGTGCTCGACAAGGCTTGAGCTGCCGGTAGCGATCGCGGCCACGACCGGCACCGCGCATGCCATCGCCTCCAGCGTCACATTGCCAAAGGTCTCGGTGACGCTGGGGTTGAAAAGCATGTCCATCGAGGCGACCGCGCGACCCAAATCGGCACCGGCCTGAAACCCCGCAAAGACGGCTGCGGGGACTTTCTCCGCAAACCATTGCTGCGCTGGCCCCTTGCCGATCACGAGTACCCGATGCGGCACGCCGCGCCGGGTCAATTCGTTTACGGCGTCGGCAAAAACATCGAGCCCCTTTTCAAGAACCAGCCGTCCCAAAAAGCCAATGACCATCTCGTCATCGCGGATGCTCAATGCACGCCGCCAAGGCAGGCTGCGTGCGGCGGGCGTGAAGATGCTGGTGTCGATGCCACGCGACCAGATGCCGATATCGTCATTCATCCGCTGTTCGCGCAGCAGATCGGCCATCGATTGCGACGGCGGCATGATCGCGTCGCAGCGCCGATAGAATCTGCGCAGCAAGGCAAGCGCGCCGGGTTCAAGAAAGCCTAGATTATAATAACTTAGATAGGTTTCGAACCGGGTGTGCACGGACGCCACCACGGGTATGCCCTTGGCATGCGCATAGCTGAGGGCGCGGTGCCCGAGGATGTCGGGCGCAGAGACGTGCACCAAATTGGGCGCAAAAGCGTCCAGATCCCGGCGTACCTTCGCCGGCAAGCCAATGGCCACGCGATATTCCTTGCGCGTGGGTATGCCAAATGCCGGCACGTCCACCAGATCGCCCGTCGGCGCAAAGGCCGGCTCGGGGATGGTCGGCGAATAGACCCGGACCGAACAGCCCTGTGCGAGCAAATACCCGACCAACCGGTTCAGCGCCTGATTGGCACCATCGCGCACATAATTATAATTGCCGCTGAACAGGGCGATGCGGAGATCGGACGCTTTCATCGCAGGTGCCATAGCGCGCGGCCGCCCGCGTGACTATCTCCGCCGAAACAATCACTGCAAATGGAGTTGGTCATGGCCGATCTATCCACCTTCCCGATCACGCATCGCTGGCCGGCGCAACATCCAGATCGATTGCAGCTTTATTCCTTTCCCACGCCGAACGGGGTGAAGGTGTCGATCATGCTCGAGGAAACCGGTCTCGCCTACGAGCCGCATCTCGTGAGCATCATGAGCAATGAAAGCCATGATCCGGCGTTTCTGACGCTCAATCCCAATGGCAAGATTCCGGCAATCCTCGATCCGAACGGCCCCGGCGGTGAACCGCTCGCGCTGTTCGAAAGCGGCGCAATCCTGCTGTATCTGGCAAATAAATCCGGGCAGTTTCTATCGGCTGATCCGGGCACACGTTTCAAGACGATCCAATGGCTGATGTTTCAGATGGGCGGCGTCGGCCCGATGTTCGGCCAGATGGGCTTTTTCGTGAAATTCGCGGGCAGCCAGTGGGAAGACAAGCGCCCCCAGGAACGATTCGTCAGCGAGGTGAAGCGGATTTTGGGCGTGATGGACGCAGCGCTTGAAGGGCGTACCTGGTTCATGGGCGACGAATACACCATCGCCGACATCTCGATGATCGGCTGGGTGCGGGCAATCGACGCATTTTATGGCGCGGGCGCGTTGGTGGGACTGGCGGACTTCATCAACGTCACTGGCTGGCTCGAGCGGGCCCTGGCCCGGCCGGCAGTGCAGCGGGGGCTTTTGGTGCCAGGGCGACCATAGGGTGCATTGAATTTTGTTCCCCTCTCGTTCTCATCCTGCTAGTTCCGAAGAATGGCTAAAACCCAAAAGCGTTATGTCTGCCAGTCCTGCGGTTCTGTGTCCCATCGCTGGGCAGGGCAGTGCGCGGATTGCAGCGAGTGGAACACGCTGGTGGAAGAAGCGACCGGGCCGGTCACCCCGTTTGCTGCCAAGCATAATCT
>JBBQHG010000199.1:0-5394 GCA_038323755.1 Sphingomonadales bacterium
GCGTTGCCATCGGGCAGCGGCACGGCTGCGAATTCGAAATGGCGGCCATCGGCAAAGGCGAGGTTGCCGCCGCGTTGCAGCCGCTCGACCGTGGCCGAGCGGACAAGATCACTGATCAGCACCGATTTCGTTTCGCTGGCCAGCTTCTTCGCCGCTGCCTTGGCGAGGATATCGACGCGGGGATGGCTGGCGAGGAATTCCTCCTCAAAGCCCCAGACCGCGCGGAAGCGGTTGTTCCATAATTGCAGGCGACCATCGGCGGCGAACACGCCCAACGCCTCAAACAGATTGTCGAAGGTGGCAGTGCGGACGCGCAGCAGCGTGTCCCGCGCGCTGGCGAGCTGGACCTGCTCGGTGCGATCCTCGAACACCAGCAGCAGGCCGCCATCGGGCAGCGGCTGGGCGACGACGCGCAAATGCACGCCGCCCGGCAGATGCCAGTTTTCTTCGATCTGCTGATCTGCAGCGACAAACCAGTCGCGGCGCTCCGCCTTCCAGCCGGGGAAATCGCGCACTTCGGGCAGCCGATTGGCTTCGCGCATCCGCTCCAGCACGCGATCAAATTCAGGGCGATCAGTGAGCCATTCGTTGCGCATCGCGAATAGACGGCGGAAGGGCTGGTTGCAGAAGGTGAGCGCGCGGTCGCCGCCAAATTGCGCTACGCCCGCCGAGAGCCGATCGAGCATGCCGCGCTGCGCATCGGCAAAGCGCTTGATGCCAGAGCGCGCTTGTTCAAGCTCCTCGATATCGACAGCGAATCCGGCCACGCCGCCGGTCGGCAGCGGCACATCGAACACGCGCAGCATCCGCCGTTCGCCCTTGATGGTGGCGGGCAGCGCCTGAATCTGCGGCCGCTGCGTATCCCGCGCGAGTGCCGCCCCGGCGAGCGGGCCGCCCGTCCCTGCCCCTTCGACCAGTTCCACGCCGCGCATGACGACATCTTCGGCATCGCTGCCATCGACCGCGTCGACATAGCTGGAATTGACCATCGTCAGCCGGAGATCGGGCCCGCGATACCACATCGGCATCGGGGCTGCCTCGATCAGCCCGGTCAGCGCATCAAACGCCTCGCGCAGGCCGACGCCCTGCTGCTGCAGACGCGCAATTTCCGCTTCGCTATCCGTTGCGTCGAACACCCAGGCGATGACGCCGCCTGGCACCTGCAGATCACGCCCGGCCCGCTGGCCCTTGATGACGAGCGAGCGGGCAGCACCCTGCACCCTGATCGGCCGGGTAAAACTGCTCGCCGATTTCTGCGCCGCCTCGATATCGGCTGTCAGCGCGGCGAGATCATCGGCGGTCAGCCCGTGATCGCCATCGTGGAGGCCGGCCAGATCATGCGGCGGCACCAACAGGCCGAACCAGTCGGCAAGGCGAGCGGGCATTTCCAGCCGGCCATCGGCACGGATGATCATCGACAGCGCAGGCGATGAAGCGAGCAGGCCTGCGAGCCGGGCATTGTCGGCCAGAACAGCGTTGCCGCGCGCACTGGCGCCAAGCCCGCGATAGAGCGCCCATCCGGCAAGACCGACAAGCAGGGCCAGCACAGCGCCAGCAAGCACCGACGCCAGTGCCGGGTCCAGCGCCAAGGGTCCAGTCATTGCGCCCATTCCGGCGGCGGCACGCGCGACAGCATCATGGTCAACGCCTTAGTGCGCGTCTGCGTGGAGGGGAAGCGGGCGAACCACAAAAGGGCAGCAAGGCGCCCAAAGCCGATTTCCGTCAGGCTGACCAGGCACCGGGCGCCCGCGACCGCGCGAGAAGGATTCGGTCAAAGCGAAACCGAGTCTGGGCGGCGCAAACAAAAAGGGCCGCGCTCGTGAGAACGCGACCCCCTGCTGTCAACCCGGTTGGGCGTGACCTCTTAGTAGCGATAATGATCCGGCTTGAACGGTCCTTCGACCGGCACGCCGATGTAATCCGCCTGCTTCTTGGTCAGCTGGGTCATCTTGACGCCCAGCTTTTCGAGGTGAAGCGCCGCGACCTTCTCGTCGAGATGCTTCGGCAGGACGTACACGTCATTGTTGTACTGGCCAGGGTTGGTGAAGAGCTCGATCTGCGCCAGCGTCTGGTTGGTAAAGCTTGCTGACATGACAAACGACGGATGGCCCGTTGCGTTCCCGAGATTCACCAGACGGCCCTTGGACAGGATAATAATCTGCTTGCCGTCCGGAAATTCGACCAGGTCGACCTGCGGCTTCACTTCGGTCCACTTGTAGTTCGAGAGCGCCGAAATCTGGATTTCGCTGTCGAAATGGCCGATGTTGCAGACGATCGCCATGTTCTTCATCGCCTTCATGTGATCGGCGGTGATGACGTCGGCATTGCCGGTGGCGGTAACAAAGATGTCCGAGCGCGTTACCGCCTCTTCCATCGTCACGACCTCAAAGCCCTCCATCGCTGCCTGCAGAGCGCAGATCGGATCGATTTCGGTGACGAGCACGCGCGCGCCGCCGTTGCGGAGCGACTGGGCCGAGCCCTTGCCGACATCGCCAAAGCCAGCGACGGTCGCGACCTTGCCGGCGAGCATCACGTCGGTGCCGCGACGGATCGCGTCGACCAGCGATTCCTTGCAGCCATAGAGATTGTCGAACTTCGACTTGGTGACGCTGTCGTTGACGTTGATCGCCGGGAACGGCAGCTCGCCCTTCTTGGCGATGGCATAGAGGCGGTGAACGCCGGTGGTGGTTTCTTCCGACACGCCCTTGATGGTTGCGACGCTCTTGGTGAGGTAGCCGGGGCGCGCTGCCACGAACGCCTTTACGGCGCGCTGCATTTCGACTTCTTCTTCATTCTCCGGCTCTGGGAACGAATGCCCGGCTTCGAGCTTGGCACCCCAGAGCGCGAACATCGTGGCATCGCCGCCATCGTCGAGGATCATGTTGGCGGTTTCGCCATCGCCATTGGTTTCCCAATCGAAGATCTTGCCGACATAGTCCCAATAATCGGCCAGGCTCTCACCCTTGATCGCGAAGACGGGCACGCCCGATGCAGCGATGGCGGCAGCGGCATGGTCCTGCGTCGAATAGATGTTGCAGGTCGCCCAGCGGACCTGCGCGCCGAGGGCGGTCAGCGTTTCGATGAGCACTGCGGTCTGGATCGTCATGTGGAGTGACCCGGTGATGCGCGCGCCCTTCAGCGGCTGCGATGCGCCGAATTCCTCACGCAGGGCCATCAGGCCGGGCATTTCGGTTTCGGCGATGTTGATTTCCTTGCGGCCGAAATCGGCAAGGGTGATGTCGGCAACGACATAATCTGGGCGTTCGATGACGGTGGCCACGTAGAAATCTCCTGGGATTGATCGAACAGCCGCCCACGCGGCCATTGGCGTCGCCATAGCCACAGACGAACCCCAAATCAAATATAAAGATGTCTTTATATGATGCCCGGGCCAGCAACGGCCTAGGCGGTGCCGCCGTCGCAAACGAGATAGCGCGGATCGATGCCGGCGCCGGCCAGCGCGCTGGCCCAGCGATCTTCCGCCGGAGTCTCGAAGATCAGGCTGGAATCGCCGGGGACCGACAGCCAGCCATGGCGCGTGAGTTCGTCATCAAGCTGGCCCTCGCCCCAGCCGGCATAGCCAAGCGCGATGGTCCACTGGCTGGGGCCGCGCCCCTCCGCAATCGCGCGCAGAATATCGATGGTGCCGGACAGCGACCAGCGACCGGCGACATCGATGGTGTCCTGCCCGCCCCAATCCTTGCTGTGCAGCACAAAGCCGCGCCCCGGCTCGACCGGGCCGCCGATGGTGATCGGGCAATCGGGCGCCACGCCGACGTCGATACCGAACTGCTCCAATATCTCATGCAGGCCGAGATCACCGATTTCAGTGCCGATGCCGATGCCCATCGCGCCGTGCTGATCATGCGCGCACATCGCGATGACCGCATGATCGAAACGCGGGTCGCTCATCCCCGGCATCGCCAGCAGGAATTGTCCGGTGAGATAGAGCGGTTCGTTCATCATTGCGGCTTATAGACCCGTCCCATGCGTGTGCCAAAGCATCCTGTCGACTCCAGTCCGGTCGTGTCGATTATCGTGCCCGCCTATGGGCTGGCCCATCTGGTCGGCGAAACGCTCGATTCGATTGTCGCACAGACATATGACGCATGGGAGGCGATCGTTGTCGACGACGGTGCGCCCGACGATGTCGAAGGTGCGCTGACACGCTTTTCCAGCGAGCCGCGCATCCGCCTGCTCAAGACCGACAATGGTGGCCTCTCAACCGCGCGCAACCGGGCGATTGCGGTGGCGAGCGGCCGCTATATCGCGCTGCTCGATGGGGATGATTTATACGAGCCGACCTATCTGGCGCGGATGACCGCGGCGATCGAAAGCGATCCGTCGCTTGGGTTTGTGACCTGCGACGCCTTTTATTTCGGCGAATCGCGCGTGGGGCGGCGATTTTCGCAGCACATCTCGCAAATCGACCCGATCTCGCTCGAGCGGCTGCTGCGGCGCGAATTCAACGTCTTCATCACCAGCCTGATCAGACGGGACGCGATCGACGCAGTCGGCGGGTTCGATCCCGCGCTGCGATCGGCCGAGGATTTCGATCTGTGGATCCGGCTGATGGAGCGCGGCTGGCATGCCGCCTATGTCAACGCGCCCCTGTCTCGCTATCGCCGCCGCGCGGGATCACTCTCCAGCCAGACCGCCAACCTGCTGCGCTATGTCGCGCAGGTCTATGCCAATGCCGAGGCGCGGCTGGGCGACCGGCCCGAAGCCAATGTCGCGCGCGCGATGCGGGCGCTGGTCGAGCGCGACCTGGCCTGCGCCGAGGGCGAGGCGATGGTGCTGGCGGGGCAAGGCCGGGCGGGAATTGACCGGCTGCGCGAAGGCCGACCGTGGGAACGATCCGCCAAATGGTACCTCGCAATGCCCTTCATGATCGCCCTGCCCGCGCTGGCCCGGCCGGTGCTGGCGGCGCGCGCGAGAATTAATCGCGAAATTTGATCCCCGCCGCTTCAATCTGCCCGCGCCAACGCCTAGATGGTCGCGACGATTAAAGCCGCGAAGGATGCAGATATGACGATCAAGGTGGGCGACAAACTTCCAGAGGTAACCTTCACCAAGGTTACCGATCACGGCCCAGAGGCTGTCAGCAGCGCGGATTATTTTGCGGGGCGCAAGGTGGCGCTGTTCTCGGTCCCCGGCGCCTTTACGCCGACCTGCTCGGCCAAGCATCTGCCCGGCTTTCTGGAAAAGGCCGATGAATTCAAGGCCAAGGGTGTCGACGAGATCGCCTGCACCGCCGTCAACGATGCCTTCGTGCTGGGCGCGTGGAGCAAGAGCAACGACGCGGGCGACAAGGTGACGATGCTGGCGGATGGCAATGGCGCCTTCCCCGAAGCCGTCGGCCTGGTGATGGACGGCACCAAATTCGGCATGGGC
>JBBQHG010000200.1:0-5332 GCA_038323755.1 Sphingomonadales bacterium
GGCCAGCCCCTTGTCATGCAGGCCCTTTTTCAGCGTGTGAAAAATCTCAGACCCGCACCGCACGGCATAGAAGATCGACTCGGCACCAACTGGCACGATCATGAATTCCTGAAAATCGATCGGATTGTCGGCATGTTCGCCGCCATTGATGATGTTCATCATCGGCACCGGCAGGAGATGGGCCGAGACGCCGCCGACATAGCGATAGAGCGGCATGCCCCGCGCATCCGCCGCTGCCTTGGCGACAGCGAGGCTGACGCCCAGGATCGCATTGGCACCCAGACGGGCCTTGTTGGGCGTGCCGTCGAGCTCGATCATGACTTGGTCAATCTCGCGCTGATCCTCGGCATCGATGCCCAGCACGGCCTCGGCAATATCGGCGTTCACTGCATCAACCGCACCCTGCACGCCCTTGCCCAGCCACATCGACGTGTCGCCATCGCGCCGCTCGACCGCTTCATACGCCCCGGTTGACGCGCCGGATGGCACCGCTGCGCGACCAAAGCTGCCGTCTTCCAGCATCACATCGACCTCAACCGTCGGGTTGCCACGGCTGTCGATGATCTGGCGGGCATGGATGTCGATGATTGCGGTCATGAAATGATGCTCCTAGAGTTGGCGTGCCCTACCGGGCGTATCCCACCGGCGCGGCTCTATCCGCTTCGATTGCCGGGGGCAATTCGCTTGGGCACTGGAACGCGAACGGCGGGCAACCGTTGTCCGATCATCACGGGAAAGGGTTTTCACATGGCCGACGACAGCAAAGCGACACCAAAAACTCCGGCACGCAAAAAGGCGGTCGCACAGCCGCCGATCAAGGACGGCCCCGGCAGTGCCGGCCCCGCTGCCAAGCCGCTGCCGATGACGACCGAAGAAACGGGCAAGACCGCCGGGAGCACCGGCACCGCGACTCAGGCGATCAAGGACGGCGCCGGCAAGCTCGCCAAGCAGGCGACCGACAAGGCGCGCGATTATGTCGCCGAGGGCAAAACCCGGGCTGGCGGCGCGTTGGACGAAGTGTCACGCCTGATGGGCGACGCCGCCACGACGGTCGATGAAAAGCTTGGGCCCCAATATGGCCAATATGCCCGCACCGCGGCCGAAGGGATTGCCGGTTTCTCCGAAAGCCTGAAGGGCAAGGAAATCGAAGACCTGATGGCCGACGCGCAGAACTTTGTCCGCAAGAGCCCGGCTGTCGCAATCGGCGTGGCAGCGGCCCTGGGCTTCGTGCTCGCACGGTTGGTCAAAGCGGGCTTCGACACCGCTGATCAGCTGGCAGATGGCGACGACACGCCGGCCAAACCCAGCAAGCCGACTGACGCCTGACGATCGACGACCGGGGGATGGACACCGAACCACCACAAGATGACAGCATCGTTGCGCTGTTTGCACGGCTGATCGACGATGCCGAGCGGTTTGTGCGCGCTGAACTGCGATTATATCGTGCAAACCTGTTCAGCCGGCTGACCGAGGCACGGACGGGTATCATCATGATTCTGGTCAGTTTTCTGCTGGCTCAGTCGGCGATTATTGCGTTGCTGGTGGGCTTGGTGGTCATCCTTCGTCGGCCACTTGGCGCGATTGGCGCAACGGCCACGGTCGTCGGCGGTGCGACGATCGTAGCGGCCTTGCTCGCCTGGATTGCCATCGGCAAAATCCGGTCGGCGACCGAAATCAAGGACAAGCGGCCGTGATGACCGTGGAGGAAGAATTCGCACTGGCAAAGGTCGAGGCCGATGAGGCGCGTGCCGCCCTCACCGGTACCCTTGTCGATATCCAGGCAAGGATCAACCCGCGCGCCCTGGCACGCGATGCGCTGGACGAATTGCGCGATGCCGGTACCGACATCGCGCGCAAAATCATGGTGGCAGCAAGGCGCAATCCTGCGCCGCTCATCGGCATTGGCGCAACCGTGATCGGGATCTTTGCCAAGGATTGGATCATCGACGCTTTCGCCGCGCGCGCGCACGACGCAACCGGCTCGCCGCCCCTGCGTTCCCCCACTGAAGATGGTATGCCAATGCCAGAGGAAGGATCAAATAATGACTAGCCCCCAGAGCAAGCTGAAAATCGAGTCCAAGCAAATGGTTGAATCGGTCCGTGAAACCGCTCAGGGCGCGGCGCGTCGAACGGTTGAGGGTATCGAGCACAACCCCTTGTCGGTGCTGGTGGGTGGTATCGCCGTTGGCGTGCTTGCCGGCGCGCTGTTGCCCCGCACCGATCGCGAGAATGAAATGCTGGGCCCTGTCGGCAAGAAAATCACCGAGGGCGCGGTCGCTGCCGCAAAAGCCGCACGCGATGCAGGCACCGCCGAGCTTGTCGCCGCTGGAATCAGCCGCGACGCCGCACGCGAACAGGCGTCCAAGCTGTTCGAAGGTGTCATGAGCGCGGTGAAAACGGCAGGCGACGCCGCCGCAAAAGCGGCAACGCCGGAGAAGTGATCTTCAAACCGGGCGCTGCTGCCGCTAAGGCGATCCCTTTCCACAAGGGGTCGCCCGCATGAGTAAACTTCACCTTGTCTTTGGCGGGCGCGTCAAGGACCCGCAGACGCTGGACTTCGACGATCTCGGTTCGATCGAGATTGTTGGCCTGTTTCCCGATTATAAGAGCGCGGAAAAGGCCTGGCGTGCAGCGGCGCAGCGCACGGTGGACGATGCCGAGATGAAGTTTGTCGTGGTCCATCTCCACCGCCTGTTGCAGCCAGACCTGATGGCGCCGGGCGCCACCAACGGCTGATCAGGCGTCGCGATAACGCCAGAGCAGAAGCGGCCGCGCCAGCGCCAGCCCGGCGAGGAACCCACCGATATGCGCGCCGATGGCAATCGGGCTCGCCTCCCCGCTCGACGCGAATCCGATCAGGAGCTGCAGACCGATCCACCCGGCCGCAAGCCAAACGACACGAACCACGCGCGATGGGATTGGACCGATCGCCGGAACCGGTCTTTCGGAAAAGAGCATTGCGTAGGCAGCAATGATTGCTGAGATCGCACCGCTCGCACCGATCATCGGGGCGGCTTCCATCGGCCCAAACGCCCATTGGCCCGCCGCCCCTGCATAGGCACCGATCAGGTAAAGCAGGGCCATGGCCTGCCACCCCAGCGCCCGCTCCAGCAAGCGACCACAATAGACGAGCATGACCATGTTGAAGGCAAGGTGCAGAAAGCCGCCATGCACCAGCGTGGCAGTGAGCGGCGTCAGCCAGAAGGGCAGCAACGGAATGCCGTGCGGGGCCGTGAGAGCCGTGGTCACGCTCGCCGGGATGAAGCCCCCGGCGATTGCCGCATAGGCAACCCAGCCGGTGAGCGTCAGAACGCTGGATATCGCGATCGTCACCCCGGCGATGATGACCGTCGCCGGGGTTTCCTCAAGCGCCGAGCGTGTCAGATGAATTCCACCTTCGACACGAGATAATAACGGTCACCCGACGGCACCGTTACCTCAACCTCGTCATCAACCTTGCGCCCAATGAGCGCGCGGCCAAGCGGCGAGTTGTAAGAGATCCGCCCGACATTGGCGTCCGCCTCGGTCTGGCCGACGATCTGGTAGCGGATCGGCTTTTCATCCTCGTCGAGCAGCGTAACCGTCGCACCAAAGACCACCTTGTCGCCCGACATTTCCTTCGGATCGATGATCTGGGCGCGGCTCAGCTTGTCCTCGATGTCGCTGATCGAGGCTTCGATCTGGCCCTGGCGCTCCTTGGCGGCATGATATTCGGCGTTTTCGGAAAGGTCGCCGTGCGCGCGCGCTTCCTCGATCGCGTCGACGATCAGCGGTCGCTCCGCTTTCAGCCGCTTGAGTTCCACAGAGAGCTTTTCATAGCCCTCCTGCAACATCGGCATCTTTTCGACCGTCGCCATTACCAAAAAACCCTTCGTCCCAATTCCTTGTTACCGAGCAGCCCCAAGGGGGGCGCCCGCACGCATCATCAATGTGGGGATCAAATGAGCGAAGGAGAATAATAGGATTGCAAGGGGCGGACTTCAAGGCTTTGCGTGGCGAGCGCCGCGATTGCCTTGGCGGCTTCGACGCTGGCAGGTGCCGTTGTGAAATACGGAATCTTCTGGGCGAGCGCACAGGCGCGGATCGGTTGCGAATCCTTCAGCGACTGCCAACCTTCGGTCGTGTTGAAGATCAGGTCGATGCCGCCATCCTTGATCCGGTCGACGATGTGCGGGCGACCTTGCGCCACCTTGTTGACCCGTTCGACCGGCACGCCATTGGCTTCGAGAAAATCAGCGGTCCCGCCCGTCGCGACCAACCTGAAGCCCTGGCCGACCAGCGTTCGAGCAGCAGGCAGCACGACTTGCTTATCGGTGTCCTTTACACTCACAAAGGCCGTTCCCGACTTGGGCAAAATGGTCCCCGCTCCGAGCTCGGCCTTGGCGAAGGCGAGCGTGAAATCCGGATCGATTCCCATGACTTCGCCGGTACTCTTCATTTCCGGTGAGAGGACAGGATCGACGCCCGGGAAGCGGCCGAAGGGGAAAACGGCTTCCTTCACCGCGTAATAATCGATGTGGCGATTGACCTGCGGCAGATTGGCGAGCTTTTCCCCCGCCATCACGCGCGCGGCGATCTTGGCGATCGGCGCGCCAATGGCCTTGGCGACGAAGGGCACGGTGCGGCTGGCGCGCGGGTTGACCTCGATGAGGTAAACGAGCCCGTCCTTCACCGCGAACTGGATGTTCATGAGGCCCTTGACCGAGAGCGCCGCCCCGAGTGCGGTCGTCTGGCGCTCGATTTCGGCGATGATCTCCGCCGACAACGAGTAAGGCGGTATCGAACAGGCGCTGTCGCCCGAATGGACGCCGGCTTCCTCGATATGCTGGAGCACGCCCGCCACGGTAACGTCGGTCCCATCGCAGATCGCATCGACATCGACCTCAATCGCGTCGCGCAGATACTGGTCGATCAAGACGGGCGAGTCGCCCGAGACCCGAACCGCGGTCTGAATGTAATTATCGAGCTGCTCGGGCCCGTCGACGATCTCCATCGCGCGGCCGCCGAGCACGTAACTGGGCCGCATCAGCACCGGATAACCGATCCGCTGCGCGACGGCGATTGCCTCGTCGCGGCTGCGGGCGATGCCGTTGGCAGGCTGGCGAAGACCAAGCTTGTCGATCAGTGCGGCAAAGCGCTCGCGATCCTCGGCCAGATCGATCGCGTCTGGGCTGGTGCCGAGAATGGGGATGCCCGCATCTTCCAGCGCCTTGGCGAGGTTGAGCGGAGTTTGACCACCGAACTGTACGATGACGCCGACGAGCGTACCGTTCTGCTGCTCGGTGTGGAGGATTTCGAGCACGTCCTCGGCGGTCAGCGGCTCGAAATAGAG
>JBBQHG010000201.1:0-5322 GCA_038323755.1 Sphingomonadales bacterium
TGTTGCGCGACAATGGGTTGCGTCTTCTGCTGGTCGGCTATGAATCCGGCAATCAGCAGATCCTCCACAACATCAAAAAAGGAATGCGGATCGACGTATCCCGGCAATTTACCAAAGATTGCCGCGAACTCGGCATCACGATTCACGGCACCTTCATCATGGGCCTGCCCGGCGAGACCAAGGAGACGATCGAAGAGACGATCCGCTACGCCACCGAAATCAATCCACACACGATTCAGGTCTCGCTTGCGGCGCCCTATCCGGGAACATTTCTGTTCGACCAGGCGATGAAAAACGGATGGCTGGACGGATCGAACGCCGAGCTCGTGAACGCGGATGGCGTGCAGATCGCACCGCGGCATTACCCGCATTTGAGCCACACCGAAATATTCAATTCGGTAGAGGAATTCTATCGGCGGTTCTATTTCCGTTCCGGAAAGATCGCCTCGATCGTCGGCGAAATGATCCGAAGCCCGCAGATGATGAAGCGCCGGTTGCGCGAGGGTGTCGAGTTTTTCGATTTCCTCAAGAACCGCAATACCGAAGCGGCGTAAACAACGGTCGCGAGTCGACCGTTCATGCGCATTACCAGTCCCGGTGTCACCATTTTCGTCACCCCGGACTTGTTCCGGGGTCCACGGTGCCGCCAGACCGATGGCCGATGAGTGTGGTCCCCGGTGGACCCCGGAACAGGTCCGGGGTGACGATTGGGTAATGCGGGCCTGATGCAGACCAATATGCTGAGATACCTCGCCCTTCTCCTTACCATTGTCGGTCTCGCCGCCGCTGTCTGGCTGATCGGCCAGACCGGCTTTGCGCAGGTCATCGACGGCGTCTTGCGGCTTGGCCTTGTCGGCTTTGTCCTCTTCATGGCGTGGTCGGCGCTGTGCCTGACGATCCTCGGCGCGGCCTGGCTCGCGGTCGCGCCCGGGGTCGAACGTCGCCAACTCGGCACCTTCGCCTGGGCGCGCACCACGCGTGAGGGCGCGACCGATGTCCTGCCCTTTTCGCAATTCGGCGGCCTCGTCATCGGCGCGCGCACCGCGATTTCGGGCGGCATCCGCGCCAGTCTCGTCAACGCGTCGCTGATCGCCGACCAGACGACCGAGCTCGCCGCCCAACTCGTCTTCACGTTGTTCGGCGTGGCGATGCTCGCCACCAAACTGGCGAATGACGGCCACCGTCCCGATGTGCTGCCGATGGTGCTCGGCGGCACCGCGGTGCTCGCGGCGATCATGGCCGGTTTCGCCTTTGCCCAGCGCCCGGTGCTGAAAATGGCGCAAGGACTGGCCGGGCGGTTGCTGCCCAATGCGACCGAGACGATGGCGGCGCTGACCACAGAGCTCGACCGCATCTACCGGCACCGCGGCCGCGTAATTCTGGCGTTCCTGCTCCACCTGGTCGCCTGGATATTTGCGGCGTTCGGGGCCTGGGTTGCCCTCAGGCTCATGGGGTTCACGCTGCGCGTCACCTCGGTGCTGGCGCTTGAGGCGCTGATCTTCACGCTTCGCACCGTCGCCTTCGCCATCCCCGGCGGGGTCGGCGTGCAGGAGGCGGCCTATGTTCTGCTCGGCCCCATTTTCGGCCTGTCGCCCAGCGCCGGTCTTGCCCTCTCGCTCGCCAAGCGCGCCCGCGACATTTCAATCGGCATCCCGGCGATGCTGGTGTGGCAGGCGCAGGAAGTGCGCGGTCTTGGTCGCCGCAGCGTGGCTGCCGACGAGTCGCCTCGGTAAAAGATCAGGCGTCGCGCACCCGCTCATGGTGCCGGATCACTTCATCGATGATGAAGCGCAGGAATTTCTCGCTGAAATCGGGGTCCAGATCGGCATCGCGTGCCAGCGCCCGCAGCCGGGCAATCTGCGCCACCTCGCGCGCCGGATCGGCGGGTGGCAGGCCGTGCTCGGCCTTGTATGCGCCCACCGCCTTGGTCACCTTGAAGCGTTCCGCCAGCATGAAGACGAGTGCTGCATCGATATTGTCGATGCTCTGGCGATAGCTGCTGAGCGTGTCGTCCGCCATTTTGCCCGTTCCCTTATGCGCCAAATGCGGCCCGGTGCCCTTTTTGGGCGGGGAGAAGCGCGCGCGCAAGCGTGATCCCCTTGCGTTTGCGCGTCCGAGCCGCCACATCGCGGCTATCATGACAGCGACCATCCACCGCATCGATCCACGGCCGCAGCCGTCCCTCGATCCGATGGTGACGCTTGTCGCAATGGACATGAATCTCGTCAACGCGGTCATTCTTGATCGCATGCAGTCGCAGATCCCGCTGATCCCTGAACTCGCCGGCCATCTCATCGCCAGTGGCGGCAAGCGGATGCGCCCGATGCTCACGCTCGCGAGTGCGTCGCTGCTAGGCTATACCGGCACCCGCCACCACCGGCTCGCGGCCGCGGTTGAGTTCATCCACACCGCCACGCTGCTGCACGACGATGTCGTCGACGGGTCAGATCTCCGGCGCGGTCGGCGCACCGCCAACAATATCTGGGGCAACCCGGCGACCGTGCTGGTCGGCGATTTCCTGTTCAGCCGCTCGTTCGAGCTGATGGTCGAAGATGGCAGCCAGAAGGTGCTCCGCATCCTCAGCAATGCCAGCGCCGTTATCGCTGAAGGTGAGGTCAATCAGCTCACCGCCACGCGCCGGATCGATCTGCCCGAGGAACGCTATCTCGACATTATCGGCGCGAAGACGGCGGCGTTGTTCGCTGCTGCCTGCCGCATCGCCGCGGTCGTCGCTGAACGCCCCGAATCGGAAGAAACAGCGCTCGATGCCTATGGCCGCAATCTCGGCATCGCCTTCCAGCTGGTCGACGACGCGATCGATTATGTCTCCGACGCGGGCACGATGGGCAAGGATGCGGGCGATGATTTCCGCGAAGGCAAGATGACGCTCCCCGTCATCCTCGCTTATGCGCGCGGCAATGAGGAGGAGCGCGCCTTCTGGAAGGACGCGATCGAAGGGCGCCGCGCATCCGATGATGATCTCAACCACGCCGTATCGCTGATCCAGTCGACGCATGCCGTCGCCGATACGCTCGCACGTGCGCGCCATTACGGTCAGCGCGCCATCGATTCGCTGGGCTGCTTCGGCAACAGCAAGGCCAAGGCGGCGATGGTCGAAGCCGTCGAATTCGCGATCGCCCGCGCTTATTGATCCGCTAGGGCGCTGCCGGGTGCAGCGTGCAGAAACAGGCGCGGTCGCGTTCGATCTGCAAGGTCGCATGGCCGATGCCGAATCGCTCCTGCAGCATGGCCTGCGCGCTGGCGAGAAAGGCATCGCCCGGATGCGCGCCCGGAATCAGCAGATGCGCGGTCAGCACGGTCTCGGTCGTGCTCATCGGCCAGATGTGCAGATCATGCGTGTCGGTCACCCCCTCCAGTTCTGACAGCGCGGCTTCGATCCGGTCATAATCGAGCGCACGGGGCACAGCGGAAAGCGACATTTCGATCGATTCGCGCAACAGCCCCCAGGTCTGCCAGAAGATCAGCACCGCAATCGCCAGGCTGACGACGGGGTCGATCCAGGTCGCACCGGTCTGCCAGATGATCAGCCCCGCCACGACTACCCCGGCCGATACCGCCGCGTCCGATGCCATATGCAGATAGGCGCCGCGAATATTGATGTCGCCGTGCCGCCCGCGCGCAAACAGCAACGCGGTGCCCAGATTGATGACAATGCCCAGCCCCGCCACCGCCGATACGGTCGTGCCCGCCACTGGCGACGGATCACCAAAACGGTGGATCGATTCCAGGATGATCGCCCCCAACGCCACCAGCAGCAGCAGGGCATTGAGCAAGGCGGCCAGGATCGACGACCCCCGCAAGCCATAGGTGAAGCGCTTGGTGGGCGCCGCGCGCGCCAGCGACATCCCGCCCCAGGCGATGGCAAGGCCAAGCACGTCGGACAGATTGTGTCCGGCATCGGCGAGCAGCGCGACCGAATCCGCCGCAAAGCCAAAACCGGCCTCGATCACGACAAAGCCGATGTTGAGCGCAATGCCGATCGCAAAGGCCCGATCAGGGCTGATCGGCGGATGCCCATGGCTATGCCCGTGCCCATGGCTATGCCCGTGGCCATGCCCGTGCCCATGTGCATGTCCGTGATGAGAATGATCTGCCACGATATGGTCCTGCCGTTGGTTGATTTGCCCCCTATCATCGCGTCGGCATGAGATACTAGGACGCGGCTGTCCGTCTGCGCGATGTGTGCGTCAGGCCGGCGCAACCCAGTGAGGCCGATGACCAACGCGCTCCCCATTCATGCCGTCCTGCCCGATCTGCTCGCTGCCCTGCGCGGCGGCGCGGCTGCCGTGCTGGTCGCGCCACCGGGGGCGGGCAAGACAACGGCGGTCGCACCTGCGTTGCTCGCAGAAGATTGGTGCACCGGCGACATCCTGCTGCTCTCGCCGCGACGCCTCGCTGCCCGTGCCGCAGCGGAACGCATGGCGGAGCAAGCGGGCGAGGGTGTCGGCCAGACCTTCGGCTATGCAACGCGCATGGACAGCAAAGGCTCGGCAAAAACCCGCGTCACGGTGATGACCGAGGGTATTTTCGTCGCGCGTATCCAGGCCGATCCGGCTCTGACCGGCGTCTCGGCGGTGCTGTTCGACGAGGTTCACGAACGCAGCCTGGATAGCGATTTCGGCCTTGCGCTCGCGCTTGATGCGCAGGGCGGTTTCCGGCCCGATCTGCGTCTGGTGGCGATGTCGGCGACGCTCGATGGCGCGCGCTTTGCCAGCCTGATGGGGGACGCGCCCGTCATCGAAAGCGAAGGCCGCAGCTATCCGCTCGATCTGCGCCATATCGGACGCGCCACCGAGGCGCGGATTGAGGACAGCATGGCCGCCGCCATCCGCCAGGCGCTGCGCGAAGGGGAGGGCGGGGTGCTCGCCTTCCTGCCGGGCGTTGCAGAGATCGAGCGCGTGGCCGAGCGGCTGGCGGGGCTCCCCGATGACGTCATCCTCCACCGCCTGCACGGCAGCCTTGATCCCGCCGCCCAGCGCGCTGCGATCGCACCAGACAGGCAAGGCCGGCGCAAGCTCGTGCTCGCCACCTCGATCGCCGAGACCAGCCTGACGCTCGACGGCATCCGCATCGTCGTCGACTCCGGTCTGGCGCGGCGCCCGCGTTATGATCGCGCGGCGGGGATGACTCGGCTGGTGACCGAGCGTGCCAGCCAGGCCACGGTCACCCAGCGCGCCGGTCGCGCCGCCCGGCAGGGGCCGGGCATCGCCTACCGCCTGTGGGAGGAAGCGGCGACCGCTGGCCTGCCGCGTTTCGACCCGCCCGAGATATTGGAGGCCGATCTCTCGGCGCTGATGCTTG
>JBBQHG010000202.1:0-5211 GCA_038323755.1 Sphingomonadales bacterium
CGACCTCACGGATATTGCCCAGGAACTGGTTGCCCAGTCCCTCGCCCTTGCTTGCGCCGCGCACCAGCCCGGCAATGTCGACAAAGCCCAGCTGCGTCTCGATGATCTTCTGCGATCCCGCAATCGCCGCGAGCTGATCGAGCCGCGCGTCAGGCACCGCGACATTGCCGACATTGGGCTCGATCGTGCAAAAAGGATAATTCGCCGCCTGCGCTGCCGCGGTCTCGGTCAGCGCATTGAACAGGGTGGACTTGCCCACATTTGGCAGCCCGACGATACCGCAACGAAAACCCATTTGTGTCCCACCGATATGCTTGAAGCGGCGGCCTTACGCGGGGGGCGCGCGAAATGCCAGCCCGCCCTCAACCGGGATGCCGATAGGTATAGTCGTAGCGCTCGGTCCAGTGCGCGCCGTCGATCGACTGGTCGGAATATTGCCGAACGCTCCCATCGGGATTGGGCGTGTAGGTCAGGCGGGTCTGGACGATCTGCACGGGGTCTTTGCTCGAAGGATGCGACCAGACCAGCACCATTTTGCCACCGGTCAGGCCGCCCACGAATTCGCGCCAGGCACCCGATGAATCGGTCCAGAGCTGGTGCCAATGCCGGTCCTGCGCGACATAGGTGTTAAGGCTGCCGCCGGAAAAACCGGGCTCGCGCCAGTTCTCGCGGATCGTGCAGTTGCCATACAGTTTTTCGATCACGCTGTGCCCGGCGGGTGTGCCATCCTTGGTGTTGGTGACATCCCACTCACCAATCCAGAAGTCGAACGCGTTGTTCTCGGTTGAACCGCATGGCGACTGGGGCGGGGGCGGGGGCGGGGCCGTAACGGCGGCCTGAGCAACGGCCACGACTGCAAGCAACAAGGGCATCGCTGCATCTCCCCGCAATGGATGGTCAGATTATACCCGCTATTCGCCACCTACCACCGATAATTGAAACTCACACTCATCCGCTCCCCCCCGGACTTACCGGTCCCCTCATGCGGCATCACTTCATGCCGCAGCCAGCTTTCCCACAACAGCACCGTGCCCGGTGCTGGCTCGACATAAACAAAGGTCCGCAGATCCTCTGGCGCGTCGTCGCGGCGGGTGGGGGCGGCCATCATCAGTCCAAGACGCGGGTCCTCGAAACGGATGGCGCCCGCGCCCGGCGGCACCGCGACATAGACGGTGCCAGACACCACCGAATGCGGGTGGATATGCCCCGAATGCGCCGCGCCCGGCTTCATCACATTGACCCACAGGCTGTCGAGCTTCAGCTTGCGCCCGCCCAGCTCGAAGGCGCAATCCTCGGCAAAGGCCGCGACATGCTTGTCGAGCTTCTTGACCAGATCGCCGATTATCGGGTCCCGCTGCGGCAGATCGTTCAGCGAGGCATAGCTGGTATAGCCACGATACCCCTTCGCCTTCGACCAGGCCCGCCCGGCGCGATCTTCCTCCGCCAGCATCAGGCAGGATTGCTCGAGCGCCTCGATAAGCTTGGGCGCGCCCAGGTCTTGCTGGTAAAGCCGGGTGGTGAAAAGCGATCGGATCGTCATGGCGCAGGCGATAGGCGCGCGAGCGCACGAATGCCAGCCGGTCAGTTCGCCTGATCGTGCAGGTGGAGATAGGCCGGGTTGAAATCGCCGGCGCGTTGCAGCCCGCACCAGTCCGCCACCGTTACCGCGCGCTTGGTGCGGCGGATCAGCCCTTCGGTCTCAAGGCTTTTCAGCGTGCGATTGACATGAACGGAGGTCAGCCCCAGCGCATCGCCCAGCTGCTCCTGCGACATCGGCAGTTCATAGCTGCTGCGCGGGCCGAGCCCGGCCGCTTCGCGCCGTGTCGCGAGTTCGCACAGCATATGCGCCATCCGCGCGCGCGCATCGCGCCGCCCGACATTGACGACCCACTCGCGAAATGTCGCTGATTCGATCAGCGATTCAAGCCACAGCGCCTTGCCGATTTCGGGAAAGCGGAAGGACAGATCGAGCAGGTCGGCGCTCGAAAACTGCATCAGGGTCGCCGGGGTCAGCGCCTGAATGTTGTGATCGGCGCGGTCGAGCATGATGTGCTGCAGATCGATGAAATCGCCCATCATGTGGATCGCCACGATCTGTCGCCCGCCATGATTGACGATCTTGTGGCGGAAAACGAAGCCGCTGATGACGAAGCAGGATTGCAACACCTTCTGGCCCTCGCGCAGCACATGGTGGCCGGGGGCATAATCTCTGACGACAAAGGGTATCTTCAAAATCGCATCGATTGCGTCCGTGCTCAGCTCGAAGCGCTTGCTGAGCCGGCGGACCATAACCGCCATGGGAAGGACATCATCGCGTGCCATTTGCCTGAAACCGTCCGGTTGCGATTCCGTTCCCGGCTCGTAACAAGGGCATGCGTTATCGCTGCTGGCGTAGTGCCACATCATTCATGAAGCGCACATCATCGCCTTGCGCCAGCCAATGCGCCTCGGCGGCGACCGCGCCCAGCATTTCAGCCAGATCGTCCATTTCAGCCTTGGCGTAATTGCCCAGCACATGGCCGGTCACCCGGTCCTTGTGCCCGGGGTGGCCGATGCCGAGGCGGACGCGGCGGAAATCCTCGCCGATATGCGCGACGGTCGATCGGATGCCGTTATGCCCGGCCGTCCCGCCGCCACGTTTCACCTTGACGCGGAAGGGGTCGAGGTCGAGCTCGTCATAGAAGACGGTCACGTCCTGGGGCGTCAGCTTGTAAAAGCGCATCGCCTCGCCAATCGATTGGCCGCTATCGTTCATGAAGGTCGCGGGCTTCAACAGCAGCAGCTTCTCTTGGCCCAGCCGAGCCTCGATCGCCCAGCCCAGGAAACGCTTCTTGGGCGCTTCAAAATCATGGAAGTCGGCAATGGCGTCCAGCGCCATGAAGCCGGCATTGTGCCGGTGGAGCGCATATTGTGCGCCCGGATTGCCGAGACCTGCCCAAAGTTGCACGTTTCTTCTCCCTCTCCCCATTCAGGCGAGTTTGGGGTCGGCCATGCTCCCGGCATGGCCTAAACACTACGCGGTATTGTTTGCCACAAACTGGTAGGGGAGAGGGGCAGTGACAATCGCTGCGCCCAGTATGTCCCCTCTCCCAACCCTCTCCCCTGGAGGGGAGAGGGCCTTTAGTCTCGCTTACTCGCCAGCGGCGTCGGCAGCTTCGCCTTCGCTCGACTTGAGCGCAGACGGGGCGACGATCGTCGCAATCGTGAAGTCGCGGTCTTCAATCGTCACCTTGCTGCCCTTGGGCAGGGTCACGCTTGAGATATGGATCGAATCGCCCACGTCGAAACCGGCCAGCGAGATCTCGACATCGTCGGGGATGCTCGATGCATCGCAAACGAGTTCAAGGTCGTGACGGACGATGTTGAGCACGCCGCCACGCTTGATGCCGGGCGATGTCTCTTCATCGGTGAAGCGGACAGGGACCTGCACGGTCACGGTCGAGTGCGCACCGATGCGCAGGAAATCGACATGCACGGGCCGGTCAGTGACCGGATCGAACGCGACGTCCTTGGGCAGCGTCAGCGCGGACTTGCCGGCAACGTCCAGGATCACGGTGGAATTCATGAAGTGCCCGGTCATCAGGGCGCGCATCAGCGCCTTTTCCTCGAGGTGAATCGAGACGGGTTCTTTCTTGTCGCCGTAAATCACGGCGGGTACGCGGCCTTCGCGACGAAGCAAACGGGAGGCTCCCTTGCCAACCTGTTCACGCGTCTCGGCTGCGAGCGTCAGCTGTTCGCTCATGTCAGTCTCCGATATGCATGTGTCAAATCCGGCCAAGCCTCCAGGGATGACCCTGACCGGAAGCGCGGCGCTATAGGGGAGGCGGGCCTGACTGGCAAGCGCTGCGCCTATTGCAGGCGTGTCACCGTGTAGCCGCGCGCGGCGAGCAGGGCGACAACGGACTTGGGGCCCGCCAGATGTCCCGCACCGACCGCGACGAAGACATGGCCCGGCTGGCGCATCCGCCCGCCGATCCAGCGGCTCCAGCGGGCATTGCGATCAACCAGCAAGGTGCGCTCGAGCAACGGCGCACCCTCGAACAGGGCATCATTCTGCCGGTCGAGCGCGGCGACATCACCCCGCGACCAGGCGCCAAGCGTTGCGGCGAACCCATGGTGATCGCGCACTGCCTGCACCAGCATCCGGCGTTGCAGCGGCTCGGGCAGTCCGTCGAACAGCGCGAGTTGCTCGGCGATGCGTTCCAGCCCCAGATGCGGCCGCCCGGCAAAGCGCCGCGCCAACCTCGCCTCCACCCCATTCTCAACGCTGGCGCCATCGGTGCGCGCCTCGCCTGTTTCGAGCAGCACCGCCGCCGCCCAGCTTTTCAGCTGATCGAGCGTCGCCAGCGCTATCCCTGCGCGCGCCGCTGCCGCGGACAAAGCTGCGCGGTCGCCTGCCGGTATGCGGGCGCTGATCGGCGGCAGGCCGGGGGCATGCGACATGTGTAGAAAAGCTCCGGCGGCTGCATTGGCGGCGGCGGGCGGCAATTCCGTCACCAGGCTATCGGCCGCCGCGATTGCCCGGTCGATTACGGGCGTTTCCCAACGGACATTGCCGGGCAGCACGTGAATGGTGCCGAACAGCCAGATCTCGGTGTCGGCATCGCGCACGACAAACAGCGCCGGCCGCGCCGGGACGGGGCGCGGCCGGTCGCAACCGGTCAGGGCAACCAGGGCGGTGATCCAAAGAGGGGCGATCAGCCGCCATCGCATCTGCCGGCATCCCTTAATAGTTGACGCGCTTCGCCTTCAGATGATGCTTGCGCAGCTGCGTCTGCACGCTGTCCTTGCCGGCGAGGTGCCCGGCGCCGACTGCAATGAACACGGTGCCCGGCTGCTTCATCCGCTCGTCGATCCAGTCGGCCCAGCGGATATTCCGCTGCCTGAGCAGGATGTCATAGAGTTTGGGCAACTGATCGACGTCGCGGTTCATCACCTTGGCCAGGCGCTTGGGATCGCCCTTGGCCCAGGTGGCGACCATCGCGTCGATCATCGGCAGACCGGCATCGAAATCGTCGACGCCAAGCTCGAGGAAGGCGATTTGATCGGCTTCGGGCAGGCTGGCGAAAAAGCCGAGTTGCTGCTGCAGCGTCTCCAGCCCGGTCACCGGCTTGCCGGCTGCCTTGGCGGCGGCGTCGATCGCCCGTTCCGCGCCGGATTGCGGGTCATAGCCGCCCTTTTGCAACTGCAGCTGCGTCAGCGTGACGGCCG
>JBBQHG010000203.1:0-5177 GCA_038323755.1 Sphingomonadales bacterium
CCAAGCGCGTCTCGCCCTATGAGCGGCAGTTCGATTATCTGTTCAACCCGAATGCCGGTGTCGATGCGAACGGTGCGCCGATTGGAGCGTTCCAGTCGGTCAACGCTTTTGGGCCGTTTGCGACGGTGACGTTCAGCGAATTGAACGAGAATCTGTACAGCGGCCAGGCAGACGCCTCGTACAAATTGCCCTTCGATCGCCCCACGACGATCTCCGCTGGCTATTATTACAGCGACGCCCAGCGTTTCTCGTCGCGCCTGCCATTTGTTTATCAGACGAGCGCGGGCGCGGGGACCTCGATCCCGGCACCGTTCAACTTCTTCCGGCCCGATTTTCTCCTGTCGTCGGACGTGATCAACAATGCCTGCCCGACGGTGAATGATGGCGTTGGTCCAGGGTGCGTGCGGTTGCGCTTCCAGACGGCCGGCGCTGGCTCGACCTCTTACAATGCCCGGTTGCGCGTCAATGCCGGATATATCCAGGGCGAGACCGAATTTTTCGACGGGCTGCGGGCTATTGCCGGTGTCCGCTATGAGACCGCCAATGAGCGCGTGACGCCAAGCGACGGCGTCGTGCCAACGCGGCTGAACAATGATTACTGGCTGCCGGCCCTGACGGTGACCTGGAATTTTGCGCGTGACATGCAGTTGCGCGGCAACTTCTCAGAAACGATTGCCCGCCCGCAGTTCCGCGAATTGGCGGCCCAGCAATATCAGGATTTCGAGAGCGATCGCCTTTATTTCGGTAACCCGGCGCTGCAGGATTCGAAGCTGTACAATTACGAACTGCGCTACGAGTGGTTTTATGCGCGCGAGCAGCGCATTACCATTTCGGGCTTCTACAAGAATATCGACAAGCCGATCGAGCAGGTCGGGTTCCGCCCGACACCTGATGCGCGGCTACAGACCGGCTTTTCCTATGTGCCAAGCGCGACGCTGTATGGCGTGGAATCGGAGGCGATCAAATATTTCGGCCTCGAGTTCCTGGGCTCGCCCTTCTTCTCCACCCGGCGCCTGGTGCTCGGCGTCAACTATACCTGGACGCAATCGTCGATCAACGCGAACAGCAGCCTGGTGCCTGATGTCGGCGCCGGGGTAGGTGTGGTCCGGCTCCGGCCGGCATCGCAACTGTTCCGCGATGGCGCGCCTTTGACCGGGCAGTCTGACCATATCGTCAATGTTCAGGTCGGGATCGAGGACAAGTCGTCGCTTTCGCAGCTGACCTTCCTGGTGAACTATGCTAGCAAGCGCATCACCAATCGCGGGCCGGGTGACTTGAGCGGCACAGGCTTCCTGCCGGACATTATCGAATATCCGGGCGTGAAGTTCGATGTGATTGCACGCCAGGGTGTGAAAATCGGACCGGCGGAGTTCGAGATCAAGCTCGAAGGCCGCAATCTCTCTGGCACCAGCTATCGTGAATCGCAGACCTTCAGCAACGGGACCGAGGTGTTCATTAACCGCAACCGGGTTGGCCGGACGGTTACGCTTGGGATAAGCGCGAAACTTTGACCGTTATTGTGTCGCGACATTTTGAGCCCCGGCAGCGCTTGTTGCCGGGGCTTTTTATGTCGCAAGCGCCGATGACGGCGCGCGAAGACGAGTGTTGCGATGGCCGGGATTACCCCCAGGGCCGCTCACGAAACCATTTTGTCAGGACGTATTTGGTGCCGGCACGCACCTTCATGCCGTGATGCAGCGTCGACGGATTGGTGGTGCCATCCGGGCGGCGATTGTCCCACATCAGCAGCTTGCCGGTTTCGGGCTTGATGATCTTGTCGATCGCCTTGAAGCGGGTCGCGCCGCCGGCATCGGGTTCGTTGAGGTAGACCATCGCCGTCCAGGTGCGCTGCCCGGCGATACCGCAATATTTGTCATAATCCAGCCCGAGCGGCTCGAAATAATCAGTGTGCTGCTTGAATTCCTGCCCAACCGCATAACGCTGGCCCTGAAGCGGTTCCCCATGCGCCGGGTTGATCCCCATGAAATCGCAGATCGCCTTGTCCACTATGACGGCGAGTTCTTCGTCAAAGGCGAAATCGCAGGTTTCGCTGGTCCGGTAGCTGGTGTCGCCATTGGCATCCGACAGGGTCGATGGGCGGCGTTGCGCGTCGATCCGATCGATCAGCGCGGCGCACAGCGAAGGAGAGAGGAAATCGCGCTTCAGGAACAGCGTGAGCTTGGGGCTGGGCACTTTCTGCACGCCAGGCTGCTGCGCGAGCCGCGCAATGACCGGCGCGGAGGGTTGGCCCGAGCCGCAGATAGCAAGATCCGGTGGTGGAAGAGGGTGGCTGGCCATGGCGATATGGTGCCAAATTGCGGGCCCGATTGCCACCCGATGTTGCGCTGGGGGCCTGCTGAAATATCACAGCATTTACCTGTCCCATTAACTTCACGGATAGGTCGCTGAACTGTAACAATGCCCGCTTAGCAGGAACGCCCCGGGGGAGAATGACGATGCGGCTGGAGATTGATGCACGCGCGATGCGCCTCCTGCGCCTGTTGCCGCGCGCAAACGTCTATTCGCTGCTGGAACTGTTGTTGCTGGCGGCACTTGCAGTGCAGGGAGCGCGCCTGCTCTGGACCGTCGCTACGCCAGTTGGACCGCTGGGCAGCTGGCGCGTGGTGATGCCGGGATCGAGCGGATCGGTGGGGGAGATGCTCCATGACTTCGACCCCTTTTTCCGGCTGGAGGCGGTGGCACCGGGGCCGCAAAGTGCGGTCGTCACATCGCTGTCGCTGGTGCTGTTCGGGACCCGGATCGACGAAGCCATGGGCAAGGGATCCGCTATCATCGCGACGCCGGACGGGGTTCAGAACAGTTATTCAGTCGGCGCCGAGGTGATGCCTGGTGTGACGCTGAAGTCAGTCGCTTTCGACCATGTGACGTTGACGCGCGGCGGGGTTGATGAGGATCTTTTCCTGGATCAGTCTGCCGGGGCGAACACCGTTCCCGTGCCAAGCGCCGGGGGCTCAAGCGACCTATTGTCACGGCCGGGAACGGCGAGTGCTGGCGGCGCGCCGCTGACGCTGACGCGGTTGCGTGGCGAAATCGGTTTCATTCCGCGCATTGATAGCGGCAAGGTCACTGGCCTGGTCGTTCGACCGCAGGGTTCGGGCGACGTGTTCAGGCAGGTAGGGTTGAAAGAGGGGGATATCGTGACGCAATTGGGCGGCCGGCCGATCAGCGGGCAAGGCGATTTGGAGCAGTTGACGGGGCAATTCGCCAAGGGTGGCGCACTTGCCGTTACCGTTGAACGCGGTGCTGAAGTGCTGCCACTGACCATCATGCTGGCCGGCCAGTGAAGCGCCGCCTGCTTTCCGCCGCGCTTGCGCTTGCTATTGCGACCCCGCTCGCGGCGCAGACAACGCTCAACGTGCGCGACGCCGATATCCGGGCTTTTATCGCCGATGCGGCCAAGGTAACCGGCCGGACCTTCATTATCGACAGCAGGGTGCAGGGCAAGGTGACGGTCGTGACCGACCGAGCGCTGAGCCGATCCGAATATTTCGAGATTTTCCTGTCGACGCTGCGCGCCAATGGGCTCGTCGCGGTGCCGACATCGGGGGGCGCATTCCGGGTCCAGCCCTCTGACAATGCGTCGACGCAGCCGGGCCGTGTCGGCCAGACGGCCACTTCCTCTCGCAACAGCTTTGTGACCGAGATCATCCGCCTGCACGCAATCGACGCGGCATCGGCGGTCGATACCGTGCGGCCGTTGGTCAGCGCGCAAGGCTCGGTGACGGCAAACAGGGCCGGCAATTCGATTGTCGTGGTGGACTATGGCGACAATATCCGCCGCGTCCGCGAGGTTGTCCGCCGGATCGATACCGATGGCTCGTCCACGCGCGTGATTGCGCTGAAAAATGCAGGCGCGCGCGAAATTGCGACGGCTCTGCAGGCGCTGGTGCCAGCGGGCGGGCAGGGTGGCCCTGCGGCATCGGTCGTGCCGGTGACGAGCTCGAATGCCGTTGCCATCCGTGGCGACAGCCCGACGGTTGCGCGATTGGCGGCCGTGGCGCAGGACCTCGACAAGCGGGCGTCGCTCGGCACCGAAATCAAGGTGCTGTTTCTGCAGAATGCCGATGCGGCCCAGTTGCTGCCAGTGCTTCAGCAGCTGGTTGGCCAGCAGCCAACCGAGGCGCCGCAACAGACGCAGCTCTCGCAATCCAGCCTCAGCACCAACGGCAGCAGTGGCAGTAACGCGCGCAATATCGTGCAGCCGCAGCAGAGCAGCCAGCCGATAACGCAAGGCGGGGGCGCGAATAGCCAGCCCGCGATCGTTGCGGAGGGCGGACGGACCGCCGCCGTCGTTACGCGCTTTGCCGGCGCCAATGCGATCGTGATTGCCGCGCCGGCTGATGTGCAGCGCCAGTTGGCGGAAGTCGTCCGACAACTCGACACCCGGCGTGAGCAGGTGCTGATCGAGGCAATTGTCGCTGAAGTCTCGGATGCGACCGCCAATCGGCTTGGGGTGCAATTATTGCTCGGCAGCCTCGATGGCAGTCTGCCCATCGTTTCAAGCAGCTTTTCCAACACCGCGCCCAATTTGCTGACCGTTGCAGGGGCGATTGGCGCGCGCCGGCTCAATACATCAACAACGACGATCAACGGCAATACGACGACGACCTCGACCAACAGCGCGATCAGCGATTCGCTGGCGCAATCAGCGATCAGTTCGATTTTGGGCGCGTCCGGTGGCCTGGGCGGGTTCGGCACGACGATCGGCAAGAATGGCGTGTTTGCCGGGATCATCAATGCGGTGAAGAGCGATTCGACGTCGAATCTGCTGCAGGCACCCAGCGTCACGACGCTCGACAATTTGCCTGCGCGCATTCTGGTCGGTCAGGAAATTCCGATTACCACCGGGCAGGCGCTGAGCCAGAATTTCGACAATGCCTTCCGGACGGTGCAACGGGAAAATGTCGGTATCGAGCTAGAGGTACGGCCACAGATCAATTCGAGCGGCACCATCAAGCTGTTCCTGCGCCAGCAGGTCAGCTCGATTTCGGGGCCGGTTTCGAACGATAATAGCGACCTCATCCTCAACAAGCGCGAAGTTGAAACGACGTTGACCGTCGACGATGGCCAGATCGCGGTCATCGGGGGATTGCTATCCGACGATGAGCGCCGGACGATCGAAAAGATCCCGCTGCTCGGCGACATCCCCGGGCTTG
>JBBQHG010000204.1:0-5148 GCA_038323755.1 Sphingomonadales bacterium
CATTGCTTGCCACTGCATCGGCATCGGCGTGCCAGCCGCTCTCGGTCGTCACCCCCGTCGCGCGGTCGCCCATCGTATCGATGCTGGCGACGGGATCGCCCAGCCGCACCACGCCGCCGATCCGCTCGAACTGCGTGACCATACCCGCGATCAGCTTGTTGGTGCCCCCCATCGCGAACCACACGCCGCCGTCCTTTTCCAGCTTGTGGATCAGCGTGTAGATGCTGCTCGTCGTCATCGGGTTGCCGCCCACCAGCAGCGTGTGGAACGACAGCGCCTCGCGCAGCTTGGGGCTCTTCACAAAGCCTGAGACGATTGAATAGACGCTGCGCCACGCCTGGTATTTCATTAGGCTTGGCGCCGCCTTGATCATCGATGCAAAATCGAGAAACGCGACATGGCCAAGCTTCAGATAGCCTTCCTTGTACACGCCGGCCGAATATTCCAGGAAGCGCCGATAGCCGTCTACATCCTCGGGGTCGAGCTTGGCGATCTCCGCTGCCAGCTGGATATCGTCGTTCGAATAATCGAAATTGGTGCCATCGGGCCAGTTGAGCCGGTAAAACGGCATCACCGGCGCCAGGGTGACATCCTCGTCCATGTCGCGGCCGGACAGCGACCAGAGTTCGCGCAGGCAATCGGGATCGGTGATGACGGTGGGGCCAGCGTCGAACACATGGCCTTCCTTTTCCCACACATAAGCCCGCCCGCCCGGCTTGTCGCGCGCCTCGACAATGGTGGTCTGCACGCCGGCGGACTGCAGGCGAATAGCAAGTGCAAGGCCGCCGAATCCGGCCCCGATGACAATGGCGGTCTTCATGCGGGCTTGCTCCTGAGCGCCTTGATGGCATTGGCAATCGTTACCGGGGGTTTCCCGGTCAGGATCCGCGCCTGATCGAACATGGTGGTCTGTCCCGCATAGAAGCGCCCGATAAGGGCGGGGTTGAGGCGATAGAAGCGCTCGAGGATGCGGTATCGTTCTTCGGGCTCGCCAGCGCGATACAGCATTTTGTCCAGCATGCGGTAAAAGCCTCGGTGGCGCCAGGTTCTGGCGGCAAAGCCGTGCATCAGCTCATGCAGCCCCGCGCCCGACAGGTCGTTCGCGCGCGCGATCAGCGATGCGGTGCGCACCGCATCGGGCAGCGAATAGCCGGTGGTCGGGTGGAACAGCCCGGCGCGCATGCCCGCCTTGGCCACCTTGTTGCCGCCGCTCAGCCAATAACCCTCGAAATCGCCGCCGAGCGCCACGGGCAGCGCGCCGCTCTCCTCGCGGATGATCTCGCCGGTCTGCCAGCCCTTGGCCTTGGCATAATCGGTAATCCGGTCAGCGATCGGGTCGGCATTGCTGCCGCCGGGCACGGGCCGCCGGAGATCAGGCGTGTCGCTGTAATAGGTATCCTCGATGAACAATCGCGTCGCCGAAAAGGGCAGTGAATAGACGAAGCGATAGCCATCGATCTGCTCGACCGTCGCGTCCATCACGATCGGCCGGTCCAGATCATGCGGCTCGGTCAGCGCGAATTCGCGGCCGACGAATTTCTGCCAGCCCAGGTCGAGCTTGCCCAGATCGCCCGATCCGCGCGCGTCGATCACGCCCTTGGCTTCCACCCGGTCGCCATCGGCGAACACCACCGCCTTGGCGCTCGCGCCCAAGACCTTTCGGCCCAGCATCAATGCGCCTTCGGGCATGAGCGAGCGGACCAGCGCATCGAGCCGCTCTGATTCGATCGAATAATAGCTCGCCTTGATGGCGCGCGCATGCGCTGGAAACATGATGTCGTACGACGTCCAGCCATAGCAAACGAGCGGCGCGACGATCCAGCGATCGCCATCGGCAATGTCGCTGGCAAAGAACGACCAGAGATGGTTGCCGCCAATCGACTGCGATCCCTCGATCAGCCGGATGTCGAGGTCGGGGCGCTTTTTCTTGAGCGCAAGCGTGATCAGCCCGCCGGCAAGCCCCCCACCGACGACAGCGAGATCGCAACTGATCGTCGTAGCCATGCATGTCGCCTAACCGATTTTTCGCGTCGCGCGAAACCCTGGCGTGCGATTTTTACGGGCATAGTTTCGCCGCCCTGTGAAAATCGCTAGGACGCGGGAATGAATATCGCGCTGGCCGCCGGCTTTTCCGCCTTGTCGATGACGTTGATCGTCGGCGTGCGCTATCTGATTGTCAGCGGCGCCTTTGCCGGTGCCACGCGGTTGCGCCATCCCGGGCTCTATCAGGGGCTCGACCGGCAGATCCGTCGCGAGATCGGCTGGAGCCTCGCCAGCGCTGCGATTTACGGGGTGCCGGCCGGGATCGTCGCTTGGGGGTGGCAGAACCGCGGCTGGACACAAATCTACAGCAATCTCGCCGATTTTCCGGTCTGGTATTGGCCGCTCTCGGTGCTGATTTATCTCTTTGCGCACGATACATGGTTTTACTGGACGCACCGCTGGATGCACCAGCCGCGCCCTTTCAGGATCGCGCACGCCGTCCACCACGCCAGCCGCCCGCCTACGGCCTGGGCGGCGATGGCGTTTCACCCCTGGGAGGCGCTGACCGGCGCTGTGGTAATTCCGCTACTCGTGCTCAGCATTCCAATCCATATCGGCGCGCTCGGATTGGTTTTGGCGGTGATGACCGTTATGGGTGTTACTAATCATATGGGCTGGGAGGTTTTTCCTAGGTTCATGTGGCGGGGCCCATTGGGAAACTGGCTGATCACGGCAAGTCACCATCAGCGCCATCACTCTGATTACAGGTGCAACTATGGGCTCTATTTTCGCTTTTGGGACCATGTCTGCGGCACTGACCGCGGCATCGGCGGTTTCGCCGATCGATCCAGAGCAGCGCCCGATGCACGTTCCGGCGCAGCGCCTCGCACGCCGGCTGGGGGCCGCGCTGCTGTGCGTCGGCCTGCTCCCGGGGGCGGCACCGACCTCGACGCTTGATATTTCGGTCGATAAATTGCGCTCCACGCGCGGCGAGTTGCGCGTCTGTCTTACCGCTGATCCCAAGAATTTCCCCGGCTGCGTCGATGATGCGCATGCCGTGACACGCTCGGTCCCCGCCACCAACCCGCAAATTCATTTCGACGGGCTGCCTTATGGCGCTTATGCCGTTGCCATCATCCATGATGCCAATGGCAACAGGAAGCTGGACACCATGCTCGGCATTCCGCGCGAAGGTTTCGGTTTTTCGCGCAACCCCGTCATTACCTTCGGGCCGCCGCGTTTTGCTGCTGCCGAGTTCGCGATCGGCGCCGTCCCTGAAAAACAGGCGATCAGCATGAGGTATCTTCTCTAATTGGTGCACCTTTGCGCTTTGTGGGAAACAAAGCGCTTGTCTCTCGTTAGGCCCCGGATATCCATTGCTAGGTCCTGGGAGTGTGCCGTGAAATTTAATCTGCATTTATTGGCGGGTGCCGTACTCGCTGCGGCGTCTTCATCACCGCTCATCGCGCAGGGCGCGCCCGATCGGCCTGCCCCGCGGATTGAAGTCAATCCGGCCGATCTCGATCGCGACACCGTTACCGTCGGTGGCGGCATTGGCTATGTGCCGAGCTATGAGGGGTCGGACGATTATGTCATTGTCCCGGCAGCAGCCGTCCGTGGCCGGGTCAGCGGCTTTAATTTCTCGACACGCGGGCTCGAAGCATCGGTCGATCTGATCCGCGAACGCGGCGATTGGGATTTCCAGCTGGGGCCGGTCGTCTCGCTCACCGTCAACCGCACCGGGCGTATCGTCGATCCGCAGGTGCGCGCGCTCGGCACGCGCAAGATTGCCGCCCAGCTTGGCGGCTTTGCGGGCCTGTCGAAGACCGGCATCATTACCAGCGCCTATGATTCGCTCGGTGTGCGGATTGAATATGCGCACGACATTACCGGGGTGCATGACAGCTATCTGCTGACGCCGTCGATCACCTATGGCACCCCGCTCAGCCGCCGCGCCTATGTCGCGCTGACGGGTAATGCCTCCATCGCCGGTGATGGCTATGCGCGCACCTATTTCGCGGTCGATGCACCGGGCAGCCTGGCCAGTGGTCTGCCGATCTTCGCCAATCCCAAGGGCGGCGTGAAGAGCTATGGCGGCAGCGTGCTACTGAACTATGCGCTCAGCGGGGATTTGCTCCACGGGCTCGGCCTGTTCGCGCTTGGCTCGTACAGCCGCCTGCAGGGGGATTTCGCGGCGTCGCCCGTCACGCGTATCGTCGGCACGCCAGATCAATGGTACGGCGCTGTCGGCGTCGGCTATACTTTCTGATCGTACCGCTCTAGATTGCTGCCATTCCCCGGGGGGACGCTGATGGGTCCCATCAAATTGGTAATTTGATGGGTGCCCGACACGGCGTCTGAGAGGCGATCACGAGATCGCGACCCGCCGAACCTGATCCGGCTGACACCGGCGGAGGGAGGGAGATGGCTTCGCACCTCGAAACCGTCCTCGCTCCGATATTATGGAGCTTGAAGACCATGGCAGACATCCCCGCCCGCACGGAAATTGGTGTGACCACCGGCCCCATTCGCGGCAGCCGCAAGGTTCATGTTGGTCCCCTGAAGGTCGCGATGCGTGAGATCATGCTCGAGCCCTCCTGCGGCGAGCCGCCCTTGCGCGTCTACGACACCAGCGGCCCCTATACCGACCCGAACGCCATGATCGACATCGCGGCAGGCCTGCCCAATCTGCGCCGCGACTGGATTCTCGCGCGCGGCGATGTCGAGAGCTATGACGGGCGCGAAACCCGGCCCGAGGATAACGGCCTGTCCGGGCCCGATCGATCGGCAGGCGTGCCGCAATTCCCTAATGTCGTGAAGCGGCCTTTGCGCGCGCGTGCCGGCATGAACGTCAGCCAGATGCATTATGCGCGGCGCGGCATCATCACGCCCGAGATGGAATATGTCACGATCCGTGAGAATATGGGCCGCGCGCAACTGAAAGAGGCACTGACCCGCGACGGGCAGGATTTCGGCGCGAGCATTCCCGATCATGTCACGCCCGAATTCGTGCGGGACGAAGTGGCGCGCGGCCGCGCGATCATCCCGTCGAACATCAACCACCCGGAAAGCGAGCCGATGGCGATCGGCCGCAATTTCCTGGTCAAGATCAACGCCAATATCGGCAACAGCGCGGTTGCGTCCGACGTGGCGAACGAAGTCGAC
>JBBQHG010000205.1:0-5100 GCA_038323755.1 Sphingomonadales bacterium
GCCCCTTGGCGTAATTGTAATAACCAGAACACATGAAAAGGAAGTTGCAGCTATACTGAACTTCCCGTCCTTCATTGTCGGCGGTTACCGTCCAGCGCGCCTCGTCCGTTGACCAGCTGGCTGCCTTCACATGGTGGTTGAACCGAATATGCTTGTCGATGCCGTATTTGGCAGCCGTGCGTTTGACATAGTTGAGGATGTTGGGCCCATCGGCGATCGCTTTCGCCTCGGTCCACGGCTCAAAAATATAGCCAAGCGTATACATGTCTGAGTCCGAACGGATGCCGGGATAGCGAAACAGATCCCACGTTCCGCCCATATCGGCGCGGCCTTCGAGAATCATGTAGCTCCGGTCGGGGCTCTTATCCTGCAGATGATAGCCTGCCCCCACGCCGGAAATCCCGGCCCCAACCACAATGACGTCGACATGATCCATATTGGCAGCTCCTGTGCCCATACCGCATATTCGATTTTATGAAGCGGTGCAAAGGGAGACAACGCAATTGCGGTGAGGCCGGCAAAGCTAGGGCGGCTGCCGGCCTGCCCATCAGGCCGTCGTTATTTTGCCTGGTGGATAATCGCGACCCGCGTGCCGGGATTCGTCGAAGTGACTGATACGGTGGCTTCGAGTTGCTTGGAAAGCGCATCGATGATGCCGGTCCCGAGCCCTGGCTTCTGAGCCTGCGGGCCGACCGGCATGCCGACGCCGTCATCCTCCACAGCCAGCCGCCAACCCGTGGGGCGCGACCAATATTCAACGGTGATCGTGCCAGATGCAGACCGATCAGGATAGGCGTGTTTCAAGGCGTTGATGACCAACTCGGTCACGATCAGGCCGAGGCTGACCGATACTTCCGACGAGGTGACGGTATCGTCAACGATCGCGTTCAGCGTGAGCAACTTGGGATCGTAGATCATCGAGGCGCCGATGCTGTCGCACAAATCGGTTAGATACGGCCGGAGAACTACCCTGCCCGCCTGCGAGGTCGCCAACTGCCGCTGCAATGTCGCGATCGACATCACGCGGTGATGAGCATCGTTCAGATGAAGACGTGCTTCCTCCGATTGAACCTTGCGGGCGCTTTGCATCAGCACGCTGGCGATGATTTGCAGGCTGTTGGCGACGCGGTGCTGCAATTCCTGCAGCAGCACATGTTTTTCGCGGACCACATCGTCCTTCTGCTTTTCCAGCAGCCGCTTATCGGTAACATCGAAGATCGCCACGACCACACGCGCATCGTCCGATCCCAGATAGTTGAGCTCGTGTGCGTTGATGATCAGGCTGCGGGTCGGCAGCCCGATGCGGATCAGATCAAACTCATAGGCGTCGATCGCGGCATTACCGCCCACGGTCGCGCGAAGCAGAGACCGGAGTTGCGGCACACCCCATTCCCCGCCGCCCAGCGCGCCAAGATCGACGCCAGTCGCCTTGGCGGGATCGATATTAAAGGTCGTGCAGAATGAGCCACTCGCCGCCTTCACGACCAGGTTGGCATCGAGCAGAAGCAGGGGCGTTGAGGATGAGAGGACGAGCGCCATGCCAAGGCTGCTGGCGGGATCTTGCGGTAAGGGCGTAAAAAATTCCACGGCCGGAGCCTTCGGGAGCCGGCGGCGCGCGGGATGCGAACCGAAGACCGGTAGCAAGAGAGACACTCTAGGCTAGGCGACTCGCGCGACAATGCGGCGATAATCGTCGCCGGATGCGGTACCATAGCACCGCATTCGACAAGCGTCGTGTCTTTTCGCAGAAGCGCTATCCGGTCGCCTTGGCCTTTGCGCGATAGGCATGCAGCAACGGCTCGGTATAGCCGCTCGGCTGCGTCACGCCCTCGAACACCAGCGCGCGCGCCGCTTGCAGCGCGATGCTCTCGACATGCCCAGCCATCGGCCGGTAGAGCGGATCGCCGGCGTTCTGCGCATCGACCTTCGCCGCCATGCGATCGAACGCGGCGTCGACATCGGCCGTGGTCGCCACCCCGTGGAGCAGCCAGTTGGCGATATGCTGAGACGAGATGCGCAGCGTCGCGCGGTCTTCCATCAGCCCGATATCGTGGATGTCGGGCACCTTGGAGCAGCCAATACCCTGATCGATCCAGCGCACGACATAGCCCAATATGCCCTGCGCATTGTTATCCAGCTCACGCGCGATTTCCTCGGCCGTCCAGTTGCGGCCGCCCGCGAAGGGCACCGTCAGCAGCCCGTCGAGCGATGGGATCGCCTCGCCTGCAATCTCCTTCTGCCGGGCGAACACGTCGACCTGGTGGTAATGCATCGCGTGGAGCGTCGCGGCGGTGGGGCTCGGCACCCAGGCGGTGTTGGCACCGCTCAGCGGGTGGCCGATCTTCTGCGCCATCATATCGGCCATCCGGTCAGGCGCGGCCCACATGCCCTTGCCGATCTGCGCCTTGCCCGACAGGCCGTGGGCAAGGCCGATGCGGACATTGCGGTCTTCATAGGCCTTGATCCAGGCGCTCGCCTTCATCTCCGCCTTGGGGATCATCGCGCCGCCGTGCATCGCGGTGTGCATCTCGTCGCCCGTTCGATCGAGGAAACCGGTGTTGATGAAGACGATGCGGTCCTTCACCGCCGCGATACACGCCGCGAGATTGGCCGAAGTCCGGCGCTCCTCGTCCATCACCCCCACCTTGACGGTGTGGCGCGCCAAGCCGAGCAGATCCTCGACGGCATCGAACAAGCGGTCGGTGAAGGCGGCCTCTTCCGGCCCGTGCATCTTGGGCTTGACGATATAGACGCTGCCGGCGCGGCTGTTCTGGAGTTTCCCCAGCCCGCGCAGGTCGTAGAGCGCGATCGTCGACGTCATTATCGCATCGAGAACGCCCTCTGGCGCCTCGCTGCCATCGGCGAGGTGGATCGCGGGCGTCGTCATCAGGTGTCCGACATTGCGCACGAACAGCAGCGAGCGGCCGGGGAGTGTCAGGTCGCCATAAGTCCGATCGGCGTTGAGCTTGCGGGTGAGCTGCTTGCCGCCCTTGTCGAACGTCTCTTCCAGATCGCCCTTCATCAGCCCGAGCCAGTTGATGTACGCGGCGACCTTGTCCGCGGCATCGACCGCCGCGATCGAATCCTCGAGGTCGCAGATCGTGGTGAGCGCGGATTCCAGGATCACGTCGGCGATTCCCGCCGGATCAGTCTTGCCGATGGCCGAGGCGCGATCGACAACGACCTCGATATGCAGCCCATTGTGGCGGAAGAGCAGCGACTCCCCTGCCCGCCCGACCAGCTGCGCCGGATTGGCAAGCACGGGTTCGCCGCCTGCAAAATCCGCCCAGCTGCCCGATGCCAGTGGCACTGCCTGATCCAAAAACGCCTTCGCCGCTGCGATCACCTGTGCGCCGCGTTCCACATCATACCCGCCCGGCTTGGCTGAGCCCGGCAGCGCATCGGTGCCGTAGAACGCGTCATACAGGCTCCCCCAGCGCGCATTCGCCGCGTTGAGCACGAAACGCGCGTTGAGGATCGGCACGACCAATTGCGGCCCGGCCATCGTCGCGATCTCGGCATCGACATTCTGCGTGCCGATCGTGAAGGGCGCAGGCTCCGGCACCAGATAGCCGATCTCGCGCAGGAAGGCCTCGTCAACCGGCTCGCCCGCCTTGTAGCGCGCATCGATCTGCGCCTGCAGCGTCTCGCGCTTGGCGAGCAGCACGGCATTCTCCGGCGCGAACTTGGCGAAGATGTCCGCCACGCCCTGCCAATAGCCGTCCGTTGCAATGCCCAGCCCCGGCAGCACGGCGCCCTCGACAAAATCGGCAAGCTCGGCAGCGACCTTCAGGCCGGCGCGATCGACGGTAACGGACATGATTCCTCCTTGGGTGGGCAAGATGATCGGCCTGGGGAGGCGCGTGTCGCTTAGGCCAAGCGGCCCACCGGCTTCAACCCCGTTCGGGTGCCAAACGCGCCGCTGCTGCCTCGATCCGCTCGAGCATCGCTGCAAACTGCGCCATTTCCTCGCGCGAAAACCCGCCAAATATCGCCGCCTCCAGCGCCAGCGCCTTGGGCGCGACACTTTCATACAGCGCCTGCCCCTCCGCACTCAGCGACAAGAGATGCGATCGCTGGTCATCCGGATTGGCGGCGCGCACCACCAGCCCACGATCGACCAGCGCGATCGCTGCTCGACTCACCGTCACCTTGTCCATCTGCGTCGCCGCGCCCAGTGCCTGCTGCGTCATCGCCTGCCCTTCCGCGATCACCGCGATGAGCCGCCATTCGGGGATCTTGAGCGCAAACAGGGTCTGGTATGCCGTCGCCACCGCCGACGACACGCGGTTCGACGCGATCGACAGGCGGTACGGCAGGAAGTGATCGAGCTTGAGCTGGGTCATGCCTGCCGATCTGCCATCACCCGGGGTCGCCTGGCAATCACTGCGATCACTAGCGCCGCCCCCGCCGCGATCCACAGCGCATCGCCGCCAATCATCAGGAACGCCACCGCGCCTGCCGCCCCGCCACCGAGCAGCCCGCTCCACAGCAGCACATGCGGGATCCAGCCCCAGGCATCCTCGCCGGCAAGCGCCGCCGCCAGCATCTGCCCGATCTTGACAAGCCGGCCGGTCATATAGGTGAGCCCGATCCGCACCTCGGTCCCCTCGGCGAAGAAGATATTCTCCACCCCCATCGCCACCGCCATCAGTACGGCGGCAGGCCAGAGCAGCTGGAAGTCGCCCAGCAACGCCGCCCCACCGAGCAATCCGGCGAGCACCAATGGCACCACCTCCCGATGCCGTCGCCCCGCCACCCGTCCGATCAGCGACCCAGCAATCACGCCGACCAGAAAACTGCCAATCAGCATCGCGGCGATCGCGGCATTGGCCGACATCTCGGCAATGCCCACCCCGAGCCGCGTCGAATTGCCGCTCATGAACGAAACGAAGAACCCGCCGGTCGCGAGGAAGCCGATCGCGTCGACATACCCCGCCAGCGCGGAAAGGCCGATGGCAAGCAGCCGGTCGTGGCGGTCGAAGGATTTCACTTACGGGGGTTTAGGGGGTGTGGGAGCGGATGGGAAATACTGGATAGAATATAGCGGGCGTCACTGTGCTGGACCCACACCCCCAAACCCGCTATATAGTTTCATCT
>JBBQHG010000206.1:0-5090 GCA_038323755.1 Sphingomonadales bacterium
CCGATGCAAGCGGTGCGAGCGATTATGAGCTGCGCTGGTTTACGCCTGCCGCAGAAGTGGCGCTGTGCGGGCATGCGACGCTGGCGAGCGGGCATTATCTGCTGACGAGCGATCCGGACCGGGCGCGCGTGTCGTTCCGCACGCGGCAGGCGGGGATATTGGCGGTCGAGCGGCACGGTGATGGCTATGAAATGGCGCTCCCCGCCTGGAGGCCGACGCCCAAGGAGATGCCCGAGATTGTCGCCGCGCTGGGGCTGGCGGATGCGGCCGAGACGTTGTGGTATGACACAGGCTATGCGCTGATCGTGCTCGAAAGCGCCGAGCAGGTCCGCGCGCTGGCGCCCGATTCGGGCGCACTGGCAAAACTGGGGCCGCTCGTTGCTGTGGTGACGGCGCGGGGCGACACAAGCGATGTGATCAGCCGGGTCTTCACGCCCTATTATGACATCCCCGAGGACCCGGTAACGGGCTCAGCGCATGCGGTGATGACGCCTTATTGGGCCGAGCGGCTGGGGTGCGACAGCTTCACCGCCTATCAGGCGAGCAAGCGTGGCGGGCATGTCGGCTGCCGCCTGGCGGGTGACCGGGTGATGCTGACCGGGCGCTGCGTAACGGTGCTGGAAGGTGTGTTCCTGCTTTAACGCGCACTGCCGCCGGCCAGGCGCTGGAGCCGGGGCCTGATCCGAAGAAAACGGATATAGAGCCATTCGAGCGCGGCGAGCACGCGGGGCTGGCGCGCGGCGAGGCCGAGCGGGCGGAGCAAAGGCACCGCGCGCCACATCGCGGCAAAGGCAGCAGCGCCCGAGAGCAGCTTGCCGTCCTCACGTGCATGGAAACGGGCGAGCAGCGCGCCGCGGTCGATGGGGCAGGCGCTGTCGCCATCGGATACATCGATGAAATCGATCGCGCGCCCGGCATCGAGCCGCCGGATCAGCGCAATCTCGCGCCGACATAGCGGGCAGCCGCCATCGAACCAGATCGTCAACCTTGTCATGACAGCACTATGGGGGCGCGGCACGGCCGTGTCAGGATGGGCGAAAGGCGGTGGTTTAGCGCGCGGCCGGTTGCAGCCCGGCGACGATCGTGCCGATGCTGTCCATCACCACGCGCAGACTGTTTTCGCGGGTGTTGCCGAGGCGGACGAGGACATAGCGGTGGACGGTGCCGTCAGCGCCGGTCCGCTCGAACGCCATGACATATTGGCCGAGATGGCCGTTCATCGAGACAAGCTCGACCGGCCCCTTGTCGGGGAAGAGCGAGGGCGTGCCGTCCGCACCACCCGGCCGGTTGAGCCACAATTGCCCGCCATATTCGGCATTGGTCGGCGACGGCGCCTTCATGAAAGCGAGCCAGTCGGGCGCGATGACTTGCGTCCCGTCGGGCGCCTTGCCGTCATGGAGCAGCCCGCCGATGCGGCCATAATCGTCGAGCGTCATGTGAATGAGCGATCCGCCGATCTGGGTGCCCGCACCGTCAAATTCAGGAAAGGCGCTGGTGATGCCGACGGGGGTGAACAGCCGGGCATATTCGAAATCGCGATACGCCTTGGCGCGCACATGCGGATCGCGGCTGTCGGTGAGGGTGCGGGTGATGATTTCCGCCAGGATGATCGTCGTCAGCGAGCTATATTCGAACTTTGCGCCGGGCTTTGCCTCAAGCGGCTGGGCAATGGCGCGCGCGGCCATATTTTGCGTGCCGGTCACGAACAACACCTGATTGGTGTCCGAATGCTCAACCTGCGCGCCGACCTCGGTATGCTCGAGGCCCGAGGCCATGTTGAGCAATTGCCGCAGCGTGATCTTCCCACGAGGGTCGCCGGGCTTCTGCCATTCGGCGATCGGCGCGGGCGCATCGAGCTGGAGCTTGCCGTCCGATACCAGCTCGCCGATCAGCATCGCGGTGATCGACTTGGCCATCGACCAGCTGATGAAGCGGTTCGCATCCGAATAGCCCGGCGCATAATGCTTCGCGACGACCTGCCCGTCCTCGATCAGGATCGCTGCGCGCGTATCGCCCTGGGCGGGGACGAACAGCGGCGCGAGCGGGCCAGCGTCGAGCGCGGGCGCCGGCGCGCTGGCGGTGAGGAGCAGAGCGGTGGCGCTGGCCAGGACACCAAGCGAGACGGGGCTTTTTATTTGCATGGGGGGAGACTAGGCTCGCGGGCGATGAACGCAAGACGCCTGTTTCTACCGGTGGGGCTCCTGTTGATCGCCGGCGTGGCGATTGCGGTGTGGCTCTATATCCGCGCGCTGCAACCCCAGCTGGAGCTCGGCGTCGGCTATGGCGCGCGCGTGGCGTGCGCGTGCCGCTATATCGGCAATCGCTCGCTCAACAGCTGCTATCATGATTTCGAGCCCGGCATGGAGCGCATTCAGCTGAGCGACGACCCCGCGACCAAAACGGTGACGGCGTCCGTACCGCTGATCGCCAGCCGGTCGGTGACGTTCGATCCAGTGCTGGGTTGCCAGCCGACGCCGCTGAAAAAGCGCTAGGCTTCTATCAACGCCCGTTCGGTTTGCGCGATCCAGCCGCCGCCGAGTACCCGCTCGCCTGCATAGAGGACCGCTGCTTGGCCAGGGGCCACGCCATATTCTGGCGCGTCGAAGGTGATTCGGTCATCTGCGAGCAAAGCGGGCACAGGCCTGGCGAGCGAGCGGACCTTGGCGGTGACGGGTCCGGTATGATCGCCGCCGATCCAGTTGATGCCGGTTAGCGTTGCCGCACCCACGGCGAGCGCGCGTTTGGGGCCGACGACGACGCGCTTTTCGCCGGGCTCCAGCCGAATGACGTAGAGCGGCTCAGGCGTGCCGCCGATCTCAAGCCCGCGGCGCTGGCCGACGGTGAAGTGGATGAGCCCCTTGTGCTGGCCCAGCACACGTCCGGATTCGTCGACAATGGCGCCGCTGGTGTCGGCATCGGGGCGGAGTTTCTTGACGAGGCTGGCGTAGTCGCCATCGGGCACGAAGCAGATATCCTGACTGTCGGGCTTGCCCGCCACGCCAAGACCAATCTCGGCAGCGATGTCGCGCACGAGCGGCTTGGGCATGCTGCCGAGCGGAAAGCGTAAATAATCGAGCTGGGCGCTGGTGGTGGCGAACAGGAAGTAGCTCTGGTCGCGCGCGGGATCGACGGCGCGGTGCAACTCCGCGCCCTCGGCCCCCAATACGCGGCGGACATAATGACCGGTCGCCAGGCAATCGGCACCCAAATCGCGCGCGAGCTTGAACAAATCAGTGAATTTGGGGCCCATATTGCACTTGATGCAGGGAATGGGGGTGCGCCCGGCGAGATATTCGTCGGCGAAATCGTCGATCACCTGATCACGAAAGCTCGATTCGTGATCGAACACATAATGTGCGATGCCCAGCCGGTCGCACACCGCGCGCGCATCGCGAATGTCGCGCCCGGCGCAGCAGCTGCCGGCGCGGCCAACGGCTTCGCCGTGATCATAAAGCTGGAGCGTGATGCCGATCACTTCCGCGCCGGTGCGCACCGCAAGGGCGGCCACCACCGAACTATCGACCCCGCCCGACATGGCGACGACGATTCGCTGGCCGCCAGGCGGGCCACTCAGCTGAAATTCTCCGGTGATCATGGCAGCGCAGATAGGCGCACCTGCACGCGGATGCAAAAAACATCCCCTTTCGCAAAAATATCGCCCGGCTTTACCGGACCTTCAGAACCCGCCGCTACACCCTGCCATTCGGTTGAATCACCAATCGATCGAGTCGATGTGAAAGTAGCGTTGTGGATTTGAGCTTTGCCCGTTTCGAGCTGGATGGCACGGCGATTGCCCTGCCGGGTGATCTGGCAGTGCTGATGGCCGGCGTTTCGATACGCCAGGCAACAAGCCAGACCGCGATGATCGAAACCTGCGGCACGGCGCCTGTTACCGCCGATGGATGGCTCTGCCCGCCACATGGTGCGTTCAACCGCACCATGGCCGCGACGATTTGCGCCTGGAAACAAGAATGAAGGCGGAATTTACCTAGCCGTTTCAGTGGATGTTCAAGTCCGGCTGATAATGGTCGTTAGTAGAGATTGAGGGGGCCCCCGCCCCGATCGAGGTAAGCATGATCGAAAACCAGAAAATTCGACCAGCACGGGTCATTGGTCCACTCGGTGAGCCGTTGACGCTGGATTCGCTGCCGCCGCCGGAGACGACCCGCTGGGTCGTGCGGCGCAAGGCCGAAGTTGTCGCCGCCGTGAATGGCGGGCTGCTGACGGTGGACGAGGTGTGCCAGCGTTACAACCTGACGATGGAGGAATTTGCCGGGTGGCAGCGCGCCATCGATCGATCGGGCATGCCGGGGCTGCGCGTGACGCGGCTTCAGCATTATCGGTCGCTCTACGAACGCCAGCAGAAATACTGATCCTGGCAGCCTGATTTCGCCTGCCGGGAACAAAGCCAGCGGCCCAAGAGTATTTCCTCCATACGCCCGGTGATCGGGTCTAACGGAGGGTATTATGAGCATTGTTAGTCTTATCGTTTGGCTCGTGGTCGGCGGCGTCGTTGGCTGGCTGGCAAGCATCCTGATGCGCACCGACGGGCAGCAGGGCATTTTGCTCAACATCGTCGTTGGCATCATCGGTTCGGTGATCGCGTCTTTCCTGTTCGGCGGCGGCATCAACCAGGTGATTACGGTCACCACATTCGTCTATTCGTTGATCGGCGCGGTCATTCTGCTCGCGATCGTCAATCTTGTGCGTCGCGGCGCCGTTCGCTGAACCCTGTGACCTGATCCAAGCGAAGCTCCCCTAAAGCAACGCTCCCCCTTGAGCCGCCCGGCGCACGCCCGGGCGGCTCCTTTTTTTGACTATTTCAGCAGGAAGCGGACCGAGACGGTCATCGCGATCCGCGATTCGCCGGGCATCACCTGGGTATCCGCCGCTTCCTTGGCGCGGGCGAACATGACGGGCCCGGGCGACGGCTGCTGGCTGCCGCTTTCGCTGATCGTAAGAATTCGCACGACCGACAGGCCGGCGGCGCGGGCATAAAGCTCGGCCCGGGCACGGGCGCGCTTGACGGCATCGATACGGGCTTCGTCCATGGCCGCATCGGGCTCAGCGAGCGTCAGGCTCGGGCCGTC
>JBBQHG010000207.1:0-5065 GCA_038323755.1 Sphingomonadales bacterium
CACGCTGCGCTCGCTGCTGATCGACCGCATCTATGACACCTATATCGACGAGGAGCAGCTTCAGGACTGCGACCATACGATCTTCGAGATTGCGGAAAGGCTGGAGCCAAAGGGCTATTCGAGCCGCGCGTTCATCCGCGCGATGGGCAAATATCTGACCGAGCACGGCAAGAAGGACAACAGCCTCGTCAAGCTCGCCTATGAGCACGACGTGCCGATCTTCTGCCCAGCCTTCGTGGACAGCTCGGCAGGCTTCGGTCTCGTCAAGCATCAGGTCGATTCGGTGAAGGCCGGCAAGCCCTATATGGTGCTCGATGCCATCGCTGATTTCCGCGAACTGACCGACATCAAGATCAAGGCGGGCACCACCGGCCTGCTGATGATCGGCGGCGGCGTGCCGAAGAACTTCATCCAGGACACCGTCGTCTGCGCCGAAATCCTCGGCCATGACGATGTCGAGGTGCATAAATACGCCGTGCAGATCACCGTGGCGGATGTGCGCGACGGCGCCTGCTCCTCCTCGACGCTGCAGGAAGCCGCCAGCTGGGGCAAGGTCAACACCGGCATCGAGCAAATGGTGTTCGCCGAAGCCGGCTCGGTCATGCCGCTGCTCGCCTCCGACGCCTATCACCGCGGCCTGTGGAAAGACCGCGCCAAGCGCCGCTGGGGCGCGATTTTCGACTGATAGGTTGCAAATCGGAACGCATTAAGCCAGCCTCTCCCCGGCACGTTGTTGGGGGAGGCTGGAATGCCACATCCGTTGCTTGCGCCCGCCGTCGTGCTGGTGCTCTGGACGATCGTGATGCTATTCTGGATGGTGGGCACCCGCCTGCCAGCGGCGTCGCGGCTCGGCATCAATATGGCGGCAACGCGCGGTGGCGCGCGCGCCGCTGATATCGATCATCTGCTGCCGCCCTCGGCCGCGTGGAAATCGCACAACCATAGTCATTTGATGGAACAGCCCACGCTGTTCTACGCCATCGTCATCATCCTGGCGATCTGCGGGGGCGAAACCACGCTAAACGTGCAGCTCGCCTGGGGCTATACCGCCTTGCGCATCGCGCACTCGATCTGGCAGGCCCTGGTGAATATCGTGCCGGTGCGTACCCTGCTCTTCCTTGCCTCCACCATCTGCCTCATCGCGCTCGCGTTCAACGCGGCGCGCGTCACCATAGGATTCTAATATGCCGCAACATGCTCAGATCATCGCCCCGGTCGTCGCCCTCATCGCCTGGTCGCTCGTCATGTGGGTGTGGATGTACGCCACCCGCATCCCCGCGATGAGCAAGGCCGGCATCGATTCGCGCAATCTCGTTGGCGGCAGCGGCGCCGATCTCAAGGCGCGGATCGATCCCAAGGCGCAGTGGCCTGCCGATAATTACAATCACCTGATGGAACAGCCGACGATCTTCTACGCCATCGCGCTCAGCCTCGCGCTGCTCGGCGCAGGCGGCGGCGTGAATGCAACCATCGCCTGGGTCTATGTCGGCCTCCGGATCGCCCACAGCCTGCTGCAGGCCACCGTCAACCGCGTCATCATCCGCTTCACGCTGTTCACGCTCTCAACCCTGTGCCTGATGGCACTCACCCTGCACGCGAGCTTGACGCTCATTGGCGCGCATCACCTCTAGCCGAACAGCCGCGCCATCGACCGCTCCAGCATCACCAGCTGCCACAGCGTCCGACCGTGCTCGCCACGACCGGCGCGGTGGTCGGCGGCGAGGCGCTCAATCTCCGCTACATCGAACCAGCCCGTCCCGCTCAGCACGCGCGAAGACGCCAGCGCCGCGGCCTCATTCGCCAGTTCGCCGCGGAACCACGCGCTGATCGGCGTCACGAACCCCATCTTCGGCCGGTAGAGAATGTCGCGCGGCAAATAGCGGTCCATCGCCTTTTTCATGATCCATTTGCCCTGCCCCGCCCTGATCCGCATCGACACGGGCAGCGTGGCTGCAAATTCCATCAGCTTATAGTCGAGCAGCGGCTCGCGCGCCTCCAGGCTCACGGCCATGCTGGTGCGGTCGACCTTGGTCAGGATGTCACCGGGCAGCCAATGCTTGAAATCGGCATATGGCGCCCGGTCGAGCGCCTCGCGCGCCGGCGCCGCGCGCATCGTCTCGACATAGCGCGTCTCGGCCGCATGCCCACCCAGCGCGCGCCGCGCCGCATCGCTCAACAGCCGCGCCCGCGCCGCCGGCGTCGTCACCCCCACAGACCGCGCATAAGCCGTCGCCCCGTCCTCGGCGAGGCCAAGCAGCGTCGTCTTCGCGCGCAAGGGCCGCGGTGCCCAATCGGCCTTGGGATAAAGCCCCCCCAGCCCGCCAAACACCGTCGATCGCAGCCCCGCCGGGATCAGCCCGCGCACCCGCTCCTCCGCCGCCTGGAACCGGTAGCGCCGATAGCCCGCAAACGCCTCATCCGCCCCGTCGCCCGACAGCGCCACCGTCACCGTCTCGCGCGCCAGTTCGCACACCCGGTAAGTGGCAAGCGCCGACGCATCGGCAAAGGGCTCGTCGAACGCGCCCACCAGCGTGTCGATCAGCGCAAAATCATCCGCCGCCACCGTCCGTTCGCGGTGCTCGGTCGCAAACAGCGCGGCGATCTGGTTGGCATAAGCGCGCTCGTCATGGTCAGCCGCATCAAAGCCGATCGTGCAGGTCTTCACCGCGCGCTTCGATGCTTCCGCCATCAGCGCGACCACGGCGGAACTATCGACCCCGCCCGACAGAAACGCCCCCAGCGGCACATCGGCCAGCATCCGCGATCGGACGCCGGCGCGCATCAGCTCGACCAGCTCCTCGCCCAGCGCCGCGGCTGATCCACGCGCGCGCTTGCTGAAATCCAAATCCCACCACTGCACCGGCGCCGGCACCGGCTTGCCGCGCGTGATCAACAGGCTGTGCCCCGCCGCCAGCTTTTTCACGCCCGCCACCAGGCAGGTGTCGTCGGGCACATAGCCCAGCCCCAGATAATCCTCGACCGCGCGGATATCCGGCACCCGCCGCACCAGCGGATGCGCGAGCAGCCCTTTCAGCTCGGAGGCAAAGGCCACGCCGCCGTCGGACAGCTCGACATAATGGAGCGGCTTCACCCCCAGCCGGTCGCGCGCCATGAACAAAGACTGCGCCCGCGCGTCGTGCAACGCAAAGGCGAACATCCCGTTCAGCCGATCGAGCATCGCCGGCCCCCACGCCGCCCAGCCATGCAGCAGCACCTCGGTATCGCTATTGGTCACAAACCGCGCGCCCTTGGTCTCAAGCTCGGCCCGCACCGCCTGAAAATTATAGATCTCGCCATTATAAGTGACCGTCAGCGCCCCGTCAGCGCTCGCCATCGGCTGCGCGCCGCCACCCAGATCGATGATCGACAGCCGCCGGTGCCCGAGCCCTACCCCCGGCGCGGTCCACACGCCCGATCCGTCAGGCCCGCGGTGCGCCTGCACGTCCGCCATCGCCTTGATCCGGGCAGGATCGACCGGCTTGGGCGTCGCGGGATAGAAGATACCGGCAATGCCGCACATGATGTCGCCTGGTCCCCGCCGGTAAGATGATGTCGCTCTATCGCCCTGCGGAGACGCGGTCCACCAGCTGATCGATCGGTCCCGCCGCCGCCACAAAGCGCGCAATCGCCGCCCTGGCATCCGCACCCGGCAGCACTTCGGCCGAAACGAACACCGCCGCCGCCCGTTGCCGCCCGCCGAGCAGCCGCACCTTGAGCGTTTCCAGCTTCACCCGGTTCGGGCTTGCGGTGACCACATCGCCGATGCGGTACCAGGTCGCCACCACGCGCTCGACCGGCCCCGGCGCTGTCATCCGCATCGCGCTGCCCCCGGCGATATCGCCCAGCGCCTCGATCCGCACCCAGCGATCATCCTCGCGCAGCGCGCCCGTCCCGAACGAGACCAGCTCCTTGCCGTCCCGCTGGCTCGCAAACACGGCGATGGCAAGATCAACTGCATGCCCCTGCCCGTCATCATAGCGCCCGAGCAGAAAATGATCGGCTGACGGATAATATGGCGACCACGGCGCGTGGGTATTCGCCCCGGTCCGCGTCCAGCCCGGCACGGTCGGCAGCATGATCCGCGCCGGCAACACATCCGTTCGGCTCGCAATCGCGCCTGCCCAGCTCGCCGAGGCAGACGCCAGCAACAGCACCAGCATCGCCCCCAGCAACGCATCGATGCGGAACCGCGGCACCGCCTGCAGCGCGCCCGCATCGAACCACGGCGCATCCGGGTCGCGATCGAACCAGTGCCAGCCAATCGCGATCACCGCCGCCATCACCAGCCCGAAAAACACCCAGCCATAAACGATATGATCAAACCCCGTCGCCGCCTCGACAGAGGTCAGATGCGCGGCATAAATCGTCCCGAAGGCGCGCAGCCCATTGGCAATCACCGGCACCACCAGCGCCATCGCCATAAAGGCAATCCGCCGTCCCCAGGCGACATAAGCGACATTGGCGACCAGCGTTCCGTAAGCGACCATCGCGATCACGAACTTCGCACCCGAGCACGCCTCCGCCACCTCGAAATAACCATTGGGAATGGTGATCAGCACGCCGTCGACGCTCGCCGGCACGCCCGCCAGATGCAGCATCGGCATCACCATCGCGACCGTCATCGTCTGCAGCGGCCCCTCCAGCGATTCGCCGAAGGGCACAAGGAAATAGGCATAACAAAGCGGAAACAGCAGCCCGCGCGCCACTTGCGGGCCGAGCAGCGTCACCACCGCCCCCTGCAGCAGCATCACCAGCCCCAGATGCCGCGCGAGCGCCACGCTCGCTGCCGCGCCCAGCAGCCAGCCCGTTGCCCCCAGCGCGACAATCACCAGCCCCGGTGCCCAGGCCACTGGCCGCAACTGCGCCAGATCATCCCGCCTTTGCCACACCAGCCAGCCAAGAACGGGGCCAATGAACAGGCAATGCCCAAAGGTCGTGCTCGTCCACCAGATCCGCGCGAGATCGGCGCTGTCATGCCCGAACAGCAGCAGCAACGTCAGCGCCACGCCGGCCAGAACCGCCCCGTGCCACCGCCAGGCCGCGCGTGTGTCGCCCGCACCGCGCG
>JBBQHG010000208.1:0-5046 GCA_038323755.1 Sphingomonadales bacterium
GTCTTCGCAGGGTCGCCGATCAAGCGGATCGGGCGCAATCGCATGATGCGCAACTGCCTGATCGCCGCGGGCAACAGCCACACGGCAGCATTGGTGCCAGCCATTGTCCGCTTGCTAGATGATCCAGCACCCGTCGTGCGCGGTGCCGCTGTCTGGGCGCTCGCTCAATTGTCGGGCGACCGCTGGGCGATCGAGCGCGCCAATCGCGTGCCAGCCGAAATCGATCCGGACGTTGTTGCCGAATGGCTATCGACCCCCGTCGCGACGACTGAGCGCGGCGATGCATGAGGCGCGGTCGATCGGGCTGCCATCGGGCTGGCGCGAGTCGATATAGGTCACGGTCGGGGTGCTCGATCCTTTGGGGTAGAGATAGGCGTCGAGCACGCACGCCGCGCCTGCAAATTGCAGCTTCCGGCCCGCGCCTTCGGAAACATCGGCATCGGGCTTGCCGAACAGGCTGACCAATGCCGCAGCATTCTGCCCCACCACGCGTTCCAGCCCGGCCGCGACACGGGCGTTCGTCGGTACCGGCGTCATGTCGCGGCGCACCGCCGGCGCGCTGCCGGTTGTCGCGCAGCCGGCCAGCGCTATGCTCATCGTCGCCGTCACCAACACGTGCCGCATCGTCATTCCCCTTTGGCCCCAGCCGAACCACAAAGCCCGGCGGTCGCGCAAGGCCCCGCCGCTCGGCCCGGCGCGCAACGGTTGCGTATCGCCGCGTCGGCTTCTACCGAGCGCGCTTGTCTATCCTTCGGAGATCCGCGTGACCCAGCCCCGTTATGACGTTGTCGCCATTGGCAATGCGATTGTCGACGTTCTTGCCCATACCGATGACGGATTCATCGCCCAGGAAGGGATGGCCAAGGGATCGATGCAATTAATGTTCTCGCCTGAAGAGGCCGACGCACTTTATGCCAAGATGGCCTCGGGCATCGAGGCCAGCGGCGGCTCGGCAGCGAACACCGTTGCCGGTATCGCAGCACTCGGCGGCAAATGCGGCTTTATCGGCCAGCTCGCTGATGATCAGCTCGGCCAGGTCTTTGCGCATGATATCCGCGCGATGGGCGTCGCCTTCAACACCGTCGTCCGCAAGGGTGAGCCGACAACCGCCCGCTGCCTCATCTTCGTCACGCCGGACGGCCAGCGCACGATGAACACCTTTCTTGGCGCATCGCAATTTCTGCCCGCCGATGCGCTCGACGAACAGCTGATCGCCGATAGCGCCATTCTTTATCTCGAAGGCTATCTGTGGGATCCCGAAGAGCCGCGCGCAGCCATGCGCAAGGCGATCAACATCGCACGCAGCGCGGGTCGGCGGGTCGCGTTCACCTTGTCGGACGTGTTCTGCATCTCGCGCCACCGCGCTGATTTTCTGGCGCTGATGGCTGATGGGCTGATCGACATTCTGTTCGCCAACGAAGCCGAAATCCTGTCGCTGATGGAAACCGAGGATGTCGATGCGGCGGTCTTGCGGGCGGCGGCCCAGGTGCCGCTGCTGGTGGTGACGCGCAGTGAAAAGGGTGCAATGGCGCTGTCGGGTGGCAACCGCGCCGAAGTGCCGGCCGAACCGATCGACGCAATCGTCGATACCACGGGCGCCGGCGATTTGTTCGCTGCGGGCTTCCTCCACGGCCAGGCGCAGGGCCTGGGGCTTGAAGCGTCGCTGCGCATGGGCGCGATCTGCGCTGCTGAAATCATCAGCCATTTCGGCGCCCGCCCGATGGTGGATCTGAAGGCATTGATGGCTGAAAAGCTCGGCTGAACACGCCAGCCTTTAGGGGCATGAAAAAAGGGCCGGGGAGCAATCCCCGGCCCTTTTTCTGTTTCGCCAAGGGCTGGCAGATCAGCCGACCACCGGCCCCGGAAATTCGCCCATGTCGGGCCCCGGCATTTCGTCCTGATCCTGCTGCAACCGGCTGAAATGGATGCCATAGACAAAATAGACGATGATCGCCGCTACCGTATAATAAGCGAAGAACCACAGCACCTTGGCCTCAATCGCGGTGATGAGGTACAGGCACGAGCCGATCCCCAGCACCGGCAGCACCGGTCCGAGCGGGACGCGAAAGCCGCGCGGCAGATCAGGCGCGGTGATGCGCAGCCAGATGACCGTCAGGCAGACGATGGCGAAGGCCGCCAGCGTGCCGACCGAGGTCAGATCACCCAGGATGTTGATGTCGAAGAACCCGGCCGCCACCGCGACGATCAGGCCCACCGTCAACGTGTTGATCCAAGGCGTCTGAAACTTCGGGTGGACGGTGGAAAAGACGCGCGGCAACAACCCGTCGCGCGCCATGGTGTAGAAGATGCGGGTCTGGCCGTACATCAGCACCAGCACGACCGAGGTCAGCCCGATGATCGCGCCGCCCTTGATGATGCCGGCGAACCACGCCCATTGCGGGCCCATCGAATCGACCGCAACCGCCACCGGATCGGGCACGTTGAGCGACTTGTAGTTGACCATCAGCGTCAGCACAGCCGCCACGAGCATGTAGAGCACGGTGCAGACGATCAGCGATCCAATGATGCCGAAGGGCATGTCCTTCTTCGGGTCCTTGGCTTCCTGTCCGGCGGTCGAGACAGCCTCGAAACCGATATAGGCGAAGAAGACGATGGAGGCGGCGCGCATGATGCCGCCAACGCCGAAGTGACCCTCACCGGCTTCGGCAGGCGGGATGAACGGCGTCCAGTTCGCGGCGATCCGCGCGGGCAGGTCCATCAGCACGGTATAGCCGCAGATCACGATGAAGGCGACGATCACGCTGACCTTGATCGCGACGATGGCATTGTTGACCTTGGCGCTTTCCGACACGCCGACCACCAGCAGGATCGACAGCACGGTGCAGATCAGGAAGGCGGGCAGGTTGAAATCGGTGAACACCGGCATGCCGTCGATCACGACCTGCACCCCGTCCTTCAACAACGGATAGCCGGCAGGCCCGGTCAGCTGCGGCGGAATGACCACCCCGAAATCCTTGAGCAGGCTGACGACATAGCCCGACCAGCCGACCGCGACGACTGACGCCGCCAGGCCATATTCCAGCAGCAGCAGCGCGCCCATGATCCACGCCGCGAATTCGCCCAGCGTCGTGTAGCTATAGGTATAAGCCGATCCCGACACCGGCAGGGTCGACGACAATTCGGCATAGCAGAGCCCGGCAAAGGCGCACACGATACCGGCGACCACGAATGAGAGCAGCACAGCCGGGCCGGCATGCAGCGCGGCGGCATTGCCGGTCCGCACGAAAATACCAGCGCCGATGATGCAGCCGACGCCCAGCAACAACAGGTTCCACGAACCCAGTGTTCGCTTCAATTCGCTGGTCTGTGTCTCGCGTTGCACCTGCGCCAGGGTCTTTCGGCCCCCCATGCGCGCGAAAAAGCCCGGTTTCGGACGTGACGCCATGTTTACTGTCCCCTTTTGCCGCGCGGTTCCGCGGCGGAAATGCGTGAAGCCGCCAAGCCTAGCCGCAAATCAAGGCCATGCAATCCCTTATCGCGCGAGCATTGGTCCCAGCTTTTGCCCGGCAAAGATGTGGACGTGGAGATGTGGCACCTCCTGATGCGCATCCAGCCCGGTATTGGCGAGCAACCGGTATCCCGGCGCGACCAGCCCCGCCGCGCGCGCGACCGTGCCCACGGCGCGGACGAAGCCGGCGATTTCGGCATCGCTCGCCCTGGCGCTGAAGTCGTCCCACGAAACATACGCGCCGCGCGGGATCACCAGGAGATGCGTCGGCGCCTGCGGGTTGATGTCGTGAAAGGCGATGGCGACGTCATCCTCATAGACGCGCTTGGAAGGGATTTCCCCGCGCAGGATTTTCGCGAAGATATTCTGGTCGTCATAGGGCTGCGTGGCGTCGATGGGCATGGAGCTATTCCTTTCGCGCGGCTTTTTCGTCGATGCCCGACACGCCTTCGCGGCGGCGCATCTCGGTGCGGATATCGTCCAGACTCAGCCCACAATCGGCGAGCAGCACCAGCAGATGAAACATCAAATCGGTCGCCTCGCCGACCAATGCGTCGCGATCCTCGCCCAGCGAGGCGATCACGGTCTCCACCGCTTCCTCGCCCACCTTCTGCGCGATCTTGGCGCGGCCGGCGGCGAATAATTTGGCGGTGTAGCTCGTCGTCGGGTCAGCGCCCTGGCGGCTGCGGATCACGGATTCGAGCGTGGTGATAAAGTCTTCGGCCATGCATCATTGGCTGGCCCAGCGGCTTGCTCGCGTCAATGCTTCGCTTGACCGGCCCGCCTTTTGGCAAAGCGCGCCCGCATCGCGCGGCGCACGAACCAGATGCCCGCCGCCGCCATCACGAACAACGCGATATCCGACAGCTCCGGCGCAGTGCGCGGGTGGGCGACGCCGGAATGGCCGGCAAGGGCTGGCGATGCCCATAAGAGAAGCGGCAAGAAGCGCATCATCATTCTCTTAAAGTCGTTCGGTAAATATCCCGTTCGCTCGAAACGAGCCGCAATCAGATGGAAATCGGCGTCCTTACAGAAACGCCCGCCGCCGCCAGTGCAGCATGCGCATCGGCAATACTCGCCTCGCCGAAATGGAAGATCGAGGCGGCAAGCACGGCACTCGCATGCCCCTGCGTCATACCCGCCACCAGATCAGCCAGCCCGCCGACCCCGCCCGAAGCCACCACCGGCACGCGGACCTGATCTGCAATCAGGCGGATCAGCTCGAGGTCATAGCCCGACCGCGTCCCGTCGCGGTCCATCGACGTTACCAGCAATTCGCCCGCGCCCAGTTCAGCCAGTCGCAGCGCGTGCTCGACCGCGTCGATCCCGGTCGCCCACCTGCCGCCATGGGTGAACACTTCCCAGCGCCCCGGCGCCACCTGCTTGGCATCGATCGCCACCACGATACACTGCGAACCGTAGCGTGCTGCCGCATCAGCCACCAGTTGCGGGTTAACGACCGCCGAGGTGTTGATGCTGACCTTGTCGGCACCGGCATTGAGCAGGCGGCGCACATCGTCCACAGACCGCACGCCGCCACCAACAGTCAGTGGTATGAACACCTGCGCGGCGACGGA
>JBBQHG010000209.1:0-5028 GCA_038323755.1 Sphingomonadales bacterium
GTGGCTGGCAACGGCGTCGTCCTGGCAATCTCCTGGCAAGCACCGCACCGGAAATGGGCGGTAACCCAGGGAAACTGGACGACTATTTAAAGCACTGATTTTTAGTAAGAAACCCACACACGGAAACCCACGGTAACCTGCGGAATCGCCCTGCTCAGACTTGGTAAGGCTGAGGTCGTGAGTTCAATCCTCACCGGCAGCACCATTTTCTCGATCCAGTCTCAGCGATGATCGCCTTCGGGCGCCCGCTCGGTTCGCACCCGCATCCCTTGACTAGTCCTCGTTTCGCGGATGCGGATGGCACCGCAGCTGAGCGGGACAAGTTGCACCGACAGCCGTGAACAGCACGTCGCCCGGGCGACAACGCGGTAGGTTGCCCGAAAAAATTGGCCGGTGACCTGCTCGGCATTCCGCCCTAAGTCTGTTGGATAAATTTGGGTGGAGGGTAGCATGAAATATTGGATCGGTGCGGTTTCGGGGTCCATCATCGCGACGATGCTCGCCGTCGGCCAGGCTCAGGCGCAGACTGGAGCCTCCACTCAGGTCACTACCGGGGCGAGCGACAAGAAAGCCGACACCACGCCCGCCAAATGGGATGTGAACGCCCCGACCGGCATGACCATGCGCCAGGTCCGCATCGCGGTCGACAATGGCAGCTGGATGAATGTCGATGTGTCGCGCGACGGCAAGATGATCGCGTTCGACCTGCTCGGCGATATCTACACCATGCCGATCAGCGGCGGCACGCCGACGCGGGTTGCCGAGGGGCTGGCGTTCGAGCATCAGCCGCGTTTCTCGCCCGATGGCAAACGGATCGCCTTTACATCCGATCGCGGCGGCGGCGACAATATCTGGATCATGAATCTCGACGGCAGCGACAAGCGTCAGCTGACCAAGGAGGATTTCCGCCTGCTCAACCAGCCGAGCTGGAGCCCCGACGGCCGCTTCATCATCGCCAAGAAGCACTTCACGACGGCCCGCTCGCTCGGTACGGGTGAGATCTGGATCTACCATGTCTCGGGCGGCGGCGGCGTACAGCTGGTCAAGCGCGCCAGCGAGCAGCTGCAGAAGGAACTGGGCGAGCCAATCTATGCGCCCGACGGCAAGAGCCTTTATTACACTCGCAACGTCACGCCCGGGCCGATCTTCGAATATGCGCAAGATTCGAACACCGAGCTGTTCGACATCGAACGCTATGACCTCGATACGGGTGAGGTGGCCACGGTCGTCTCGGGCGTCGGCGGATCCGTACGGCCGACGCCGTCGCCCGATGGCAAGAAGATCGCCTTCGTCCGCCGCGAACGCGCCAAATCAAAGCTTTACGTCAAAGATCTTGCGTCTGGCGAGGAGCGCAAAATCTATGACGATCTTGATCAGGATGTGCAGGAGACCTGGGCCGTCACCGGCGTCTATCCTAACATGGCGTGGACGCCTGACAGTGGCAGCGTCGTCTTCTGGGCGGGCGGCAAGATCAAGCGCGTTGGGGCAGATGGCAGCAGCGCCGCCGACATCCCGTTCAAGATCGACGACACCCGCATCGTGATCGATGCGGTCCATCCGCAGATCGAGGTCGCCCCCGCAACCGTCACCACCAAAATGCCGCGCTGGGCCAGCGTCTCGCCCGATGGTTCGCAAATCGTGTTCGAAACGCTCGGCAAGCTTTGGGTCAAGCCCGCAGCGGGCGGTACCGCGCGCCGCCTCATCAAGGGTGACGAACCTGAGATGGAGCTGTGGCCAAGCTGGTCGCGCGACGGCAAATCGATCGTGTTCGTCGGTTGGACCGATGCAGGGCTTGGCCATGTTAGGACCGTTGCCGCCGCGGGCGGAGTCGCCAAGGATGTGACGAGCGATCCCGGCCATTATCTCAACCCGCGCTTTTCGCCCGATGGCAAGACGATCGTGTTCGAACGCGGCGGCAGCAGCTCGCTGACATCGTCGCGCTGGTCAGAAAATCCCGGCGTGTTCCGCATCGCCAGCAGCGGCGGCAAAGCGGCGCGCATCGCGACCGACGGATCGGAACCGCAATTCGGTGCGGTCAACGACCGCGTCTTCATGATCGCGTCCGACAAGGGCAAGCGCCAGCTGATCAGCACCGATCTGAACGGCCTTGCCAAGCGAGTCCATGGCACCGGCGATCTCGTCAATGACTATCAGGTATCGCCCGATGGCCGTTTCGTTGCATTCCGTCAGAATTACGAAGCGTTCGTGATGCCCCTGCTGCCCGGTACCCAGGACGTGTCGATCGACGAGAAAGGCGGCCCGCTGCCGGTTACCCGCGTCAGCGGCGAGGGGGCGGACTTTATCAACTGGTCCAATGACGGCGCAGCGCTGCACTGGAGCCTCGGCCCGACGCTGTTTACCGCGCAGACCAGCGCGTTGTTCACAACCGCGCCTGGCGACAAGGACGTGGCCAAATTCGCCCCGCCAAAGACGGGCTTGTCGCTGTCGATGACGGTGCCGGCAGACAAGCCGACGGGCACCGTTGCTCTGACTGGCGCACGGATCGTGACGATGGCCGACGTCAAAGGCGGAATCATCGACGACGGCGTGATCGTCATTACCGGCGACCGAATTGTCGCGGTCGGCCCGCGTGGATCTGTGACGATCCCGGCTGGAGCCAAGATGGTCGATGTGGCTGGAAAGACGATTATCCCCGGCCTGGTCGATGCGCACGCCCACGGACCGCAAGGCGATGATGATTTGATCCCGCAGCAAAACTGGTCCGCGATGGTCAATCTCGCCATGGGCACGACAACGATCCACGATCCGTCGGCGCGCCCGCAACAGATCTTCGTCGCCTCCGAAATGCAACGTGCCGGGATGATCCTGGCACCGCGCACCTTCTCGACCGGAGAGATCATCTATGGCGCGAAGCAGGCCGACGTCTATGCCGAGATCAACAGCTATGATGACGCGCTGGCCCATGTCCGGCGACTGAAAGCGCAGGGCGCGCATTCAATAAAGAACTACAATCAGCCGCGCCGCGAACAACGCCAGATGGTCGTTGCTGCGGGACAGGCCGAAGGAATGGAGGTCGTACCAGAAGGTGGATCGCTGTTCACGATGGATATCTCGCTCATCCAGGACGGCAACGCGACGGTTGAACACAACATCCCGCTGGACCATTTCTACGACGACGTCGTCAGCCTGTGGTCGCAGTCGAAGACCAATTATACGCCGACCCTTGTCGTTACCTATGGCGGCTTGGCAGGTGATCCCTATTGGCGTGCGCATATGGATGTGTGGAAGCATCCCCTGCTCAGCCGCTATGCGCCACCCGCCCTGCTCGCCGCGCAAAATGTTCGCCGAACGATGGCGCCCGAGGAGGATTATGTCGATGCGGGCTCGGCGCGTGAAGCCAAGAAACTCGCCGACAAGGGAGTACTGGTATCGATCGGCGCGCACGGCCAACAGGCCGGGCTTGGGCCACACTGGGAGCTATGGTCGTTCGTTCGTGGCGGCTGGAGCCCGATCGACGCCTTGCGTGCCGGCACGATCATGCCAGCCACTTCACTGGGATATCAGCACGACATTGGCTCGCTGGAAGTCGGCAAGCTCGCTGATCTCGTCGTGCTCGATGCCGATCCCACAATCGATATCCGCAACAGCGACAAGGTGTCGAAAGTGATGCTCGGCGGCCGGCTGTATGATGCCGCTACGCTCAACGAGACTGTCACCGGCAACCGCCAACGTGCACCCTTTTGGTGGGAAGCCAAGGGTGGCGGCGCGGCGGGCACCTCGATGCCATCGGTCGAAAGCGTGACCGGCGGCGATTGAGCCGAAAGGCAGGCAAAATAGGGCAGCACCGGCTGCGCGCAAGGCAAGCGCGCTCTGGTGCCCGCGCGCAACCGCCGCCTGCAACAGGGCAAGACCGGCGATTTGCGTGCCGGGCGTTACAGCTCAGAGCGTGCCATTGGCAGCGCGTGCATAGCAAGGGACGGGGCGAGGGAGTTGGCCGGATCACCGCGCCTTGAGTCACAAAGACGGTGAGAAGTGGTACGATGGTGATTGGCGAGGTCATTCTGGCGACAAGCCGGGGACCCTGCCCCCCCGGTATCGGTAAAGATTTCCCCGACGGCCATAAGCCAGGCGGCGATGACCGGCCCGATCACGAAACAGTTGAGTCCCATCAGCTCAAACCCGGCCAGCGTTGCGATCAGCACGACATAATCGGGCATCCGCACGTCGTGCCCAAGCAGGATCGGGCGCACGACACTGGCGACGCTACTGAAGATGAATAAACCGCACAGCACCAGCCCGACTCCACGCCGAGCATCACCGACGGCGCGCCACCGGCAGTCACGGGCACCCAGATGAAGCCCGCGCCAATACCAGCTTCAGCGCCTCGCGCTTGAACTCCTGGCTGAACTTTCATCGTTGCATCATCACCCGCCGGGTCCAAAAACACCTTATCTTGGTATCCACAAAAACTGGTGCAGCTCTAACCAATCCCTAGAAATGGTTGGCGGCACTCAGCACGGCGCGCACGCTCGCGGTGGCGATGTCGGTATCGATGCCGACGCCGAACACGGTGCGACCTTCCGCCGTTCGGCATTCGACATAGGCGACTGCCAGCGCATCTGCGCCATGGCCAATCGCATGTTCGCTGTAATCGACCACGTCGAGCACGGGCCCCGTGCTTTCACTGAGTGCCGCGATGACGCCCGAGATCAAACCGTTGCCGCGCCCGGAAATCGAGCGATCTTCGCCATCGATCGCAACATGGCCGATAAAGACCCGCTGGCCGGCCGCGCCGCTTTCCTCATAATTGCGCAATACGAAGCGATCCTGCGCGTTGGGCAGATAGGTCTTCTCGAAAAGCTGCCAGATATCGCCAGCGTTGAGCTCGCGGCTGGCCTCGTCGGCAAGTGCCTGAACGTGGCGACTGAAATCGGCCTGCAAGCGCTTGGGCAGCTTCAGCCCCTTGTCCTGTTCGATCACCCAGGCAACGCCGCCCTTCCCGCTTTGCGAATTGACGCGGATGACGGCTTCATAGCTGCGCCCCAGATCGGCGGGGTCGATCGGCAG
>JBBQHG010000210.1:0-5013 GCA_038323755.1 Sphingomonadales bacterium
CAAGCGTGAATATGGCCCCGGCCAGCACGGCCAGCGCCGCAAGGGCAAGGTTTCCGACTTCGGCCTGCAGCTGCGCGCCAAGCAGAAGCTGAAGGGCTATTATGGCGACGTGACCGAAAAGCAGTTCCGCGCCTGCTATCACGAAGCCAGCCGCATGAAGGGCGATACCAGCCAGAATTTGATCGGCCTGCTCGAACAGCGCCTCGACATGATCGTCTATCGCGCCAAATACGCACCGACGGTGTTTGCCGCGCGCCAGCTGGTTTCGCATGGCCACATCAAGGTCAATGGCGTGAAGTGCAATATCGCCTCGCGTCGTTGCTTCCCGGGCGACGAGATCACGCTCGGCACCAAGGCGCAGGAAATGGCGCTGGTGATGGAAGCGCAGAGCCTGGCCGAGCGCGATATTCCTGAATATGTCGCGCCTGATGGCGCTGCCAAGGTTACGTTCACCCGCGTGCCGACGCTTGATGAAGTGCCCTATCCGGTGAAGATGGAGCCAAATCTGGTGGTGGAATTCTACTCGCGCTGATAATTTTTGGACAGCATCCTGGCACGGTGATGCTGACAATCAGGTTGGAAAAGGGGCGCTCCGCAAAGAGCGCCCCTTTTTTTCTGCCCGCGACATGAGCCGGCCAGGTTCTTTGAATCGGCTATTTCGTCGGCGGCCCCACGCCCAGTGCAGCCCGTAAAAATCCATCCGACTTGGCGAGTAGCTGCTCGCGCGCCTTGTTGTCGTCGAGTTGGTGGTCGAGGCCAGGGAATTCGACCAGTTCGACGGTGCGCCCCACAGCTTTGAGGCGCTTTTGCATCAGCCGCGATTCTGCGATGCCGACATTCTGGTCCAGGTCGCCGTGGAACATCAGCACGGGTGCCTTGATCCGATCGGCATTCTGCGCCGGTGATCCTTCGTGAATGTGCGGACCCTTGCCGATGAAGGCGTCGACAAGATCATAATTGGTAAAGCCGTTGGATTCTTCCCGGAGCGAATCCAGATCGGTCACTGGTGCAATGGCGACGATGGCCTTGAACAGATCCGGGTCGAGCACCGACGTCTGCAGTGCGGCATAGCCACCATAGGACCAGCCGACGATGCCGAGCCGGCCCGGCGTCGTAATCCCCTGGCTGATCAGCCACCGTCCGCCGTCATTGACGTCGCCAATAGCCGTGCGCCAGGATTTGAAGCCGTTCTCCTGATACCAGCTATCGCCATAGCCAGTTGACCCGCGAAAATTGGGCTGGAGGACTGCGTAGCCACGATTGGCGAAGAACTGGGCAAGCCAGTCGAAACCCCATTCGTCGCGCGCGCCGGGGCCGCCATGCGGCATAACAATCGCGGGCAAACCCTTCCCGGTACTGCCGACGGGCAGCGTCAGGTACGCGGGGATCAGCGTGCCGTCTGCGGCTGGAAAGCTAATCGACTTCACCGGCGCGATCGCGGTGTTTTCAAGCTGGGGCCGGGCCGGCAGCAAATCTTCCAGCCGATGCGTGGTTTTATCGTACAAGAAATAATGTCCGGGATCGACGTCGCTGCCGGCGAACAGCAGCAATTTCGATTCATCACTGCTGGCATCGATGAATGAGATCAGCGGCAGGCCGGGGATCGCCTTTGATAGTGCCGCCCCCAATGATTTGAGTCCGGGATCAAAAAACGCACTCTGCCGCCGGTCGGTCGCAAAGCTAACCCCGACCACGCGCCGATTGCGCCCGATACGTATCAGACGATCAATATCGACTTCGTCGCGAGCAAAGACCAGCTCGCTTTTCAGGCTACCGTCGAGCGCCACTTTGTACAGAGCCTGGCGACCGTTGAGCTGTTGAAAGCCGTAAGCGACATTCAACGCCGGATCGACGGCATAGGGATCAAAGCCCGAACGGCTGGAGTCGCCGCCATTGAGGCTGCTGAGCGGCAACCAGGTGCGGTCGCCGACCTTTCGATAAAAATATTTGACCTTGGCACCTAGCTGTCCATCGCCAACCTTGGGCCGCGACCCTTTGATGCGAACCACGCCCAATCCATCGGTGATATATTCAACCGCATCTGCTGTAGGCGATTCGACTGTCGATCGGCTCAGCGAAATGGTGTCGACGCGCTCGACGCCCAGGCCGTCTCCTTTCGCGCCCAATCGGCTGGCGGGTCCTGCTTCAGGCACAAACTCACGCGTCATCAATACCGTGCCGGTCTGCTCGGCGCCGGTCCAGTCGATGACCGTGCCACCATTCTGGCCGAGTCCAAGCGACCGGTCGTTGGTGCCTGCGCTCACCATCTTCATCCCCGTACCGTCCACGTTGATCGCGATCATGCGTGAATAGTTGATGAGCTGGGGGCCGTCGCGCTGAACGATCTGTGCATCGCATAGCACCCGGGTGTTGGTCGACCAGCGGCAGTAGGAAAGGCTGTCGGGACTACCGGTGCTTGCAGCGATGCTGCGCTGGCCCGATCCGTCGATTGCGATGATCATGACCATCGATCCGTGCCCAGCGGTCGGCTGAATAACGGCGATCTTGGTGCCGTCAGGCGAAAGGCTGATCTGCTCGACAAACTCACGCGCGCCAAACCGCGCTGCCGCTTGCGCGCTATTGTCGGGCGTCGTTTCGGCGAGGGCAGAATCGAACAGCATTGTCGTCACCAATGCAAGCAACGCCGCAGCGACAACTTGTCGCGAGCCAATCCTATTCATGCCACCCCCTCGAACAATGTTTGTTTTTCTGAATATTAATCGCAGTTTCCCATGAAGCAAGGGCGTCGCTTGCGCCCGTTCCCGCGCACTGCCACAAGCTGGCCAACGACTATTGAAAGGCCCGCTTCGATGCCATTTCGCCTGTTTCTTGCACTGCCGCTGCTGGCGTGCGCGATGCCCGCCAGCGCCCAGACGGCCTCGGTCATTTCGCTCGACACGTTGAAAACCGTCGATCAGGACCTCTCCGCCGACGCCTATGAAGGCCGCGCGCCGACGACGCCGGCCGAGGACAAGACGGTCGCCTATATCATCCAACGCTTCAAGGCGGCGGGGTTGCAGCCGGGCAACAAGGGCAGCTGGGTGCAGGATGTGCCGCTGGTCGAGATCAGCGGCAGCGATGTCTCGCCGATCAGCTTCAAGGGCGGCAAGACGCCAGTGACGCTCGCCTATCGCACCGAAATGGTCGTCGCCACCTACCGGGTCACGCCCAAGGTTGCCGTGCAGGACAGCCCGGTGGTGTTCGTCGGCTATGGCATCAACGCGCCCGAGCGCGGCTGGAACGACTATGCCGGGCTCGATGTGAAGGGCAAGACGGTCGTCGTTCTGATCAACGACCCCGATTACCAGACGCCGACCAAGGACGGATTGTTCGAAGGGCGGGCGATGACCTATTATGGCCGCTGGACCTACAAGTTCGAGGAAGCGGCAAGGCAGGGCGCCGCCGCCGTGCTGATCGTGCATGATACCGAGCCCGCCGCTTATGGCTGGGGCGTTGTGCAATCGAGCTGGACGGGGCCGCAGCTCGAGCTTGACGAGACAGGCGACCATCTCGACCAGAGCCAGGCGATCGGCTGGATGCAGCTCGCCAAGGCGAAGGAGCTGTTTGCAAGCGCGGGCAAGGATTTCGATGCGCTGTCAGCCGCCGCCAAGGTCAAGGGGTTCAAGCCGGTGCCGCTGGGCGTGACCGCTTCGGTTTCCTTCAGCAACAGCATTCGGCGCCAGGCATCCAAGAACGTCATCGGCGTGCTGCCGGGGACGAAGGCGCCTGACGATTATGTGCTCTATACCGCGCATTGGGACCATCTCGGCCGCTGCGATGCGGTGAAGGGCGATGATATCTGCAACGGTGCGGTCGACAATGCGAGCGGCATCGCCGGGCTGGTTGCACTGGCCGAGGCCAATGCGAAGGCGGGCGCGGCGCGCCGCTCCATCGCCTTCATGGCGGTGACGGCGGAGGAATCGGGGCTGCTCGGTTCGGCCTATTACGCCAAGCACCCGGTCTATCCGCTGGCGCAGACGGTGGGCGGGGTGAATATGGACAGCCTGAACGTCATCGGTCTTGCCAGGGATTTCGTGGTGACGGGCGCGGGTAAATCCGAGCTCGAAGACCTGATCGTGCCGCTCGTGGCAGCGCAGGGCCGCGTGATCAAGCCCGAGCCCAATCCCGAGCGCGGCGGCTATTTCCGCTCGGACCATTTCAGCTTTGCCAAGCTTGGCGTGCCGATGCTCGATGGCGGATCGGGCGAGGATCTGGTCAAGGGCGGGACGGTGGCGGGTCATGCGGCATCCGAAGATTATGTCACCAACCGCTACCACAAGCCGCAGGACGAATATGATGCCAGCTGGGACTGGTCGGGTGCGGTTGCCGATTTGACGCTTTATTATCAATTGGGGCGCCAGCTTGCCGATGGCAGCGCCTGGCCGAACTGGTACAAGACGGCGGAATTCCGCGCGATCCGCGACCAGTCCCGCAGCGGACAATAGGAGCCAAGGCCGTGACGAGGTTGATCCAGCCCGCCGAATGGGCGCGGCACAAGGCGGTGTGGATCGGTTTTCCCAGCCACCCTGAATTGTGGCTGGAGGACATCGATCCTGCGCGTGCAGAGGTCGTCGCCTTTGCTAAGGCTGTGCACGCCGATGGCGCAGGCGAGCAGGTGATCCTGGTTGCAGCCGATGCCGAGGCGGGTGCCGCTGCGCACAAAATGGCCCCCTTTGCCGAGGTCATCGTCGAGCCGTTCGGCGACATCTGGCTGCGCGATACCGCGCCGATCATGGTCTCGCGGACCCAGGCGCGCGATTTCCGTTTCAATGGCTGGGGCGGCAAATATGATCTGCCGGGGGATGACGATATCGGTCGGCGTTTGGCACGCCGACGGCGGATTGAGGTTGAGGATTGCCCCTGGGTGCTGGAGGGCGGTGCGATCGATGGGGATGGTACCGGGCTGGTCGTCACCACCGAGCAATGCCTGCTCAACCGCAACCGCAATCCGGGCTTGTCACAAGCTGAAGTCGAGGGGCTGCTCAAGTCCGATCTCGGCTTCACCGACATACT
>JBBQHG010000211.1:0-4991 GCA_038323755.1 Sphingomonadales bacterium
TCGATGGTCGAGGCGGGCGATGTTGTCCGCGCGATCCCCGCGCCGAATACGGCGGAGAAGTCGCGCAAATTCTTCGACGACATGAACAGCTGGGCGCTGGGGGAAGGCTTTCCCGGCCTCGGCTATGCGACGCAGAAGGACGGCGTGTTCGGCGGCCCGATCGCCAACAATCATGGGCAGGAGGGGATGAAGGCCATCGCCGACGCCCTCGGCCTTGGCCCCAACGACGGCATCTTTTTCGCCGCTGGCAAGGAGGCGCAGGCCGCCAAGCTCGCCGGCCTCGCGCGCACTCGCGTCGGCGAGCAGCTCGGGCTGATCGACGCCAGCCGCTTTGAATTCTGCTGGATCGTCGATTTCCCGATGTTCGAATATGACGAGGACGCCAAGAAGGTCGATTTCAGCCACAACCCTTTCAGCATGCCGCAGGGCGAGATGGAAGCGCTGGAGACCAAGGACCCGCTCGACATCCTCGCGTACCAGTATGACATCGTCTGCAACGGCGTTGAGCTATCCTCGGGCGCGATCCGGAACCACCGGCCGGAGATCATGTACAAGGCGTTCGAAATCGCCGGGTACACGAGCGAAGACGTCGACCGCGATTTTGCGGGCATGATCAATGCCTTCAAATTCGGCGCCCCGCCGCATGGCGGCTCGGCCCCCGGTGTCGATCGCATCGTCATGCTGCTGGCAGACGAACCCAATATCCGCGAAGTCATCACCTTCCCGATGACGCAGAAGGCCGAAGACCTGATGATGGGGGCGCCCAATTATGCGACGCCCAAGCAGTTGCGAGAACTTAACATCCGTACCTTAGACGTGGCATCGCCAAAGCCTGCTGCATAGCGGCGACCAACAGGGTTAGGGGAACGATGCTCGATCACCAGCTGGAACCAGCCGCGCCCTCCGCGCTCGTTCGCAGCCTGGGGGTGGTGGGTGTCCTGTTCCTGACGTTGTCGGTTACCAGCCCGGTATCGTCGCTGTTCGTGATCGTGCCGGGCATGCTGCGCGTAGCGGGCACCGGGGCAATCTGGGCGATGCTGCTGGCAGGCCTCGTGTGCATCGCCACCGCCTATGTCTATGCCGAGCTGTCGTCCAACTGGCCGGTGGCTGGCGGCGAATATGTGATGGTCGCCCACACGCTCGGGCCGCTCGCCGGCTTCGTGATGCTGGGCGTCAACGTCTTCAACAACCTGCTGTTTCCGCCCGCGATCGGGCTGGGGCTCGCCGCCATATTGGGGGTCGTCATCCCTGATATCCCGGCGATTCCGCTGGCGGTATCGGTGGTCGCGGCGGCGACATTGGTGTCGCTCTTGCAGATCAGGGTCAATGCCTGGGTCACCGGCATCTTCCTCCTGATCGAGGTGATCGCCGTTATCGCGGTGGTCGCCCTCGGCTTTGGCCAAGCCGCGCGACCTGTGGCCGAGATGCTGTCCCATCCGGTGATGCCCGCCGTTGCGGGTTCGGGTCTGACGCCGTCATCGATGGCCTCGATCGGCCTGGCCACCTCGATCGCGATCTTTGCGCTCAACGGTTACGGCGCCGCCGTCTATTTCGGCGAGGAAATGCATGAGGCCCCGCGCAAGATAGCCCGCGCCATCTTCTGGGCGCTCGGCTTGACGCTGCTGCTCGAAGGCCTGCCAATGGTCGCGCTGCTGGTCGGCGCGCCCGATCTGTTGACGATCTTTGCAGCCGAAGATCCGTTCGGTCTGCTTGTCCGCATGCGGGCTGGCGACACAGCGGCGATGTGGGTGTCGGTTGGCGTGGCGGTCGCCATCGTCAATGCGATCATCGCCTGCGTGCTTGCCTGCGCCCGCTTCTTCTATGGCACCGCGCGCGACAGATGCTGGGGACGGCCGATCGATGAATGGCTGACGATGATCCACCCGCGCTTTGCCTCGCCCTGGATCAGCACGCTCATCGTCGGTGGGGCAGGGGTCGCCTGCTGCTTCCTCCCGCTCGAACTGCTGCTGGTGCTCAGCGGCACTGGGCTCGTCGCCATCTATGCCGGTATCGCGCTCGCGCTGATGGTCGGTCGCCGCAGCGGCGCGCTCGCCAATGCCCCGTTCAAGAGCCCGCTTTACCCCCTGATGCCCATCGTAACGCTGATCGCGCTGGCCTATATCGTCTGGCTCAACTGGCTTGATCTTGAAGAAGGACGGCCCGGATTGTTGATGACGGGCGCGCAAATGCTGCTCTCCGCGCTATATTATGGGCTGATCCTGCGTCGAAGGGGCAATTGGGACGTTCATATCCCCGCCACAGCCCAATCCTGAACGAAGCGAGCGCGCATGACGATCAACCTGTCCGACTTTGAAACCGGCGCCGATTATGTCGGCGATTATGATCACGATCTCGCCAAACTGCAGGAACGCCTCTCGCACGTGCAGGTCGCCAACATCTGCCATAACAAGCGCGTGATCATCATGCTCGAAGGGTGGGATGCGGCTGGCAAGGGCGGCATCATCCAGCGAATGACCTCGCAATGGGACCCGCGCTATTTTGAGGTTTGGCCGATTGCCGCCCCGACCCCTGAAGAAAAGGGGCATCATTTCCTCTGGCGCTTCTGGAAGCGCTTGCCGGCTGACGGCGACATCGCGGTGTTCGATCGCAGCTGGTACGGACGGGTCCTTGTCGAGCGCGTCGAAGCCTTTGCGACCGAAGCCGAATGGCGGCGCGGCTATGACGAGATCAATGAATTCGAAGCGCAGCAATCCGATTCCGGCACCACCATCGTCAAGCTGTTCATCCACGTCACCCAAAAGGAGCAGGACAAGCGGCTCAAGGCCCGTCTCGATCATCCCTGGAAGCGGTGGAAGACGGGCATGGACGATTACCGCAACCGCGCCCGCCGCGATGACTATCTCGATGCGATGGCGGAGATGTTCCGTCGTACCGACACCCGCTGGGCACCGTGGCACGTGATCGACGGCAACGATAAGAAAGCCGCCCGCATTGCCGCGCTCACGCAAGTCGCCGAACAGCTAGAGGCGTCGCTCCCCATGGATCCACCGCCGCTCGATCCTGAGCTGGAGAAGGTCGCACGCAAAGCATTGGGTATTAAATAGTCCAATTCGGATGTTTTACGGCAAAGTAACGCATTGAAACTACTGCATGATTGCAGACCGTGGAGGCTGGCGGACGATTGCGCTTGGGGATAGTGGTTTCATGATGACACGCCAGACATTGTCGGCAGAACACGCGGTACTGGATAATCTGGCAGAACGGTTGATCGCTGCTGTAGCTGGTCCAATCCCCCCGACTGCGACCTTGTCTGCCATTCGCTGGCGGCTGAACAGGGTGCTGATGCTTCATCTCGCCAAGGAAGATCAATATCTCTACCCCCAGATTGCGGCGAGTACAGACAAGCGCGCCGCCGCCATGGCAAGCAAATTTGCAGCGGACATGGGCGGTCTTGCCGCTCAATATCTTGCTTATGTGAGCAAGTGGACCCCAGATGGGATCGCCCACGAATGGGATGCTTTTGCCGTTGATACGCGCAAGGTCATGGGTGCCCTTCGGCAGCGCATCCTGCGGGAGGAGCGCGATCTGTATCCGCTCATCGAGCAAACCGCGCCAGGGCAAAGCATCAGCGCCTGATCGCCGCGCTCTAGCCCATCATCAGCGCATCGATCGCGCCCTGCAGAATGTAGCTCGCTGCGATCTTGTCGACGCGCTCGGCGCGCTTGGCGCGGCTGATATCCTCGGCGATCATCTGCCGCTCCACGGCTTGCGTCGACCAGCGCTCGTCCCAGAGCAGGATGGGCAGGCCGATATCGGCCATGTTGCGGGCAAAGGCGCGGGTCGATTGGGTCCGGGGGCTATCCGTACCGTCCAGATTGAGCGGCAGGCCGATGACGATGCCCACCACCGATTGTTGCGTCATCAGCGCGACGATTGCGGCCTTGTCGACAGTGAACTTGGTCCGGCGGATCAGCAGGGCGGGGGAGGCGAAACTCCAGCCGGCATCGGCCAGCGCGGTGCCGATCGTCTTGGTGCCCACGTCCAGGCCGATCAGTCGCCCGCCATGCGGCAGGGCTTCACGAAAAACCGCCTGATCGGTCGTGATCACTGCGTGTCGAACGCCGCAAGTCGGCGCGCAATATCGGCACGAACATTGGCCCAGAACAGGCTGTAGTCGAAGACATGGTAATTGTTGCCTGGCAGCACATAGCGGCTGATGTCCTCGGGCGGCGGCCCGATCAGCAGGAATCCCCGTCCGTCGCACCGGGCTGGCAGTCTGCCTGCCTCGATTGTTGCGGTGGCGAGATCGGCTGAGGGAATGAGCGCGCCCAAATTCGCGCTCGCCGGTGCGGCGGCATTTGGCGTCCCGGTCACCGGGTTGGTGCAGATCATCGCGCTGCCCTTTCGCGGCGCACCGGTCAGCCCAGTCGATCCGTCAAAGGCGTCCAGGATCAGCGCGGGGTCGGCTGGCTCGGCAAAGCTCTGCCAGGACAGGATACAGCCGGTCTGGTCGACGCTGCCGCATTCGGGCAGGCCGAGGGCGGGCAGATCGGCACTGCGCGAAACCGGCCAGCCGACAATATAGGCGGCGACGATTCGCTTGGCGAGCGGCTTGCCCGCCACCCGCTCGCGCAGCAGCCTGATAAGGTGCAGCGATCCCTGGCTATGTCCGGCCAGGATGATCGGTCGATCCGGGCCAACCTCACGCAAAAACTCGTCAAAGGCGGCTGCAACATCGCCGTACGCCAAATCGAGCGCCTTTTGCGCCTCGTCCTGGCGGGTCAGGAACGCGCCAAAGGTCGCCTGGCGATAGCGTGGTGCCCAGATGGCCGCGCTCTCGTTGAAGGCGCTCGCCTGCCCGCGCAGGAACAGGGCAGCGCGATCATTGGCGGTCTGGTCGTCGAGCGGTGCGTTCCAGCGGCTGCGATCGAGATAGGATGTGGGGTGGATGAAGAACACGGCGGGCCGCGCATCCTTGGCTGGCTGATATCCCGCCGGCGTCCACAAGGCCGGGTTTCCCGGCTTGTCGG
>JBBQHG010000212.1:0-4977 GCA_038323755.1 Sphingomonadales bacterium
ATCGAAGGTGGCGGTCGCAGGGAGGACCGAGACGCGCGCGCCGGCGGCGACGAGGTTGCGGTAAATGTTGCGTTTCGCGCCGTAATCGATCGCGACGACGTGAGGCTTCGAGTCCGTAGTCTTACCTTTAGACGACGGATCATACCCCTGCCCCAGCTGCCACACACCACCTTCCCAGCCGAAATGCGTTTGCGTGGTCACGTCGATGGCTAGGTCCATGCCTTCCATCCCCGGCCAGCCCTGCGCCTGGGCGAGCAAAGCAGGGATATCGAACTTGCCGTCCGCCGAATGCGCGATCACCGCGTTGGGCGCACCGCCCGTTCTGATGCGGCGGGTCAGCGCGCGCGTATCGATGCCCGACAGGCCGATGCGGTTGTGCTTCTTCATCCACGCATCGAGCGGCTCGACCGAGCGGAAATTGCTGGGCGCGGTCACATCCTCGCGCACGATCATGCCGAGCGCATGGGGATCTTCGGCCTCGACATCATCGGCATTGGCGCCGACATTGCCGATATGCGGGAAGGTGAAGGTAATCATCTGCCCGGCAAAGCTCGGGTCGGTCATGATCTCCTGATAGCCGGTCATCGCGGTATGGAAGCAGACTTCGCCGACTGCCGCGCCTTCTGCGCCAAAGCCCCTGCCCCACGCGATATCGCCATTGGCGAGCACCAGAACGCCCGTTGCGCCTTCGGGCATGGGCCCAGCCAAAGACAGGGGTTTGGCGTCAGCCATTGGGGTGGGCGCTCCTGAAAAAGCTATCGATGTCGCTAAGGCACCGCAGCTAGAGGCGCATGGCCGAAGCGTCAATCTGTTAAAAATCGCCCTGTCGCGCTAAGGGTTGTGATTACCGAAAAGGACCTGAAATGATTCGCGACGACATCAAGACCGCGCTCGTCACCGCCATGAAGAGCGGCGACAAGGCGGGCACCGCCACCATCCGCCTGATCCAGTCATCGATCAAGAATCGCGACATCGAAGCACGCACCGGCAAGTCACCCGATGACGATAATGTGCTGGTGGCCGAAGTGCTGCAGAAGATGGTGAAGCAGCGCCGCGAATCGATCGAGATGTATGTGAAGGGCAGCCGTCAGGAGCTCGCCGATGCCGAGGCTGCCGAAATCGCGGTGATCGAGCAGTTCCTGCCGCAGCAGATGAGCGAGGCGGAGACGACCGCGGCGATTCTGGCGATCAAGGCAGAGCTTGGCGCGGATGGCATGAAGGACATGGGCCGCGTGATGGCAGAGCTGAAGACCCGCCACGCGACCGCGCTTGATATGAGCAAGGCGAGCGGGCTGGTGAAGGCGGCGTTGAGCTGAGGTGATGGGGCTGCCGAGATCATCAGCATCCCAACCAATCCCCGTTCGTCCCGAGCAACGTCGAGGGGCGTGCCAAGCAATACGGCAACCTGCCAAATGACCTTCTGGGCCTACATCCTGCGCTGCGCTGATGACAGTTTCTACACCGGCCATACCGATGATCTGGAACGGCGCATCGGCGCGCATCAGGTTGGCAAGGGATGCGACTATACAGCCAGGCGGCAACCCGTTGAATTTGTCTGGTGTCAGGAATTCCCGACACGGCTGGAAGCGCTGGAAGCAGAACGCCGGATCAAGCCGTGGTCGCGGGCAAAGAAGGAAGCGCTGATCGCTAGTGATTGGGCGGGGCTATCGCATTGGGCGTTGCCTCCTGGGGCACGCCCCTCGACTTCGCTCGGGACGAACGGGTTGAGTGAGACAAACCAGCGGGAGGGGAGTTAATGAGCCTATCCCCCCACTTCCTTGACGAGCTGCGCGCGCGGACATTGCTGTCCTCACTTGTCGGCAAGAGCGTGAAGCTCACCAAGGCGGGGCGTGAGTTTCGCGGGTGCTGCCCGTTCCATCAGGAAAAGACGCCGAGCTTCTACGTCAATGACGACAAGGCGTTTTACCATTGCTTCGGTTGTTCGGCGCATGGCGATGCGATCCGCTGGATGACCGATCAGCGTGGGTTGCCCTTCATGGATGCGGTGAAGGAGCTGGCGCAGGCAGCGGGGATGGAATTGCCCGCGATGGACCCGCGATCGGCCGAAAAGGCGGAAGCGGCCAAGGGTCTCTACGAGGCGATGGACGACGCCGCACGCTGGTTCGCCGAGCAGCTGATGGGCATCGCGGGCGGCGAGGCGCGCGCTGTGCTGGAGAGGCGCGGGATCAGGGCGGAGACCGCGCAGGCGTTCGGCATGGGCTTTTCCCCCGATTCGCGCGGGAAGCTGAAGGCGCAGCTGAAGGATTATGGCGATCGGCTGCTCGTGGAAGCGGGGCTGCTGATCAAGGTCGACGATAAGGAGCCTTATGACCGGTTCCGCGGGCGGCTGATGATCCCGATCCGCGATCCGCGCGGGCGGGTAATCGCGTTTGGCGGTCGCGTCATCGGCGATGGCGAGCCCAAATACCTCAACTCGCCTGACACCCCGCTCTTCGACAAGGGGCGCACGCTTTACAACCTTGACCGCGCAGCGGCGGCGAGCCGGAAATCGGGCCGGGTAATCGTCGTCGAAGGCTATATGGACGTCATCGCGCTGGCGCAGGCGGGGTTTGGCGAAGCGGTCGCGCCACTCGGCACCGCGCTGACCGAGGCGCAGCTGGAGCGGCTGTGGCGGCTGTCGGATGTGCCGATCCTGTGCTTCGATGGCGATGCGGCGGGGCAGAAAGCGGCGATCCGCGCCGCGCACCGGGCGCTGCCGATGTTGGCGCCCGGGCGGAGCCTGGCGTTTGCGAAGCTGCCGCCGGGGCAGGATCCCGATGATCTGGTGCGCGCCAAGGGACCGTCGGCGTTCGAAGTGGTCCTCGCTGAGACGCAGCCACTCGTCGAGCGCCTTTGGGCGAGCGAATTGGCGGCGGGGCCACTTGGCACGCCCGAGGAGCGCGCCGGGCTGAAGCAGCGGCTGAACGAACTGGCGCAGGGCATCGCCGACCCATCGGTGAAACACGAATATCTCAGCGATTTCCGGCGTCGATTTGACGCGCATTTCGCGCCGCCGCCACGCGTGTGGAATGCGCCACGCGCGGCCAGCACGCAAAAGGGCGGCAAATGGCGCCCCGCCCCGCCGGCGGGTGGCGATCATCCGCAGGCGCAGGGCGTGAAGGCGAGCGGCATCGACCCCGTGCTGGCCAAGGCCGTGCTCGCCGGACTCATCCGCCACCCGGCAGAAATCGCTCGCCATGTCGAGATTTTGGGCTCGCTGCGATTCGCAGGCGGTGCATTGGGGCGGCTGTTCGAAGCGGTGGTCGATGTGGCGCTTGAAGATCAGGCGCTTGATAGCGGGCGGTTGCGCACCATATTGGCGTCATCCGGATTTGATCAAATGGCGACAGATTTGCTCCGGGCCGATGCAACACCTTATTCGTTCACGCAGAAAACGGCCGAGCCAGCACGCGCAAGTGCCGATCTGGGCGAGGCAATTTCGATCCTGGTCGCGCGACCCGAAGTGGATTTCGCGCTGGCCGATGCAACAGCGGCACTGGCCACGCGTTTCTCCGAAGAAGCGTTTGAACGGCAGGTGGCGCTGGTGAAGGAACAACAGGCGTTAGAGCTGCGGCTTGCAAATCTGTGCCAAGCGAACGAAGACGCACGAACTCTTGATGCTGAGGGCAATTAATGGCGAAGGCGACTATGGCGGACGTGACCGAACCCAACGAAAACGGGGACGCGCCGCTGATCGACTTGAACGACGCGTCGATCAAGAAACTGATCACGCGGGCGAAGAAGCGCGGCTACATTACCTATGACCAGCTCAACGAGGGGCTGCCGCAGGATATGACCTCCGATCAGATCGAGGATATCACCTCGGCGCTGAGCGAGATGGGCATCAACATCGTCGAGAATGAAGAAGCCGGCGACGAGGCCGATGGCGACGAGCAGGCCGAAGAAGAGGTCGAGGCCGTTGATTCGACTGAGGAAGCCGCGCCAGCGCTTGAGAAGAAGAAAGAAACGATCGACCGTACCGATGATCCGGTGCGCATGTATCTGCGCGAGATGGGCGCGGTCGAGCTGCTCAGCCGCGAGGGCGAAATCGCTATCGCCAAGCGGATCGAGGCGGGTCGCGACACGATGATCCTGGGGCTGTGCGAAAGCCCCATTACCTTCAACGCGATCATCGACTGGTCGACTGCGCTGAACGAAGGCACGATGCAGCTGCGCGAGATCATCGATCTCGATGCCATGCTGTCCAAGGACCCTGCCCCCGAATCGCTCACTGATGACGATGATTCGGCAGATGGCGAGATCTCCGAGAAAAATGCCGGCCCCTCGTTCAAGGAAGAAGCCGAGCCCGAAGAAGCCTCGGTCGATGAAGACGAAGAGTCGATGACCGAGCGGCGCACGCCGCGCCCGTCTGACGATGAAGAAGAGGACAACACGCTCAGCCTCGCGCAGATGGAAGAGCAGCTCAAGCCGCAGGCGCTTGAGAAATTCGCTAACATTACAGCGCTCTACAAGAAATTCTCGAAGATGCAGGCAGGCCGGCTCGACGCGATGGCGGCGGGCGGTGAATTGTCGAATGCGGATGAGCGCAAATATCAAAAGCTGCGCGAGGAATTGACCGCCGAAGTCGAAAGCGTCCAGTTTCATAACGCCAAGATCGAATATCTGGTCGATCAGCTTTACGCCTTCAATCGCCGCCTGACCGCGCTGGGCGGCCAGATGCTGCGCCTGGCCGAGCGCCATAAGGTGCCGCGCAAGGATTTCCTCGATCGCTATATCGGTAATGAGCTGGACGAGGGCTTCCTCGGCAGCGTGGCCAAGCTCGACAAGAAGTGGGCCGCTTTTGTCACAAACGAAAGCGACGCGGTTGATCGTGTGCGGATTGAAATTTCGGAAATCAGCCAGGCGACGGGCATGTCGCTCGGCGAATTCCGGCGCATCGTCAACATGGTGCAGAAGGGCGAGCGCGAGGCGCGGATCGCCAAGAAGGAAATGGTCGAGGCCAATCTGCGCCTGGTA
>JBBQHG010000213.1:0-4943 GCA_038323755.1 Sphingomonadales bacterium
CGCGCCTCGAGCAGCGCGGTGCGGATCGTCACATCGGCCTTGGCCTGGCGCACCATCTCGTCGAGCGAGCGCGACGAATGGCCGATCTTCAACCCCAGATCCCACAGCGCATAGAGCATCGATTCGATGACCTGCTCCGACCACGCCGTTTGCTTCCAGGGGGTGAGAAAGCCGATATCGACGTCCGAATAGGGCGCCATCTCACCACGGCCATAGCCACCGACCGCGATCAGCGTGATGCGCTCGCTCGTCGTCGCATTGGGCTTGGGGTAGAGCCGTTCGGTGATGAAATCATAGAGCAGGCGGATGATCTGATCGATCAGGAACGCCTGCGCCGCTGCCGTATCCAGCCCGCGCGAGGGGTGCTCGGCCAGCCGCCGCGCAATCTCAGCCCGCCCGTCGGCCAGCGCCGATGCCAGCAGCCGGGTCGCCGCCTGCCGCATCGCGCCGGCATCGCTGGTTTCGAGCGACGCCAGCGTATCGGCCAGCATGCGCCGGTCAATGATCGCGCGGCGGTGGGGCAGGGTTTCGAAACGATAAGGCATTGGCCACCTGATACAGCCTGGCGACGCATCGGTCACGTGCCGGGCGCGCGCTTTTGCTGCCATGGCGGGATTATTGCCTCTTCCTTAACCATCTTTGGCCTAGCAAGGGCCGATGTTGCTCGCGCGCTGGCCTCTTCTCGCTCACTTCGCAGGTGCTGTGCAGCGCGTCGCCTTGCGCTATCTGCAGATTGATCAGCTCAGCCGGGCGGACCGCGTCGCTGCGACCTGCCGGACGATCGTTCGTTTCGGGCCGCTCAATATCGTCACTGCGGCAGGCATGTGTGCCGTCTATGCCATCCGCTTCGACAAGCCGCTGATCCTGCTGGCGAGCCTTCCTGTTGTCCTCGTCGTCCTTGCCTCGCTGGTGCTGTTCAACGGCAGTTTCCTGCCGCGCCGCAAGCTGAGCGCAGCGCAGGCGGACAAAATCATGGTCGCTTATGCGCTTGTCGTCGGTCTGAGCTGGTTCATCATGCTGGGCGCGCTCGATGCCGGCCCGCTGAGCGAAGACCGGGTGGGAATCTCCTGCGTCAATGTCGCGGTCATTTGCATCGGCGGCACCATCTTCACGCTGGTGCCGGCGGCGGGGCTTGCCTTCATGGCGATGCTGGGCGCCCGTTTGGCGATCGATCTCGGCATGGTCGTGTCGGTGCCCACCTTTTACATCGGCGCGATCATCGCCTTTGTGTTGACCTTGTTCGGCATGGCAACCGGCCAGGCCCAGCTTTTTGCTGATCGGATGCGCACCGGCGTGGAGCTTGCGGTGCTGGAGCAGCAGCGGATCGACGATGAGCGCGCAGCAGCGGATGCCCGGCACGCAATCGAGCGCGAGCATGAGCGGCGACGGGCGCTTGAACAGCAACGCATTGCAGAGGCGCAGCGCGCGACCATGGCGGATCACGCCCAGCGCTTCGAGACGTCTGTCGTCGCCGTCGTCGACATTCTTCGCAATGCCGCGCAGGAACTCGGCGGGCTGACGGGCCGTCTGGCGCATCTCGGCGAAACCAGTGACAGCTCGGTGGCTGCTGTCGGCCAGCGCGCGGTGACGGTCGCCGGATCGATGACCTCAGTCCAGCAGGCAGCAGCGGATTTGCGCACCGCCATCGCTGATATCGCGCAGGAAGTGACCGCGCAGGTCGATGTCACCGCCAGCGCCGAACGCGCCTTCGCCACCGCTCGGACGCAATCGGACGCGCTGCTGGAAAGCAGCCTGCTCGTGCGCGGCATCACCGCTGAAATCGAACGGATCGCCCAGCGCACCAATACGCTTGCGCTCAATGCCCTGATCGAGGCGGCTCAGTCAGGCGCGGCAGGCGCGGGCTTTGCGGTTGTGGCAGGCGAAGTGAAGGCGCTTGCCGCCCAGACCCGGTCGGCAGCGATCGCCATCGGCCAGCATATCGCGGATATGGACAGCAACGCCGGCGACGTGGCGCGATCGGTTGATATCATCAGCGGCGATCTTGCCCGGATCACGGTCGGTGCCAATGATATTGCCCGCGCCATCGATCATCAGCGCCGCGCGACTGACGATATCTTTGCCGGGGTCGGCTCAGCGACCGGCGGCGCCCAGACCGTTCAGGCCGATCTCAGCATCTTGGCCGAGCAGGCCGCCGCCGCAAAGGCGTTTGCCAATACGATCGAAAAGGTCGCGACCGACATTGGCGGCCAGTCGGCCGATCTGGCAGCCGCGAGCAACGCTTTCGGTGCCCGGCTACGCGCCGGTTGAGGCTTCGCCGCGCGCGATCGATTTCAGCTCATACAGCAGCTCAAGCGCCTCGCGCGGGCTGAGCGTGTCGACGTCGATTGCTTCCATCCGGGCCCGCAGCGGATCGCGCTTTTCTTCCTCAATTTCGGCAGCGGCGGCAAAGAGCGGCAGATCATCGAGCCCCGCCGCCAGTCCGCCCGTCTTGGCGCGGCCTGCCTCCAGCTTCGCCAGCACCGCCTTGGCGCGTGCGACCGTGACCGGCGGCAAGCCCGCGAGCCGCGCCACCGCGAGGCCATAGCTGCGATCGGCGGGCCCCTCCGATACCTCGTGCAGCAGCACCAGCTCACCCTTCCATTCGCGCGCGCGCACGTGATGCAGCGTCAGCGCCTCGCAGCGCTCAGCCAGCCGGGTCAGCTCGTGATAATGCGTCGCGAACAGGCAGCGGCAGCGATTATCCTCATGGATCGCCTCCACCACCGCCCAGGCAATGGCAAGCCCGTCATAGGTGCTCGTCCCGCGCCCGACCTCATCGAGGATGACAAAGCTCTGCGGCGTGGCCTGCGCCAGGATCGCCGCGGTCTCGACCATCTCGACCATGAAGGTGGAGCGGCCCCGCGCGAGATTATCCGATGCGCCCACCCGGCTGAACAGCCGGTCGACCAGCCCCAATGTCGCGCTGCTCGCGGGCACGTAACTCCCCGCCTGCGCCAGCACCGCGATCAGCGCATTCTGGCGCAGAAAGGTTGATTTGCCGCCCATGTTCGGGCCCGTCACCAGCCACAATCGGCTATCCTCCGACAGGCGGCAATCATTGGCGACAAAGCGGCCGCCCGCCTTGGCCACCGCCGCCTCGACCACCGGATGCCGCCCGCCTGCAATCTCGAAGCATGCATGATCGACCAGCGCAGGCCGCGCCCAGCCGCCCTCGCTCGCGCGCTCGGCCAGCCCGGCGGCAACATCGAGCCGCGCCAGCGCATCGGCGGTCGCGGCAATCGCCTCGCGGTTCGAAAGCGCCGTCGCGATCAGGTCCTCCAGATGCGCCGCCTCCGCTGCCAGCGCATGCGCGCCCGCCTGCGTCACCTTGAGCGCCACCTCGTGCAGTTCAGGCGCATTGAAGCGCACTGCGCCCGCCATCGTCTGACGGTGGGTGAATCCGCTATCGGGCCGCATCATCGGATCAGCCACGCGCGCGGGCACCTCGATATGATAGCCGAGCACGCCATTATGTTTGATCTTCAGCGCGGCGATGCCCGTGCGCGCCCTGAAATCCGCCTCGAGCGCGGCAATCGCGCGCCTGCCGCCCGCACCTGCATCGCGCAGGTCATCGAGCGCCGCATCGAAGCCGGGCGCGATATAGCCGCCGCCCGCCGCATCGATCGGCGGCGAGGGCACCAGCGCGCGCGTCAGCAGGTCGATCAGCGCGCCGTGCCCGCGCAATTCGGGCGCGATCCGTTTGAGCAGCGCCGGGGCCGCTTCGATCCGGTCGAGCCGCTCCCCCAGCCGCCATGCGGCATCGAGCCCATCGCGCAGCTGCCCCAGATCGCGGGGGGACCCACGCCCTGCCACCAGCCGCCCCAGCGCGCGGCCAATATCGGGCAGGGCGCGCAGCGTCCCGCGCAGACTGTCGCGCAAACCCGCATCGTCATGGAACAGCTGCACCAGATCGAGCCGCGCCTCGATCCTTGCCCGGTCCATCATCGGCGCGCCGATATCCGCCGCCAGCAGCCGCGCGCCCGCCCCCGTCACCGTGCGGTCGACCGCGTCGAGCAGGCTGCCCTTGCGCGCGCCACCCGTGGTCTGGGTCAGTTCCAGGCTCTCGCGCGTCGCCGCGTCGATCGCCATCGCCTCGCTCGTGCGGGCGAGGCGGGGCGGGCGCAGAAAGGGCATCGCGCCCTTGGCATTATGCCCCAGATAATTGACCAGCCCGCCTGCCGCTGCCAGCGCCGCGCGGGAAAACTGCCCGAAGCCGTCAAGCGTCGCCACGCCGAACAGCGCTTTCAGCCGCGCCTCGCCGCCGGCGCTGTCAAACTCTCCACGTGGCCTGCGCCCCGTCGCCAGCGCCTCGAATGCCGTCGCATCCGACGCAATCGTCTCGGCAGGCGCCAGCCGCGCGATATCCGCCGCGAGCGACAGCGCGTCGCTCTCGATGATCTCGAACCGCCCGGTCGAGATATCCGCCGCCGCGATCGCCACGCCCCCCGCCGCCTCGCCAATCGCCACGCACCAATTGGCCGCGCGCGCATCGAGCAGTGCCTCCTCGGTCAGCGTCCCCGCCGTCACCACGCGGACGATCGCGCGGCCAACCAGCGTCTTGCCGCCGCGCTTCTTCGCCTCCGCCGGGCTCTCGGTCTGCTCGGCAATCGCCACCCGGTGCCCCGCCTTGATCAGCCGCGCGAGATAGCCCTCCGCCGCATGCACCGGCACCCCGCACATCGGGATCGGTACGCCATCATGCTCGCCCCGCGCGGTCAGCGCGATATCGAGGCACGCAGCGGCGATCCTGGCATCCTCGAAGAACATCTCGAAGAAATCGCCCATCCGGTAAAACAGCAGGCAATCCTCGGCCTCCGCCTTCAGCGCCAGATATTGCGCCATCATCGGGGTGGGGCCAGTGGGGGAGCCAGAGGTCGGGGCAGGGCCAGTCATCGCCGTGGTGATACAGCGAAGCCCCCCATGTTCAAGGCGCTGTCCGCCAG
>JBBQHG010000214.1:0-4936 GCA_038323755.1 Sphingomonadales bacterium
GGCTGCCTCGATCTCCGCCTGCAATCCCTCGCTCATGCTTCCTCCATTATCTCGTGCAGCCATCCCGTGATGTCTGAAATTGTGTAGTCGATAAAGCTGCGATCCTGATCGGCATGCTGTTCCGACCCGTTGTCGATCCAGACCGTCGTCATGCCGATGGCCTTGGCCGGTTTCAGATTGCGCGCCATATCTTCGAAGAAGATGCTGGTGTGCGGATCGATCTCATAGGCCGCGCAAAGCCCCGCATAAACAGCGGGTTCGGGCTTGGGCACATAGGCGGTTGCATGGATATCGTGGATCGCCTCGAAACTTTCGGACAGGCCGATCCGGTCCAGTACCTTGCGCGCATAGGGCGCATCGCCATTGGTGAAGACGAGCTTGCGCCCCGGCAGCCGGGCGATGGCCGCGACGAGCGGGGCGTTGTGTTCGAGCACGTCCATTTCGACATCATGGACATAGCCCAGATAATCGTGCGGATCGGTATCATGCTCGTCCATCAGCCCGGCCAGCGTGGTGCCGCGCGCATGGAAATAGGCCTTTTGCTTGGCACGCGCTGCCACGGGATCAAGCCCGAAACGATCGGCGATATAGTCGGTAATCCGCTGGTCCACCTGCGCGAAAAGGTTAATCCCGGCAGGGTATAGCGTATTATCGAGGTCGAAAATCCAGTTGCGGATATGATCGAGACGCGCAAGCATGTGAACGTCGCTCTAGAGGTCGTTCTTGCGGGGGGCAAGGCAAAGGCAAGGTTGGCTCAACAATGCCCTCTCAACGGGCATCGCCTGCCGACCAGACGGATAGCGATAGCGTATTTCCAGAAAGCGTAGGTCCAGCGATGATGTCGGTTTATACAAAGCGCTTGCTTCAATCAGCGGCGCTGGCTGCCATTGTATCGACGGCAGGCTGTTCGAGTGGCAGCGGCGGCGGGATGAGCATTCCGACGATCCCGGCGCCTACCCCCAGCCCGACTCCTACCCCTACCCCTACCCCGACACCGACCCCTACCCCTACCCCTACCCCTACCCCGACACCGACACCCACGCCAACGCCAACGCCAACGCCAACGCCGGCCCCGACACCGACCCCTACGCCAACGCCAAGCAGTTTCGACACGGCAGAATATCGGGCGACGGTGGGCAATGTGTCTGCCAATTCGCTTGCCGCCTATCAGCGCGGCGCGACTGGGCTCGGCATCCGCGTCGGCATTATCGACAGCGGTATTGATCTGCAGAGCCTGGAATTCGGTACGCGGATCGACCCCGCCTCCACCAGTACGGCGGGCAATGGAACGATCGACGACGAATCAGGGCATGGCACCGCCGTGGCCTTTACCATCGGTGGACGGCGAAACGACGCTGGCACGCACGGCATTGCCTTCGATTCGACCTTGCTGGTCCTGCGCACCGACACGCCGGGCAGCTGCGCGGCGCCGCCGATGGGGACGAATGCAAGCGGCTGTTCGCATGACGACCGCAATATCGCGTCCGCCCTTGACGTCGCGACGACCAACCGTGCCCGGGTCGTCAATATTTCGCTGGGCGGATCGCCCGCCTCCAATGCGCTGGTCCAGGCCATCGACCGGGCGACGGCGGCGGGGGTGATCATCGTGTTTGCAGCCGGCAATGATGGCACGCCCAACCCTGATCCGCTGGCTGCGATCGCGACCAATGCGGCCGTATCGCGCGGGCTTGTCATCATCGCCGGTTCGGTTGGCACCAGCGACGTGATTTCAGACTTCAGCGACCGGGCGGGCACGGGGGCGAATTTCTTCCTGGCCGCAGTGGGTGAGCGGGTGCGCGCGCCCGACCAGAACAATACCCCGTTCCTATGGTCCGGCACCTCGTTTTCCGCGCCTCAGATTACCGGGGCCATCGCCTTGCTGGCCCAGGCCTTTCCGGCACTGACCGCAGCGCAGATCGTGGACATTCTCTACACCAGCGCGCGCGATGGCGGCGCGAGCGGAATCGATGCGATCTATGGCCGCGGCATCCTTGATTTGACGCGCGCCTTTGCGCCGCTGGGTGCCACATCGGTGGCCGGCACGCCGGCGCCGGTATCGTTTTCGAACAACGGCACACTGGCGACGCCGATGGGCGATGCGCGCCAATCGGGGCTCGGCACCGTCATCCTCGACAGCTATCGCCGCGCCTTCGGCATCGACCTGGCCGGCACCGTCAGGAATGCGCCGGTCGAGCAAGTGCTGACCGGGTCACTGGTGTCTCGGCAACGGTCCTATTCGGTCGCGGCGGGCGGCACGACGATCGCCCTGACGATTGCGCCGGGTCGCGAAGCAGCGCAGGTCGAGCGGCTGCTGCTTTCCCCGGGCGATGCGGAAAAGGCGCGGACGCTGGCCGCATCGGTTACCAGCCGGCTGGGCAGCAAGGCGACATTTGCGATCGGCTTTTCGCAAAGTGCCGCAGCCATCACCGCGCAACTGACAGGGCGCGCCGACCCGGCCTTTCTGGTCGCCCGCACACCAGGGGATGTGGACGGATTGACAAGCAGCGTTGGCAGCGCCGTGGCGTTGCGGCGCGAACTGGGCCGGTTTGGCCTGACCGTGGCGGCCGAAAGCGGCACGATATTGTCGCGCGGCACCAACGCCACCCAGGCACTGCGGTCGCGCTATGACCGGGCAGGCTATGACCGGCTGTCAATCGGCCTCGATCGACGGTTCGGCGCGATCAGCACCAATCTGGTCGCGACCAATCTGCATGAATATCAGACCTTGCTCGGCGCCCGATTTAGCGAAGCGCTGGGCGCGACGCGAGGATCGAGCTGGTTTGTCGACGGCAATGCACGGTGGCGGTCCGACACGGGGTGGTCGATCGGCGCTTCCTATCGCCGTGGCTGGACCTTCGCCCAGACCAGCGGCGGGCTGAACGGCAGCGGCGTTATCGGTACCGAGGCCTTTGCCGCCGATTTCGGCAAGGACCGGCTGTTCTCGACCCGCGACAGCTTTGGCTTTCGCCTCTCTCAGCCATTGCGCGTGACCGCGGGCGGCGGGATCGACCTGCAGCTGCCAAGCTATTTCGACTATGATACCGGCAGCGTCTCCAGCTATGCCGAGCAACGGCTCAACCTGTCTCCCACCGGTCGCGAGATCGACATGGAGGCGCGTTATCTGGTGCCGCTGGGGCGCGGACTGTTTCAGACAAATCTGTTCATGCGGCGCAACCCGGGCAATATCGCGGCGCTGAGCGACGATTACGGGCTGGCCATGCGCTATTCGATCGGCTTTTGAAAAGGCTGGCATAAGCGGGCGGCTGCCCCCATCTTCTGCAGCATGACAGCTTATTCCCTCCTCGATCTCGTCCCCGTCGTTGAAGGCGGCACCGTGCCGCAGGCGCTGGCAAATGCGGCCGACCTTGCTGCCCATGCCGAGTCCCTCGGTTTCAGCCGATATTGGGTGGCCGAGCATCACGGCATGGCAGGGATTGCAGGCGGCGCAACGGCCGTCGTGATCGGCCATGTTGCCGCTGCCACCAGCCATATCCGGGTGGGTTCGGGGGGCATCATGCTGCCCAACCATGCGCCTTTGGTGATCGCCGAGCAGTTCGGCACGCTCGATGCGCTGTTCCCGGGCCGGATCGACCTGGGGCTTGGCCGCGCGCCGGGATCGGACATGAAGGTCGCCCGGGCCCTGCGCCGCACGCTGGAAAGCGATCCCAACGGCTTCCCGCAGGACGTGCTCGAGCTGCAGAGCTATTTTGCTGATGATGGGAAGACGGGTATTCGCGCGACGCCGGGCGCCGGGGCGAAGGTCAATATCTGGATATTGGGATCGAGCACCTTTGGCGCGCAACTCGCCGCTGCGCTTGGCCTGCCTTATGCCTTTGCCTCGCATTTCGCGCCCGATGCGCTGGATGAGGCGGCGATGCTCTATCGGCGGCAGTTCCGCCCTTCTGCCGTGCTGGCCGCACCCTATTTCATGGCCGGGTTCAACGTGTTCGGGGCGGCAACAGATGCCGAGGCCGAGTATCTCGCTTCCTCGCAGCAACAGGCCTTTGTCGCGCTGCGCACCGGCAATCCGCGCCAGCTGCCACCGCCGGTTGAACATTACCGCGAGACGCTGGGACCCCAGGGATCGGCGATCCTTGATCATGTGCTGCAATGTTCAGCGGTGGGCGGCCCTGCCAAGGTGGCGCGCGACATCGCCCGTTTTATCGCGCGGACGGGTGCGGATGAGCTGATGCTGACCAGCTCGATCTTCGATCATGAAGCGCGCAAGCGTAGCCTTACTATTGCCGCAGGCGCGATGCGCGACTTGCAGGTAGCGGCTTAGGCGATCAACGCCAGCTGAAGTCGCCGATTGCGGCATGGACGGTCGAGCGGGTGTCGTCGCCGTCGCTTGAGATGGCGAGCTGCACCGCGTGTGGCGGCGCTTCTCCGAAAATGCGGCGATAATCGGCAGCGACATCGACGCTTTCGCTCCGCCAGACACCGGCGGGCTCGGCAGCGGATCGCAGAACGATGAAGCGGTGCGCCTCGGTCTTGGCGGGGCGGATGACCGAGCCGCGCTGCAGGCCGCTTCCCCACACATAATGCAGGCTGCGGCCCGGCGCGTCGCTGCCCATCAGAAAGCGCATCGCGCGGTGCTGGCTGCGCTCGGCGGCGGTGGCGCGGTCCGGGTCGAAAGGAAAGCCGATGATAACGGCCAGCGCGCGATCATCATTCCCGCGCACCGACAGGTCGGTCGCCGGGGGGCCGCTATCGACCCGCCAGCGCCAGGCCAATCGCGGCGTTTGGGCCAGATCGATCGCAATCCGGCGATAGAGGATGGAGGCGGATCGCTTGCCATCGACCTGGAAAATGCCGCGCTGAATTTCCTTGAAGTCATTGGCGCGCTTGAAGGGAAAGCTGATCTCGTCCCACCCGGCTGGCAGCGCCGCTCTGGCAGCAACAGGCAGCAGCCCCAATGCCGCCGCGCCAAGCACCA
>JBBQHG010000215.1:0-4915 GCA_038323755.1 Sphingomonadales bacterium
CACCTCGGCGGCATCGGCGGTCGCACCATTGGCGATCTCTCTCGCGCGCGCGGCGGTCACGGCATAAGGCGCGCCGTCGGTCCGCATCGCCGCGACCTCGTCCATCAGGCGGTACATCGGAATGCCGTTGCGCTGCGCAACTGCGTAGTCATTGGCATCATGCGCCCCGGTGATCTTCACCGCGCCCGAACCGAAATCGGGATCGGGATATTCGTCAACGATGATCGGGATCAGCCGGCGATGCTCTTTGGGCCCCACCGGGATTTCGCAGAGCTTGCCAACGATGGGCGCATAGCGCGCGTCCTTGGGGTTCACCGCAACCGCGCCGTCACCAAGCATCGTTTCGGGCCGCGTGGTCGCGATAGAGATATAGTCGCGCTCTTCCTCGATCACGATCTGCCCATCGGCGTCGCGTTCGACATAGGTATAGGTCGCGCCACCCGCGAGCGGATATTTGAAGTGCCACATATGGCCCGCCACTTCGCGGGTCTCGACCTCGAGGTCGCTGATCGCGGTGCGCAGCGCCGGGTCCCAATTCACCAGCCTTTTGGCGCGGTAGAGCAGCCCCTGATTATACAGGTCGACGAACACCTTGATGACGGCCTTGGAAAAGCCCGCGTCCATCGTGAAGCGCTCGTTCGCCCAATCCATCGAGCAGCCGAGGCGGCGGAGCTGCTGCGTAATCTCGCCGCCGCTCTCGCGCTTCCAGTCCCACACCTTCTCGACGAACGCCTCGCGGGTGTAATTGGTGCGCTTATCCTGGCGTGCTGCCATCTGCCGCTCAACCACCATCTGCGTGGCGATGCCGGCATGGTCGGTGCCCACCACCCACAACGCATCCTTGCCCTGCAGCCGGGCGTGGCGCGTGAGAATGTCCTGCAAGGTGTTATCGAGCGCGTGCCCGATATGCAGCGATCCCGTCACATTGGGCGGCGGGTTGACGATCGTCCACGGCTCCGCTCCGGGGCGATCAGGATGGAACAGGCCGTTCGCCTCCCAATGCGCGTACCAGCGTTGCTCGATGTCGGCGGGGTCGAATGTTTTGGGAAGCTCGCTCATGCCCCTGCCCTTAACCGGCAGTTGCCGCCGTCGCTACTATTATGCTGCGCTGCGTCAGCGGCGATACCAGCGCTGTAGACTTAGCGCCCCTGCGTAATCCGCGCGATTTCCTTCGCGACCATCGCCTCGACCATGCCGGGCAGCTTGGCATCGAGCCAGTCGCGCAGCATTGGCCGCAGCATCTCGCGCACCAGGCCTTCCAGCGTTTCGCCAACCGGCGATGCTTCGGGCGCAGCCGCTGGCTTCACGACCAGACGAGAAAGCGAATCGAGCGCGCCCCGGCTCGCTTCGGCGGCGGTTTCCGACAGGATCGAATCTGTCGGGATGCGGGCATCGTCGCGCTTGGCCATCGGCTTCTCTACCACATCCTCGTCATCTACCACGCGGTCGCTCAGCTCGAGCACTTCGGCAGGGTCGATATCATGCACTGGCGTGCGGTCGCGTGCGGTCGCGCTCTGGCTTGGCACGGCGGGGCGCGGCATCCGGCGCGAACGCGCGGTTACAGCGCTATCGCCTTCCTCGGCGATGATCCGTTTGATCGACGAGAGGATATCCTCCATCGACGGTTCCGCGCTGATATCCCCCATGGCAATGCCCCGCACAAGCAATCGCCGGCTCAGCGATCCTTCGGTGGGGTGTTTGCGGGAACAGGGGCGCCACTGTCAACCGCGGGATAGAGCGGTGCACTCACCATCGGGTCGATCGGTGTGGAAACTTCGGCATTCTGCGCCGGGGTCTGGTTGGTTCGCGTTGAAACCGCCTGCGGCTCGGGGTCGCTGCTGAAATCCCAGATCGTGTTGCGCACGCGCTTGTAATTGACGACCGGGTCGTACAGCGCGCCGCCTTCAAGCCCCAGATCCTTCGCCTCGGCATGCCCCATCGCTGCCAGCAGCGCGAAGCCGGCGACATAGGCGTCGCGCTGCGCGGTCACCAGCGTCACCTGGGAATTGAGATATTCCTGCTCGGCGTTCAGGATTTCCAAAATGGTGCGGTTACCCACACTGTTCTCGGCGCGCACACCCTCCAGCGCCAGCTTGTTGGCGCCGACCGCTGCCTCGGCCGATTTGATGACCTGCAGCGATGATTGCCACACGGCATAGGCGGAGCGCACCTGAGAGATCACACCACGTTCTGTCTCGTTCACCTGCTCCAGCGCCTGGCTGCGCCGTGCCTGCGCCTGCCGCACCCGCGCCGTCGGCTTGCCGCCCTGGTAGAGCGGCATCGTCAGCCGCAGGCCAAGCTGCGCCGATCGGTCATATTGCGGCGCGCCGGGGTTGCCGAGCGTGCCGAAATAATTGGTGTAGCTGCCGCCGGCAAAAGCATCGACCTTGGGCAACCGTGTCGATTTGGCGGCATTGATGTCAAACTTGGTGGCTTCGCCGTTCTTCACCGCCGCCTGCAGATTGGGGTTGTCGCTCAGCGCGATGTTGACGGCGGTGTCGGCATCGGATGGCAGATTGGGCAGTGCAGGCGGGCGCTCCAGTTCGCCCGGCGCCTTGCCGACCAGCCGGATATAGCTTTCGCGGCTGCTGATCAGCCGTGCTTCGGCGGTCTGCAGCTGGCTGCGCGCCAGCGCGAGCCGCGCATCGGATTGCGCCACGTCGGTCCGCGTCAGGTCACCCACCTGGAACCGGTCCTGCGACGACTGGAAGTTGACGTCGAGTACCTTCACATTCTGTCGGTTGAACGACACGATCGCCTCATCGCGGATCACGTCCATATAGGCGCCGACGACGGCCGAGAACAAATCCGCCTCGGTGCCGCGCAGCGACGCGCGGCCGCCCTCGACCCGCGTCTCGGCGGCTGCCACCGCATTCTTCACCGCACCGCCCGAATAGAGCGGATAGGTCAGGCTCGCCTGGGTCTGCGAGGTGCGCGACGGCGCGGTGAATGCCGTGACGGGCAGCACCACATTCTCGTTATAGCTGCTCTGCAACTGCACCACCGGCAGCGCATCGGCGCGCGCGATCGGCACATTCTCATCGATCGCGCGGACATTGGCGCGCTGTGCCGCCAGCGTCGGGTTGGTTTCATAGGCCTTGGCCAGCGCCTCACGCAGCGTCTCCGCCGACACCGGCACCGACAGCAACGCCAGGGCAGCGCCTGCCAGCATCTTGGTTTTCATCGCAGACATTCGCGGCTCTCTTTAAAAAACAAACTGGGGAGGAAGGGCAAAACCGGGCAACGGCACGCAATCGATATCGGCAAAGTCGATCAGGCCGAAACCACCCTCGCTGCGGCGGCCGCTCGCCAGCCGGGTCACGCCCCGGTCGAGCAATCCCGTCACCAGCCGCCCGCCAACCGCGAGCTGATCGAGCAGCATTTGCGGCACCTGCGGCACCGCGCCATCGATCACGATCAGATTATAAGGCGCGCCCGCCGCATGGCCCTGTTCGAGCGGTCCTTCGACCAGCACGACCCGTGCATTGCCCGCCAGCGCCGTGCGCGCATGCGCTGCCAGCGCCGGATCACATTCCAGCGCGACCACTGACGCTGCGATTTCAGCGATCACGGCGGCGGTATAACCACCCGCGGCCCCCACCAGCAGCACCCGGTCATCTGCCCGAATCGCGGCTTCGTTGAGCAGCCGGCCGGTCGCGATCGGCACATTGGCGGCACGGCCATGGCCCAGCGGCAGCGCGGTATCGCGGTACGCCAGCCCAGCGATCTCGGCTGGCAGAAAAGCCTCACGCGGCACCCGGCCCATCGCCGCGACGAGGCGTGCATCGCTCACGGCATTGGTGCGCAACTGGTTCGACACCATCGCCTGGCGCATCGCCAAAAACTGAGCCTGATCCGCTGTCGTCTGCACGAGACCCCCTTGGCACAACTGTCTTATCTTGGCAATACACTTAGCCGCTTGGCCGTTCTCTACCGTGTAGAGCCGCTGCCGCCAAGCTAGGTTGCAATTTTAAACTGACAAGGTTGACAGTTGCATGGCGCCCGCGCATTGGCGCCCATCCGGCCCGATGGCGGAGTGGTGACGCAGAGGACTGCAAATCCTTGCACCCGGGTTCGATTCCCGGTCGGGCCTCCATCTTTTCGACGACGATCACTGCGGCCAGCGCCGCGATCGTCGTCGCGCGGCGGCAGCTGCCGGCGCCAGATGCGGGCATCAATGCGTTGTCGCGCTCGCCCCATCGCCCCGGCCGTTCGGCGCGCGCTTGCCATTGCCGCTATAGGCAGTTGTCGCTGCCTGCCCCACGCTGCGGCGATAGGAGCTGGGATCGGCGCCATAACCGTCGCGGAAAGCGCGGCTGAAATGGCTGCGGCTCGAAAAGCCGATGCTCGCGGCGATCACCTTGACCGGCATATTGGTCGATCGCAGCATTTCGGCGGCATGGTGCAGCCGCGTCTTGGCGACGAACTCCATCGGGCTCATCGTAAACGCGTGGGAAAATTCGCGCGCGAAGGCGGATCGGCTCATCCCCGCGATCGAGGCGAGCGCCGCCACGCTGTGCCGCGCCGCCGGCTTGTCGAGCACCGCCGTCACCGCCTTGCCCAGCCGCGGGTCGCGCGCGTCGGCAAGGAATACGGAGTGTGGCGAATCGCCATTCAAACGACGCCGCAGCAACATCACAAGACAGGTTTTCATCAACGCGCCGGTCAGGGCGCGGGTGCCGAGTTCGGGCTTGCCGATCTCGGCGTGCATGATCGCGAAGGCCTGACGCACGATCTCGATGTCGCTGACATCGGCGGCCAGCGGTTCCTTGATCTGGTCGAGCAGTCCGAACGATCCGGAAAAGCTCGCCATGACCAGTCCGCAGACGACGCGCAGGTCGCCGGCGCTGCCCTGCGCCGCGTCGAACAGCAACAGACCGTCGCGGGTCATCGAGCAACTGTCGGCGGCAAGGAC
>JBBQHG010000216.1:0-4907 GCA_038323755.1 Sphingomonadales bacterium
TGAAATGGGCATTGGCCCGGTCTATGCCATCCACAAGCTGCTCGAACGCTTCAACCTGAAGATGGACGATATCGGCCTGTGGGAGCTGAACGAGGCGTTCGCGGTGCAGGTGCTCTATTGCCGCGACACGCTCGGCATTCCCAATGAGCTCTTGAACGTGAACGGCGGCGCGATCTCGATTGGCCACCCTTACGGCATGTCGGGCGCGCGCATGACCGGCCACGCCCTGATCGAAGGCAAGCGCCGCGGCGCGAAGTATGTCGTCATCACGATGTGCGTCGGCGGCGGCCAGGGTGCGGCTGGGTTGTTCGAAGTGTTGTGAGGTTGAAGATTAAGCGCCGACCGCGTATGTAAAGCGTGCAAGGCGCATTGGTCTCCTTTGAATGGGCTCCGGTCGTGGCAGCGATCGGGGCCCAATTCCTTTGGGGCGTCGAGCTTGAATACTGCCAGTTTGAAACTCTATACGTTCGCCGATCGCCCTGAGCGAAGGCGAACGACACGCGCGGCGTAGGGGCTTCGACTTCGCTCAGCCCGAATGGATGAGGGAAATAGCGTCAGTGACGCAGATCCGTTCTGACATTCACTTTTCATCTTTCTCCACCGCATCCCCCAACACATAGCGCGCCCCCGCCCCGCGCTTTGCCGCGCGGTCGCCCGGGTTATAGAGCGCACACCGCTCCAGCGACAGACACCCGCACCCGATGCACCCATCCAGCAAGTCGCGGGTTCGCTTGAGCATCGCGATCCGGTCGTCGATCAGCGCGCGGATGCCCGTGCTCATCCGCGTCCAGTCCTTCGCGGTCGGCGTGCGCCCGTCAGGCAGCTTGGCGAGTTCGGTGCCGATGGCCTCGATCGAGAGGCCCAGTTGCTGCGCGATCAGAATGAACGACAGCCGCCTGATGTCGGAGCGCAGGAAACGCCGCTGGCCACCGTTGTTGCGAAACGGACTGAGCAACCCGCGCGCTTCGTAGAAACGGATTGCCGATACCGAAACACCGGCGCGCGCCGCCAGATCGCCGATGGAAATGATATCGCTCGCCTTCATCCTGCTCGCTCGCACAAATTGCTTGACCTCACCTTAGGTTGAGGTTGCAAAAGCGCAGACGTCAAGCCGAATCGCTCCTCGATCGGCGCATTGGGAGGACCTTTGATGGCGTCTGCACGCATCGAACATATCAACCTGAACGTCAGCGATCCCGCGCGCGCCGCGGCGATGGCGATGGCGCTGTTCGGCTGGGCCGAGCGGTGGCGCGGCGCCGCAGCCGATGGCGGGCTGAGCATCCATGTCGGGAGCGACAGCAGCTATATCGCCTATCATGGCAATCCCGGCGCCGTGATGACGACCCCGTTTGAGAAGGGTGTGCCGTTCAACCATGTCGGCGTCAAAGTCGACAATCTGGACGCGGTCGAAGCGCGTGTAGTGGCGCACGGCCTGGTCCCGTTCGCGCACGGCGATTACGAACCCGGCCGGCGCTTCTATTTCTTCGATCCAGACGGCATCGAATATGAGATCGTGAGCTATGCGCCGCAGGCGGGGGCATGACGCCGCTCAGCCTGGCGGGCGCGCGGTTTGCGGTGGCCGGTGGCGTGCTGCGGATCGTGGCTGGGTTCATTCCATATGTGCCCGGGTCCGCCGCGCTCGAGGCCTTTTACGGCGTGATCGATATCTGTCTGTTGCTGGGCCTGATCGGCATCGTCATTGCCACGGCTGACCGGCTTGGCCGGATCGGCCATGTCGGCTTTGTTGTGGCAGTGACGGGACAGGCGTCGATCATCGGGCCCGACCCGGTGATGTTCGGCATCGATTTTTACCTGGCAGGCTCGGGCGTTTTGCTGATCGGCCTGGCCGTGCTGGCCTGGGCGATGCTGAGCGCGGGCATGCTGCGCGGCGCGGCGATTGGCTGGCTGCTGACCCTGGCGCTGGCCGTCGCCGGGGCGGTGGGCGGCGGCAATATATTGATCCTGGCGGCAGGAATCATGCTTGGCGTCAGCTTCGTGCTGGCCGGCCGCGCAGGCCTCCACCTCATGCCGCCTGGCAACGCATCGCTCGTTCCGGCAGCCTCGGCGCATTCTTGAAGGCACACCGCAACCAACCGCCCGCCGCCTCGTTGTCGCTTCAAGCTATTGAGGAGACACGACATGGCCAATGACAACACCAGCATCGCCGATTTCTACAAGGCACTGACGCACAGCCCCTTCGTGATGATCGGCCTGGATGACACGCCCGACCACTCAGAACCGATGACGGCGCAGATCGACGAAGGCGTCCACGATACGCTGTGGTTCTTCACCGGCAAGGATAACCGCGTGGCGATGGGCGGCCCGGCGATGATCCAGTATGCGTCCAAAGGCCATGATTTCTTCGCCTGCCTGCACGGCGACCTCAGCACCGATCAGGACCCGGCGATGATCGACAAACTCTGGTCCAAGCAGGTCGAGGCCTGGTTCCCCGGCGGCAAGACCGATCCCAATGTGCTGCTGCTCCGCTACACCATCGGCAGCGCGGAAATGTGGGAGGCCGATGTGTCGCTCACCGGCATGGTCAAGATGATGTTCGGCGGCACGATCAAGCCAAGCGAGGCCGGCGAGCATGCAGAGATGACGCTGCGTACCGCCTGATCAACCAACGATCACCGCTCACTTGGCGTGGGCGGTGATCCAATCCTCGACAACCGGCGCAATGATGTTGCGCCACTTGCTGCCGTTGAAGATGCCGTAATGGCCAGCGCCCTTGGCCATCAGATATTTCTTCTGCTTGGCGGGCAGGTGATTGGCGAGGCTGAGCGCCGCCTTGGTCTGGCCAAGCCCTGAGATATCGTCGCGCTCACCCTCGATCGCCAGCAGTGCGATATCGGTGATCGCGCCCGGATCGACCTTGCGGCCCCGGTGCAGATAGGTCCCGTTGGCGATCGCGTGCTTCTGGAACACGACTTCGATCGTCTGCAGGTAGAATTCAGACGTCATGTCGCAGACCGAGCGATATTCCTCGTAGAAATCCTTGGTCGCATCCGCACTGTCGCCATCGCCCTGCACCAGATGCTTGAACATCTCCCAGTGTGAAATCATGTGATTGCCGAGATTCATCGACATGAACCCTGCCAGCTGCAGGAACCCCGGATACACGGTGCGCCCGGCGCCCGGATAGGTCATCGGCACCGTCGCGATCACATTCTGCTCGAACCACGCATAGGGCCGCTGCGTCGCCAGCGTGTTGACCGCCGTTGGTGCCTCGCGCGTGTCGATCGGCCCGCCCATCAGCGTCAGCGTCTTGGGGCGGCAGGGATGCTTGTCGGCGCTCATCACGCAGGCGGCGGCATAACAGGGCACCGAGGGCTGGCAGACGGCGAGCATGTGCGTGCCGCCTTCGCCAGTGTTGGGGCCAATCGCCTCCATAAATTCGATGATGTAATCGATATAGTCGTCGAGATCGAAAGTACCGTCAGACAGCGGCACCAGCTTCGCGTCGCGCCAGTCGGTGATGTAGACATCGGCGAAGGGCAGCATCCGCTCGACCGTACCGCGCAGCAGCGTAGCGTAATGGCCTGACATCGGCGCGACGATCAGCAGCTTGGGGCCGCCCGTCACGCCCTCACGCGCGAAGCGCTTGAGCTGGCCGAACGGCTTGCGCAGCACGATTTCTTCGTGAACCGCCACAGTCTTGCCGTCGATTTCTGTCGTCGGCAGATTGAAATCAGGCTTGCCGCGCGGCGCCGCTGCATGGGCGAAAACCTCCAGCGCAGAGCCGAGCACCGGACCACCACCAAAATAGGCGAACGGATAAGCCGGATTCTGCAAGAGACCGGCGCTGAAATTGGCCAGCGCGCTGGCCCCCGCCAGCATCGAACGCTGCATTTCATAGGTGTTGTAAAGCATGGACGCCCCTATAAGCCCGCAACGGTTACTTTCCCGTCAAGGGTCATCGCCTTAGCATGCTGCACTGCAGTAGCAATGCCGATGCGTCAGGCCGTGCCGCTTGAAAATGGCGGATAAGCGTTGAGGGCACGAAACGGTACTGCTAGACGCGGCTGATCATGGCCGAACCCACACCCGCTCCCAGCGAGCCCACCCGCCGCAAGCTTTCCAGTCTGGCTATCGTTGCGCGGTTCGCGCTGAAATATCCATTTCAGCTGGCCATCGCGATCATTGCGCTGGTCACGACATCGGCGACGACGCTCTATATTCCTTGGCGATTCAAGTCGGTGATCGACGAAGGCTTCGGCAATGGCGGCGACCTTCAGCATATCAACACCATCTTTTATGGCCTGTTCGGCCTCGTCATCGTGCTGGCGATCGCGACCGCGGTGCGCTTCTATTTCGTCTCTTGGCTCGGCGAGCGCACCGTCGCTGATTTTCGCGTGGCGGTGCAGCGCAACCTGCTGCGCCTTGCGCCGCGCTATTTCGAGGAAAACCGCCCGTCCGAAATCGCCTCGCGGTTGACGTCGGATACAGCGCAGATCGAGATGGCGGTCGGCACCACCGTATCGGTCGCGCTGCGTAACGCGCTGACCGGGATTGGCGGGATCATCTCGCTGTTCGCGCTGTCACCCAAGATTGCGGGATCGCTGATCATTGCCATCCCCATCATCGTCATGCCGCTGGTGCTGCTGGGGCGGCGCGTGCGCAAATATTCGCGGACGAGCCAGGACCGGATCGCCGATATCGGGTCGATTGCGGTTGAAACTTTGAGCGCGATGAAGGTCGTCCAGGCTTTCGGGCAGGAGTTGCGCGAAGGTGACCGGTTCGGCGATGCGGTCGAACGCAGCTTCACCATCGCCAAGCGCCGCATCCGCATCCGTGCGGTGATGACCGCGCTTGTCATCATGCTGCTGTTCGGCGCCGTGACTTTGCTGTTGTGGACAACGATCGCCGATGTCGCTTCGGGCCGGCTGACCGGTGGATCGCTGACC
>JBBQHG010000217.1:0-4885 GCA_038323755.1 Sphingomonadales bacterium
CCCCTCCCCTGAAGGGGAGGGGCTCAGCAGGACTTTCCCCCACGCGCATTTCGGCGCCATCATCGGGCAGGATCATATCGCCGTTAGCATTGCCGAAAAGGCGGCGCTTGCCGCATCCGGTGCGCTGGCGGTCGATATGGAATCGCACATCGCCGCGCGGGTGGCGGCGCGGCATGGGTTGCCCTTTATGGCAATCCGGACGATTTCCGACACCGCGCACGAAACCCTGCCACCTGCCGCGCTGGTGGGGATGAACCCGGATGGGTCGATGGCGCTGGGCAAGGTGCTGGCGTCGCTCGCACGGCGGCCGAGGCAGTTGCCGGCACTGATCCGCACCGGGCGGAGCGCTGAGCTGGCGTTCAAATCGCTGGTGGAAATCCATCAAGAGCTCGCCCCGCTTTGGGCGACGCTGCTCGCTCAGGGCAGCGTGTAGCGGAAGACGTAATCATGGCGACCGGGGGAGATGATGATGTCCATCGTCCCTTTCAGCCCAACCAGCCCGTCAGTCCCCGAATCGGGCACGACCGAGACCGACAGCGTCGGCGTGCCCTGCGTCATTGTGCCGCTATGTTGGAGCGCAAAGCTGCCCTTATGGCCAGCCAGCGTGCCCGTCACCCGCTCCATCGCGACATAGCCGGCCGAGCCTTCGACGGGCGTGCGGACCGCCAGCATCTGGCCAGCGCTGGTGCCGTCGAGATCACCGTGGAAGGTCTTGGCGATGGACATCGCGCCAACGGCTGCATCCGCCGCGCTGGTCGGGGTCAGCTGGACGTCGAAATTGCCCTTGGCGACATGCTCGGTCATTTGTCCTCCGAAAGCGGCGGTGGCGGCGGCGAGGGTCATCGCGATCAACAAGGGTAAGGTGCGGGCAACCGAGCGTAGGCGAAACGCATTCATGTCAAAGCGCCTCCTTCTCCGTCATGCCGGACGAGTTCCGGCATCCACCGTGGTCGTGTCACTGCGCGCATTGCGCCATCGGCCCGGTGGACCCCGGAACAAATCCGGGGTGACGATAAAGAGACGAGAAACCTGCGATCAAGCCGCGCGCTGGACCCGCTTATAGCCTTCCGGATCGGCGGTCTTGATCCGCTCAAGCTCGCGCTCGACATGCGTCGAATGGACGTCCTCGGCCTTGCGGGCGTTGCTGATGTCGATGTCGGGCGCCATCGGGCCTTCGGTGCGGACGCCCTTGCGGCCGATGGTGAACATCTTGAGCGGGTTGCGGATCGCGTCAGTGGCGGCGGTGCCTTCGAAGCCGCAATGGACCATGCAGTTCGAACATTTTTCGTACTTGCCGACGCCGTACTGATCCCAGTCGGTGCCTTCCATCAGCTCGGCAAAGCTGTCGACATAGCCTTCGCCGACCAGATAGCAGGGCTTCTGCCAGCCAAACACGGTGCGCAGCGGCATCGACCAGGGGGTGCATTCATAGGTCTGGTTGCCAGCGAGGAAATCAAGGAACAGCGGCGAGTTGGTGAAGCTCCACTTGCGGCCGCCATCGCCACGGCGGAACACGTCGCGGAAGAAATTCTTGGTGCGTTCACGCGTCAGAAAATGCTCCTGATCGGCGGCGCGCTCGTACGAATAGCCGGGCGAGATCGTGATCTCGACGCCGCGCGCCTCCATCTCGTCGAAGAAGCTGGCGAGGCGCTCGGGGTCAGCACCGTCGAACACGGTGCAGTTGACCTGGACGCGGAAACCCTTGGCCTTGGCCATTTCGATCGCCTCGATCGCGACTTCGTAGGTGCCGTCCTGATCGACTGCGTGATCATGCATACCCTTGTCGCCGTCGAGGTGGATCGACCAGGTGAAGAAGCTCGACGGCTTGTAATCGTCGATCTTCTTTTTCAGCAGCAGCGCGTTGGTGCACAGAATCACGAACTTCTTTTTCGCGATATAGCCCTCGACGATCTTGGGCATGTCGCGGTGGAGCAGCGGCTCGCCGCCGGCGATCGAGACGGCAGGCGCGCCGCATTCGTCGATCGCGTCCATGCACTGATCATAGCTCAAGCGCTGGTTGAGAATCGCATCCGGATAATCGATCTTCCCGCAGCCGGGGCACGCCAGATTACAGCGCAGCAGCGGCTCAAGCATCAGCACGAGCGGGTATTTCTTGCCGCTGATATGCTTCTTGACGGTGTAGCCGCCGATGCGCGCGAGCAGGTTGATCGGAAGGGTCATGCGTGTCGTTCCTATTCGGCCGGGATCTGCACAGATGCCTGCGCAGCCGACGGGATCACGTTCCTTAGCTCGGAAGGCAGGCTGAATTCCAGCGTTTCCTCAATCCCGTCGAGTTGCGAGACGGTAACGGGGCCGATCTTGCGCAGGGCAGCGATGACGCTGTCGACCAGCTCGTCAGGCGCGGAGGCACCAGCGGTGAGGCCGATCGTTTCGATTCCGGTCAGCCAGGCAGGATCGACCGCGTCGCCGTCCGCCACCAGATAGCTGGGCAGGCCGGCATCGACGCCAATTTCGCGCAGGCGGCTGGAGTTGGAGCTATATTCGGCCCCCACAACCAGCAGCATGTCCACGACGCGGCACAGATCGCGCACCGCCGTCTGCCGGTTCTGGGTGGCGTAGCAAATGTCAGACACATCGGGGCCGACGATGTCGCTGAAGCGTTCGCCAAGCGCGGCGATGATGCCGCGGGTGTCGTCAACGCTGAGCGTCGTCTGGGTGATATAGGCGAGCGGCGCGTCTTCCGGCAGATCGAGCGCGGCGACATCGTCTTCGGTCGACACGAGATAGACCTGCGCATCAACCTGGCCAATCGTGCCTTCGACCTCGGCATGGCCTTCATGCCCGATCAGCACGATCGAGCGGCCCTGCGTCGCATAGCGACGGCCCTGGATATGGACCTTGGTGACGAGCGGGCAGGTCGCGTCGAGCACGGGCAAGCCACGGGCGGCGGCTTCATTTTCAACATCGCGCGAGACGCCGTGCGCGCTGAACACCGTGCGCGCGCCATCTGGCACTTCGGCGAGTTCCTCGACGAAAATTGCGCCCTTTTGCTTGAGCTTGTTCACCACATGGCGGTTGTGGACGATCTCATGCCGCACATAAACGGGGGCACCATAGAGATCGATCGCGCGCTCGACGATTTCGATCGCGCGCACGACGCCTGCGCAGAAACCGCGCGGCTTGGCCAAAATTACCTGCAAGGAATAGTCCTTTCCGTCCCCCAACATACTTCAGAATCAAACGCATACCGATTCTTCGGCTGCTGCGACCTTCCTTGACGTCCCGCCTCTCCTGCCCCGGGACGACCCGCGCATATTACTGGAACACCCCCATAAGAAAAGGAGGAAATCCGGTGCGGCAGCGGGGCCGAGGCGTCCCAATGCGTCTCTGTTGTCCCGCTGTGGCCCATTCGCCACGCTATGATCATGCCAGGTTCAGCAAGAACGGGCTCTGGGGGGTGGACGCGCGGCAGGCGGCGCTTTATCCGCAAAGCCGCTTACCTACTGGAGTATCAGTGATGTCAGCTTATTCCCGCCTTTCCCTTGCCACTGCTGCGATGATGATGGCCGTACCTGCCGTCGTCCAGGCGCAGGATGCAGCCCGCGCGCCGGTGCAATCGCTGAGCGACGGGCTGATCAGCATCATGAAAGCCGGCAAAAAGGCGGGCTTTGCGGCGCGCGCCAGCCAGATTGCGCCGATCGTCGACAAGAGCTTCGATCTGCCGCTGCTGACCCGGCTCGCGGTAGGATCGGCCTGGACCACGGCGGCACCGACCGACAAGGCGGCGCTGATTGCGGCGATGCGCAAGCTTACAATCAACCAATATGCCGGCAATTTCGACAGCTGGTCTGGCCAGACCTTTGTCATCAACCCCAAGATCGATGCGCGCGGCACCGACCGGCTGGTGAAAACCACGCTGACCCAGCCCAAGGGCGCCGATGTTGCGATCAGCTATCGCCTGCGGCAGAGCGGCGGCGACTGGCGAATCATCGACGTTTTCTATCAGAATTCGATCAGCCAGCTGGCAACGCGCCATGCCGATTTCGAGGCAATCCTGGATAAAGGCGGGGTGAAAGCGCTGGTCGGCCATGTCGACGCGCTGGCCGACAAGGCAGCGCGCTGAGCCCCCGCCCGGTGATGCGCCCCACCATGCATGCCCCCGCCCTGCGCCAGACGGCGAGCCTGATCATTCTGGCAGCATTGCTGGCCAGTAGTGCCGCGCAAGCGCAGGAAACGCAGCCCACCCCCGCTACTGAGATGGCGTCCAGCGCAGCAGACGGGCCGGCGCCGCGCCATGCCAAGGGCGATCCGTGGGAAAAGCTCAACCGGCGGCTGTTCAACGGCCAGCAGGGGCTGGACCGATCGCTGTTCCGGCCGCTGGCCATTGGTTACACCAAGATATTTCCGAAATTCCTGCGCATTGGCATCCGCCACCTGATGTCGCACATCAGGGAGCCGATCGTGTTCCTGAACGATCTGCTGCAGCTGAAACCCAAGCACGCCGCCAAAACACTGGCGCGGTTTGTCATCAACTCGACCGCGGGGATCGGCGGGCTGCTTGACGTCGCCAAGACCGCCAAGCTGCCGCACCGCGACAATGGCCTGGGCAATACGCTCGCGCGTTATGGCGTGGGACCGGGGCCCTATCTGTTCCTGCCCTTTATCGGCCCGACCGATCTGCGCGACCTGTTCGGCGGGCAGGCCGATGCAGTGATCTATCCCGTCGTGATCGGGAGCCCGTTCAACCGGCTGGACTATCAGCTGTCGACCGCGTTCGTTGCCGGGCTTGACCTGCGCATCGAGAATGACGCGAACCTGAAGGCGCTGCTCGATGGTGCGGCCGACCCCTATGCCACGCTGCGCTCAGTCTATCTGCAGAACCGGCTGGCGGAGATTGCGGCCGTCAAGGACGAGACGGTCAGCC
>JBBQHG010000218.1:0-4885 GCA_038323755.1 Sphingomonadales bacterium
GATATCGGCCACCGATTCGCGCTCGCCGAAATCAATATTGACCTCGGAATTCGGTGTCAGATGCGCATGTGCCTCGCTGACTGTGAGCAGCAATAATGCCACCACGAACAACCACAGCAGCCAGCGCATCAATGATGGCCAAACCAGATCAGCGGCGCGGACGGATCAAAGGCGCGAGGATTGATCATGAGTGCGGTATCGCGCGCCGCGTCGCTGCGGTTGCTGTCACCCAGCATCGCATAGGCCTGCGATAGGGCGACATATTGCTGCGCCGTGCGCCACGGCGTGCGATTGAGCGTCTCGAGGACATCCCGCGCCTCGGCCGGGCGATTATTCGCCAGCAACGCCCAACTCAGCATCGTTGCCGAGTCGCCATAGGGGCGTACCGCCATATTCTTGCGCGCCAGCGTCAATGCAGCGACAGGGTCACCGAGCACGAGTTCATGCTCCAGCGCGTGGGCGTACGCGGCCTCAGGCAATTGCCGCAACCGCGCTGTCCAGATCGCTTGCGACTGCTCTGCCCATTGCCGACTTGCCACGGCATTGCCCTGGGCACGGTAGAGCGCGGCAAGCGCGTCCATCACATCTGGTTGCGGTGATCGCGCAATGATCTGCCGATAGCCTTGCGCGGCTTGAGCGACGTGCCCACGCAAGGCCCACATTTGCACCATATGCGCCTCCGTCAGCCAATAGCCGGGGAACGCGCGATCCGAGGTGCGAAACCATTCCTCGGCCTTTGCCCAGTTGCCGCGTTCGAGTTCAACGACTCCATTTTGCAAATAGACATTGGCCATAAACTGAGGGGTGCGTCGATCGCTGATCGCCGCAGCCTTTGCAAAGGTCGCCAATGCATCGTCGAAATGGCCCGTCTTTTTCTGCCATTGTGCGATCCTGAATTGCGTGCCGGGGCCATGGGCAATCTGCGCCGATGCCTGATATGATTGGAGCGCCGAGGCGTAACGACCACTGTAAAAGGCAACATCGCCGCGTAGCGCCATAGCCTCTGCGCGGTCGCCAGGATCGGCAGGCACGGCCGACTGCTCGACAACAGCCAGATCCGGACCGATCGGTGCCAGTCGATGCACGGTCAGGTTATAAACGGCATCGGTTAGCATTGGACCGCTGCCGGCAATCGCCGCCGCCTTTCCGACCGCTAGCGCGTGTCCGGCTGCAGCAAGGTCATCGAACGACAGATCAAGCCGCGCCCGGCCCATCAAGGCATGCGCATAGGATTCCTGATTGAGCCAGTCTTGCCCGCGGTGGGTCACGCGCTCCTTCCCCAGCGTCACCGCATTGTTGGCCATCGCCAAGGCGGCGGCATAGGTCCTTGGACCATAGCTCAGCGGCAGTTGCTGAAGATTGCTGAGGGACGGTCCTGCAGGCCTCGCGCCACTCGATAGCCAGGTCAGGCTAGCGACGATCAACCCGGCTGCCACGACATAGAGAGGCAAGGCCCACAGGCGGAATGCTGGCCCCGGCTTTGCTGCCTGCATTGTCCCTCCTCCAACCACCCGGCGCAACAGGCGCGACAGCGATCCGTGCCGCGCCTGCTGTGTCACGAATCCATCGTCAGAGAGCCGTCGCACAAGGTGTTAGCCCCAAGCGGACAAAGTCATCGGCCAACGAGTCGGTTAGATGGCCCAATTGCGTCCCCAATTCAGGGAAAAACCGGAGCGCCGAGTCATTGGATGGATCGCTGTCGTTATAGGCGTTTTTCAGCGACGACCCAATCAACGCGGTGGCGACGGCGGGCATGCCCATCCGGTCGACTCGAACATACGCGCTATCGGGATCGGTTCGAAAGTTGAAGGTCGACCCTGCCGTGCCGCTGAGCGGAGGTGATCCCTGGGCCGGCGCCAGATAGGGAAAACTGGCCCGGAAAGGCACGTCATTGGCCGCTGGATTGACCGGCAGGTTAGCGAGCGTGCGAGGCCCGTTGACCGACAGTTTCAGGAAAATGACGTTCAACGTCATGTCAATCACCGGATCGGTAAGCCCGCGTCCGTTTGGGAAGCCCGCGGGCGCGGACAAATCGAGCGTCAGCGTATCGGGAATAATCAGGTCGCCTACGGTGCGGGTTGTTCCGGGTATCGTCTGTGTCAGGCAAGGCGTGACGTCGAAAGCAGAAGGCGTGGGCGTCGGCGTGGGTGACGGCGACGGTGTCGGCGAGGATCCCGAAATGACGGCGACGGGCGATCCGCTGCCGCCGTTGTTGCAGGCAGCAATCGCCATGACTAACGGCAAGGATGCGGCCGCGCGCAACCAGCTATTTTTCTGCCACATCAGAGCTGCCCTCCAAACCGCGCCGTCGTTCCCCAAATCCCGATCGGATTGCTGCCATTGGCAATGCGATCCTTGGGTATTTCGATGACGACCGCCGTTAAATTTTGGCCAGCAAAGAAATTTCGTGTCGAAGAGAAACTGAGGGTACCTGTGCTCCGCGACGTTCTGAACCCCTGAAGATCAAAGAAGAACGGATCATCAAACAAGCCGGCGCGGACAGTGACCCCGTCCCGCGTCAGGTCGGTTTCGACCGGGCCGGTAATGGTTCCACCTGTTACGCCGGGCAGACCGGTGACTTGAACCCCATATTGATTGGCACCTCGCGCGCTATCCTGACCGAACCGAAATTTGATCGGAATGGTAGGAATGAACTTGGTCGGGCCATTGGATATATTGATGGTATAAAGGACATCCCGATCATAGACGGCCGGCTGCGAGGTAGCCTGCGGCCCGGCAAAGGTCATGACCACGATAACCGACGTGTTGGTATACCATGCATACACATCGGCGATATCGGCCGGCACATCCGGTGTGGCATCCATCGCCGGATCGGTCCTGGTCGGCGGATCCAGATGATCAGCTGCCGGCGCAACACGCTCGGCCATCATCAATGCAAGCGGTATCGCGAGCAATGTCGCTCCAACGGACCACAATATCTTGTGCTTTTGCCCCATTATGCGCTCCAGTCGATATCGTTCGACGGGGGATACCCGAAGTTCGCTCGTTTCACGGTCGCCAGGCTTGCCCCTCAAGTTAGCGCGGTTTCTGTCCGACAAAATCGGTTGATTGTCCAGACGAGTTAGCATGGCCGCATGGTAGTTTTGCGACCAGCCGAACATCCACTGACCGATCACCCATCTATCGGCCGCGAAACGAACCGGGCACCCTACAAGGCTTGGATAACAGCCGCCCATCATCGCGCGGATCCAGTGCCTGGGATCGGCGATGCAACAACACATTGCCAATTGCGGGCAATCGGTCCCATCCGCCCGAGACGGGCTGGACGGCGCTAATTTTTTGCATTAATTATCAGATGTATGGGCGCTTTCATCGCGGCAATAAAATCTTGTCGAGAGAAAGCTGCTCGGGGGTGCTACGGGTAACGTCATATTTTGGTATCGCTTAGGTTAACCGTTCCAGCTATGGCTTGTCGCTAGGCATGGGCCGGAAGCGCTGAGCAAAATTGTGAGTGAGGTCGATGGGGGAACTGGCGACCATCAATGAGTTTATTGCGCAATCGCGTGCGGTTCGCAGTGCGGGCGCGCTTAGAGATCTGACCGCGCAAATGGCGCAGGATATCGGCTTTGATTATTTCTCGCTAACGCAGGTGGATTATTCCAACCCCGATCAGCCGGTCGAGCATATCCGGATTAATACCTATCCTGAAGGGTGGGTCGATCAGATCGTTACCCAGCGCTTTTTCCGGGATGACCCTGCCTATCTTGCCAGCTGCAAGACGGCGGTGGGCTTTCGTCATGCCGATATCCCGAGCATGATTTCGATGTCCGCGCGCCATCACCATATCCTCGAGCAGGCGCGCAGAGCCGGCGTGGGGGATGGATTCACGGTGCCGGCACACATCCCGGGCGAATCGAATGGTATTGCTGCTTTTGTCGTCAAAACGGGCCGAGCCCTGCCCGAGGCGCGGTTGCCAATGGCGCAGCTTGTCGGCGCTTTCGCTTATGAGGCGGCCCGCCGCCTGCGCGAGGAGCAGCATGGTTCGTCCCGCGGTCCGGTGCAACTGACGCAGAGACAGCTTGATTGCATCGTGCAGGTCGCACGCGGCAAGACCGATTGGGAAATCAGCAAAATCCTCGGCATCCGCGAGGAAACGGTCAGCGATCACATTGACGAAGCGCGACGTCGCTACGACGTGGCACGGCGTACCCAGGTGGTGGTCCGTGCGCTGTTCGATGGGCATTTCACGCTGACGGACGCGCTTATCTAACCCGTCTATCTAACCCGTCGCGGCGGTCCTTCCCGTCCAAATGCCCGGCCGACCTCAACCTCAACCATCGGCTGCTAATTTAATGCAGCGCGAGCACCAATGAATATCATGCCAGCCGACCGCCCGACACCCCCCCGAAAGGGGGAGGGCGAAATCCGGCTATAACGCGCAACCTTCAGTCTCCGGTATCGAAGGAGGTCTGCAATGGTTCAGCTCGTTACGCGCGCCAATCGCCAGCACCACGAACATCTGCTGCGTGCCATGCACGTCGACCGAAAGCGCATTTTCGTCGACTGGCTGAAATGGGATGTGCCCCACGCCAATGGGATGGAAAGCGATCAGTTTGACGATCAGGACGCCGAATATCTGATCCTGCAGGAAAATGGCCGCCATCTGGGTTCGGTCCGCCTCCTTCGAACAGATCGCCCTCATCTGCTGTCGGACGTGTTCCCCTTTCTGTGCGATGGCGACGTGCCAACCGGCCCGCGGATCAGGGAAATAACGCGCCTTTGCGTTTCCCCCGATTGCGAGCCCGATATGCGGCGACCCGTGATGCGCGGGCTGCTGACCGCCATGAGCGAATATGCGCTGATGATGGGGATCGACAGCTATACACTGGTAACCGATATTGGCTTTCTACAGCGCGTGCTTGCG